>DATJWZ010000381.1:0-50775 GCA_035500795.1 Candidatus Eiseniibacteriota bacterium | reverse complement strand
GGTACCCGCGAGTTCGTTCAGGGAATCCCGGAGTTCTGCGTGTCGATTGGCTTGGTTGAAGACGGCCAGCCGGTTGCGGGAGGGATCTGCAATCCGGCAACGAACGAAACCATCATTGGCGCGATCGATTGCGGAGTGACGTACAACGGCAAGCCGGCGCGGCCGAGCCAGCGAAGCGAACTAAAGGGATCGCTGATTCTGGCCAGCCGCAGTGAGGTAAAACGTGGCGAGTGGCAGACATTCATGAATGGCGAATATAACGTCCGCCCCATGGGGTCTGTCGCCTACAAGCTCGGCTTGGTCGCCGCCGGACTCGCGGATGTGACATTCACTCTGACACCCAAGAATGAATGGGATGTCGCCGCCGGCGCCGCGCTCGTCCAGAGTGGCGGTGGATTCGTCGCAACGCTCGATAACTCAGCGCTCCGCTGCAACAATCGCAATCCGCTGCTATCGGGACTGTTGTCGAGTGGCCCCTTGCTTAAGGATCAACTGCTAGCTTTAGTGCAGCCGCATTTGCCCGTCGCCGAGCAGGCTCGCTAGGCGACGCCTGTACCCCAATTGAGTTCCTGCTGCTCTCTGGAGTCTTCAGCGAGTAATATTCCTGAGACCTGCATGGACTTTAAAATCCTTCACGAGTTCCCACCGGCATATGTTGAGCAACGGTGGCGGGAATTCCTGAATCGAGTCGAACCTTCCCTCGCATTACAACGCTCCCGAGTACTTCCTCGATCCTCTGCGAAGCGGCTCTGATCCTTTCGCGGTTCTTGTGTTCCAAGGTGATCAGATTCGAGGTATTCTCACTGGATTTCACCTCGATAAGGAAGTCTCCAGCGGGCTCGCATCGCGCCCGCAGATTTGTATTGATGGCGTGGATTCAGATGCAACTCTCAAAGCGCTTGCCGCAGGCCTGCTGGAAGAAGCTGACAATGCATGCTTAGTACACATCTTCACCTGGTCGTTATTGGAATTGCCCGAACTTTCTGCTCTCGGATTCCGTCGTCGTCAATTGAAGGGCAGCGTCCGAGCAGTCTTATTTGAGCTCTACGATAAATACATCGGCGCGGCAACGACCCGAAGTGGGGCACCCGGAATCGCGCGGCTCGCTTCCGAGACTCCAATCCCAGTCGCTGCTGAATAGGTAGAACTTGCCATCCTGCGAGACATTGCCAATGGCAATGGATCCAAAGCACGAGTCGACCTTTGCGCTTGCATTACACGCACCCGTGGAGTGATGGTGCGCGAATCGCCAGACCTTGGGTGGTCCAGAAGTCGCAACACAGACAATTTCGCGGTCCCAGGCTTGACGCACCGACATCAAGGGATTCGTTGCGGCATTGCGCGTGCCATCGCCAACAGTGCCCGCGCCACGTCCAGAGAAGGCACCGCAAACCGGCGCAGTGTCGGTGGGATCATCGTTGTTCCACGACCAATGCGTATCCATTCCAAGCGGAACTGAATCCTCTGCAGGAACCAGGCGTTTGAAGTCACTCAGGTTGGAGAGCGGACGGTCAAGAAGGCCAAAGGTACTGCCGGGGCCTCCGTTGTTGATCAGGTGAGAATAGCCAAGAACGGTGTGTCCGCCGCAAAAGCTCGACACGCCTGAATGTCCCTCGCCTCCGGTGGAGCACGCAGTCACGGTCGCGCTCTCCGGAAACCAGAAGAAAAGTGTGCTCGCACCCGCTGGAGTAATCTTCACTGCTGCACCATCGCGGCTGATCCGCGCGTTGTGGACATTGAATCCCGCGGTGCTGATGTTCGGGGCTAAACTGCCGGCGACAAGTGGTGCGCTCTGGTTATAAATCTTGCTGTTCGCCTCTACTGAATTTTGCAAACTCTCTTTCCCCGAAGCTGTGCCGATGTAGACTTTGAATCCGGTCAGAACCATCTTGTACGGATTATCAATTTGCGGCAGAGAGACTTCGATTCCACCAGGAGAATTCAATCGAACGTGCTCCTCAGGCGAAGGAAGAGTTTCTCCGGGGCCCGTAGGGCGACGAATCGTCGCCGTGAGCTGCACGTAGTAATCGCCGGCAGGGAGAGCACCAGAAATGATCTTCAATTCAGGCACCGTGGGCGGACTCAGCAACCCGAACTTCAGTTGGACCGTCTGCATCTGCGAACCGCCAAGCCGTCCCGTGCCAGAGTCATACCAGTAGCAGCGACCGGTTGAACGATCGTAGTAGGTAATCTGATTGCCGCCGCCCTGGCCTTTGCCCCCAGCATAGCCGGCGAATTTGGTATCGTCGCCGCTGTTCGAGATTGCACCCGGATATCCCGTAAGATCATTCGGCAGGTTAGGACAGTTGGCAAAGTCGTAGACCGTCGCCTGCTTCCCTTTCGCCACGTCATAACTGGTGATCAGATTGTTGGCGTCAAACTCTCCATAGAGGATGTGAGGATCAACGTAGCTGAATGTTCCGCCCGCGCGCATGCGGCAAGTGCGAAAAGAGCCGCAATGAGGAGTCACTTGCATCAAGCTGGCATCCATCGAGAACAGGACCGCGCCGCCACCTCCGGTCATCACGTAAAAGTAATAGCCTCCGTTGGGGCCAAGTTTCGGATCGAATTTCCCCCACTCGTTGATTTCCGCCGACGAATTGGAAATGAAACTGAATCCCTGCAGATTTCCGTCGACGCCTCTCTCATCTGTAGCACGCACCATGCGCGAGCCAAATTCGGGGTCGTGAAACACCTGATTTGCTTTTGGAGGAACGAACGCCCGCTCCGGTCTGAGTCTGCGGCTGGTTTCGGCGCAGTAGAAGTCGGGACAGGAGCTCGATGGCTGTGCTGCAAACGCTACGACATCAACACCAGTTTTGTGCGCGTCGGGATTCGCGAACCCGAAAACGTAGATGAAGCAAAAGACCTGAGCAGCAATGAGTAATGACCGAAGCCCAAGCCTGCGAAATCTGCGGGATCCACATCGGACTTCTGAATTTCGTTTCATTCTGTCTTGTCCGCAGATCCAGGCGTCGCGACATCCGGGGTAGCCGGTGCAATCGCTTCGGGATCCGAACATGAGACCCCATTCTGTGCCCACTCAAATCGCTGGACGTTACGGGAGGTTTGAAAATTGTGACTCCCTGTAATCTGTACATAAGTTCCATCACAGAATCCAACCGCGATCGGGTCGCCATCCGGGGTCGAAGTTATACAAACAAATTCAGCATCGCTGCTCAGGTCCTCTGTTTTCCAAGCACTCGGGGAGATCGAAAAATAAAACCTCTGCCGCAGGTCTTGTGATCGATATTCATAGATCCTTACGTCTCTTCCAGGTGCATCATTTCGCGATAATGCAATTTGGCCGGGATCACTGCTGATGTCTTCCAGCGGAATGAGAACCGAAATAAACTCCGCAGGCAGGCTTATACATTTCCCATAATTCAGGACTATTGCCGAGGACTGCTTGCCATAGACGGGCGACCACGCTCCACGATGCACTGAGACGGACCAACCGTGATTTTGAGGGTGAAGAAACGCAAGGCCGCGGATCGTGTCCTTGACGCGAAAACTGTTTTCGCCATGTACAACGAGGTCGGGGCCTAAATGCCAGGCGAGATCGAGTTGATGCTCACCTTCGCCGTCGACGCGATCGAGCACAAGAAACAGGCCAGATTGCATCCCCACAATCCACCGTCGGTGACGAACTGGTGAAGCCAAGCGCTGATAGGCGTCATGATTGCCGACAAAAAGATCGAAATGCTCTCCCTGGACCCACTTCTCTGCCCGAGCGCAAACGTTCTGTTTCCATGAGAACGGGCCATCGGGCTCGCATTGGTCCTTGCCGTCGACTCGCAGAGTATTGTGCATGGCTGTTCCGCGGAATACATTCCGCTGATCATCGGAGCCCACGTACTGATACGTGCCGGGATCGATCAGTAGTGGGCTGCCATCCGACTCGAGGCAAATGCTGAGCGCGTCGGCGTGATCGTGCCCGCGGCTCTGCCCGCCCTCAGCTCCATTCCGAACCGTTAGTCTGCCGGATCGATTGCTCAGGAAATAAATTCCGGCTTTCGGTAGCGCCCCAGAGGAAGGAGAAGTCGGCTTCGCTTCCAGCTCATCCCACCGGCGCACGCCGGCAGTTCCCAACAGCCATATGCTCTCTTCGGTCGGAAGCTTGAGGAGCGATTTAAAATCGGCGCGGTTGAAGAGGATGGCACCGACCGCTAGGGGATCCGAAAGATAATCCGCCCGATTGCGCGCGGGATCCAAAACCCGCCCGCCATCGTCGTCACCAAACATTGGCGGAGGCCCACCCGAACACAACAAGAACAACACATCCAGCATCTTCTCCAGGGTATGCTCCAAATCCGGCGGCACTGCAACCGAATTCATAGTCGCAAGGACCGTTGCATGCAAAAGCAAATCGAGCGCATACACGTGATAGTAGGTGGAGTTTTCAAAATGCATTCCATCGTCGAGAAGCTGGCGTTGCGCTTCGCTCCGTACGATTTGCCATCCCAGCTCCTTCCATCGTCGGGCGTGTTCGAGCTCCGGACACAGACTGCCGAGGAAGAAGAGCGCCACGCCTTCGCCAAGCAGATGTGTGTTCGGCGAGAAGTAGGTGGAAAGGTATCGCTCGATATGGCGTCCATGCATCGCTTGCGCTCTCAGCCATTCCCGGCGGAAATCGGACGGTAAAGCGTTGGTGCCTTCGAGCAGCTGGTAGAACCATATCCATGACAGGCTGCGAAAACCTACTTCCAGGCTGCTGGCCCAGTTGATGCCGAACGGATACGGATTAGTGGATCGCCAATCCCTCCATTGCGTGAGGAGTTCGTCGGCATAGCGGCGATCATTCGTCAGCCGAAACGCTTTCGCTAGAGTCACAAGATGCTGGTGTCGATTCAGTTCCCATGTGACTTTGCTGTCGCCGACTTCGCCGAAATCCAGATACTTGACCGTGTAAAAGGGCTTGAGCGGCGCACGCTTGCCATGGGCGGCATCCAGATGCCAATCGATGTGCTCGCCATAATCGAGATCTTCGAATCCAAGAAGATCGAAGCGATGAGCAAGGATGCGATCTGCCTTCGCAATAATCTGCTCGACGGCATGCGGAACTCTTTGGCGCACGAGCGAGATGATCTCTTCCACTTGGAATGGTTTGAAGAAAAAAGATCCGCCCTGGACGTTCTCACTGACAAATGGATTCTTCGTGAAGTCGTCATCAATACGAGAAAGCAGAGTGTCCCAGCGTTTTTGGATTTCCTGGCGCGAGCGATCACGTAGCTCACGGCCATTCATGCTGCCGATTTTGTTCGCGATCTTGCGCCATTCGGAAATTCTCATCGGAAGCGGATGGTCACGCAGAAGTGCGTAATACTAGCAAAAACAGAATGATATCGCAGCGTTCGGGGTTCACTCGGAGCGCGACAGCACAGAGGAACGGAGCCTGTCGTACCAACGATTGCCCATCAGATTGCGCGCTGCGGATCGAATCTGCTGGCCAAATGAACGCCGCCACAGGCCCTGCCCCTCGCAGATGCGCTCGAGTTCGTCAGCTGAGGTGTTGCAAAGAACCGGTATGCGGCCAATCGAGTAGCGCCCGCTTTCGCTGCAGTAGAGACGCGGTTCGCTATGGGCAAGGGTCGCATAGCCGGCCTCTTCCACCGTCGCAACAACCCGCTGATCGAACCGCCCTCCCGGACACGAGAAATGCTCTATAGCGCGCCCGACAACCTGCTCCAGCTTTTCCTTGGCTCCAACAATTTCTCGCTGAAGACTCATAGCGTCTAATTCAGTCAGATAGGGATGACTCATGGAGTGGCAGCCGAGTTCGAAGCCCGCCGCACTCAGTTCTCGCACCTGCGATTCTGTCATATAACCTCGTCTTCCCAGAAATCCGACGGTGACGTAGAACGTCGCGCGAAAGCCAAGATCAGCTAGAACGGGCACTGCAACTTTCAGATCGGTTTCGCATCCGTCATCGAAAGTGAGTACCACACTTCTGACATGTATACCCTTCAGAACGTCTCCGACATTGACTCCCGTAAATCCTGAAGACTTCAGATGAGCAAGCTGATTTCGGAAGGCCGAGGCTGGAACGACGTATCGCCGGTAGCCCGGATCCGATTGGCAAAGCTGTACTCCAGGGATCTCGAGCTCGTGATACATCAAGACAGCAATTCCATTCGCCATGAATCACTCAGCTCGCGTGAAACAAACTGAACACGACTCCGATGCCATGCGGCTCAACCGCAATTTCTCGAACGGATCTCTGCTCCTTCAGATCGTAGAGGCCAATGTGCGAAGACTTGTGACGATTGGCCTTGTTCCTGATCCAAGCCAGATTTTCTTTGAACTTAGTCGGACGGACGCGCGTGAATCCTACCCAGATGTAGCGTTCGTCAACGGGGAGCAGACCACGGCACCATCCCAGGATTTGTCGTGGTTGGGAATGCATCTTGTTCAAATCGTAAATCCGGGTAACGGCGCGCGAGTCTGGGTCGGCGATTACGATATGCCCGTCAACAGTCGTGAAGTACAAAGAACCGCCGAACAGAAGACCATCATGTGGCCTTTCCACTGCAATATCAATTCGACCCGGGGAAGTTAGACAGATGGCATCTCTCTGCTCAAAGCGTGTAACCCACAGCTCGCCGTTCCACTCGAAAATATGATCCGGATGCGAACGATGCGGTTTTGTAGTCTGCACCTTGCGGTAATCCGTTGTCCTCGAGAAGTGCGCCCACGGCTCTTCTCCAAGCACACTCCACTCGCGAACTAACTCTCCCGTTGACGTGATTTCGACGACCATATCCAGACCCGTTACCGCGACCGCCAACGTACCGCGACTCGTGGGGCACACATGATGGAGGTCGTTGAAGCACGGAAGCGAAATGCGGCGAACCTGCTCAAACCCCGGCAACTTATACACAAGCACTTCAGTCGACGTGCAGGCATACAGTGTCTTATCGCAGATCGATGCAGCCTTGAAAAGTATCGCCGGCTGATTATCGGAGCACAACTCCGGAGAGGAAGAATATTCCACGCAAACGTGAGACCTATTCTCCTCTGGGCCTAATTGCACAATTCGCGCTCTGTCGCATGACTGCCACTCCTCCAATTTGCGAAAGAGATTTTGCCGGACGTGTCCTCCGACAATATAGATGGAACCGGCGCTTGTCATGCCACCGCCTCCGATATCAGCCCCGTCATTCAACTGGATCCGCATGAAGTGGCTCGAGATTTGCAAACCGTCCAAGCGGAGTGCCGGTCTTCAAAAATAGCTTCGCATCGAGAAACGCGGGATAGAACAAACGTAGCCACCAATTCCGCAGAGCGCCGCTCCGTTCCAACGGTGCAGCCGCCAATGCATAACCGAATGCTTCCAGTGTGTCGCCGACCGCAGAATCGATGCCTAAGACTTGCTCGCGACTCAACTTTTCTTTCCAACGCTCCAAGGGGTGCGCGGCGTGCGATTCGTCCGCAAACGACGAGTTGGGTTCGCTGATTCGTCCCAATGCCGACTGCCGAATTCGCTCGTAGCTTAGATCGTGCCCGATGAACTCGCCAAGCCTCTTCAATGCCTCCAGCGGATGCGACACGAGTTCCTCATAGTGCACTTCCATGTACGCAGATGGAATCCGTTTGCCGTAGCTCCGTCCTCGCTCGACCATCCAGCGCCAATAAACCGCGGTCTCCTCCAAACCGAGCTGCCGTCTGTTCCACGGGAACGGCCGAAACCTACCCATCTTTTTAAGTGACAACGCGACATCCCTTCCGTCACGAATAATATGCACGAACAATGCATCCGGAATTTCCGTTTTAATTTGTCGCAAATACAAAACTGCATCCGGATCGTACACCGCCCACCGCAGCACGCTCTGCTGACGAGCCACTTCATCCATCGTGATCCGGATAAAGTCCCCACCATTTCGGCAATGATCCAAGACCTGTTCCTGAACGTAGTTCTCAGGCAGTCCCGACCGCCGAAAGCTTTCGCTCTTCAACCAGACCCGCAGCAGTTTTTCTCGATTCCTTCTTCGCTGCAAAGATCCAAAACGCGGGATCAGCATCTTGTGTACCGGGAGATAGCCACGGTAAATCGCGAAGCCGCCTGCCGAGAGCAGTGTGTCGTAAAGAAGATTCGTGCCCGATCGATGGCATCCAATCACGAAAACTGGCGCCCGGCCTCGGGCGCTGGGCGCGGAGTTCCGGGCATCCACTGACGCGCTCACCATTTCAATCCGTGCCATCGAAAAGTTGAAGGCGAGTATAACATTCGATTTACAGCCATCTCCGTCGTTCTTGCCGCTCGCCCAGTTCAGGGCTCTGCAGCATGTTGAGCTTCACTTATCAATCAATATTTCGTCGTAGTTCACCATCCAACGCGACAGAGGCGTATGCGTCTTTAACCACTGCTTCAATGGATAGAAAGCTCCGTAGGTTGCGCACAAGGCCCGATGCCTTGCTTTGAGGGTTCGCTCGCGTTTGGGTGTCAGTGGCGAGTATCCGAAATCCTCCATGCATGGCCCAATTAAGGTCTCGAATTCGCGAAGCTTATCGGGTGGAAATCTCACTTTCCATCGGCCAACGGGAGTAAAGCGGCCCTGCTGAAGGTCTTCGCGAAAAGCCGTCAAGGGTTCTTTCACGGATCCAACCGGTCGCTGCAGGACGCGATCGTAGTCCAGATTCGAACCTATAAACGTGCCGACAACGCGCAACGTCTTTTTAGGCTCTGCCACCAGCTCTTCGTACCGGACTTCGAGGTACTGCTCCGGCAACTTCGCACCAAGATGGCGCGCCTTGCTTACGATCCACTCCCAGTAAAGTCCCGCAGCGAGCAGACTCTTGTCCTTGTCCCAGGGCAGCGGACGGCTCCAACCGCGCTTATCGAGCGACAGCGCCACATCGCGAGGATCGCGAATAATGTGAACAAACAATGCATCCGGAAAATCACGATGTATGCGCCGCATGTGCGGAATATTCGTCGGAGTCGAATCAATCCAGCGATTGACGCCCTGTTTGCGCGCGATTGCATCCATGATGATGCACAGGAAGTCGCCTGCTCGATGACAATTTTCCAAAATTTGTTGTTCAATCTCCGAACGCTCCAAGCCCGAAATACGCCCAGCTTTGCTCTGCAACCATTCGTCGAGCGCCGCTCTCTTGTTGCGCACGACACCCAAATCGCCATAAATCGGCCCGAGTACGTCGTACACATTCATCTGCGTGTGAAATTCCGCGAAACGGCCGGCAGAGAGAAGTAAGTGATACAGGAAACTCGTACCGGACCGCGGACAGCCTACAATAAAAACTCGCGCTTTCGAGTTACATTCGTGCGACTGGGTCGCGAGCTTAAAACCGCCAGCTGGTTTGGGATCGGTCACGGTTTACTCGGTCGAGACGGCTCTGTCTGTGCAAGCCAGCCTAGCAGCCGCTGCTTGCGCGCGTGCATCTTCTTCGCTTCATCCCTCAGCCTGCCGATGACTTTATGCCGTGACTTTGTGAACCACGGGACTGCATAGCGCACGCAACCATATTTTTCTTTATAGGACGCCTCACCACCCCAGTCGTAAACTTCAATGCCTCGTTTCTTCCAATGGCGCATCACGTACCAATGCATGTATTCGTTGGGGCGCCAGATCTGGCCCGATTGCAGGCTCGCATTTCCCCAGAACTCCGCAATCTTGTTGAAGCCCGGAAAAATGCCGGTCGCAATACACTTTCCGTTCGGGTCGCGAGCGCGCAATAGCAGGAGCCGTCCCGTCGGGTTCAGATGTTGAATCAGCGAGCGAACCCGCTGGACGCTGTAGGTAGGAACGAGGTCCTGCTTGGCAAAAACCTCTTTCAGTTGAGCATAATACTCATCGGCGAACTCGGGATCCTTGGCTTCTTCGATCGTGACGCCGCTCTTTTCTGCCTTCCGAATACACCGCCGACAAGCACTCGTCATCGCGCCCCATATTTGTTCCTCCGTTTGGCGCAAGTCCGTCCGGTGCGATGAATATGTACCACTACTGAATCCCAGCGTCGTTCCATCCGCCATCGAGAAATACGGGTCCGATACTTCCATGTGCATGCATTTCAGCGTGTCCCATGCCAGCAGTTCGATCGTTCGCAGCGCCTCAGCACGAGAGGCACCAGGAACCAGATTGAAACCTATGTATGGAGTCGCCCATCCGGGAAAAGAACTGCCGAGCACCTTCAGCCCAAATTTGCTAAACATCAGGCCAGAGAAGAACCCCGCTATCTGACCATCCTGCCGCAACTCGACGATAACCGGCGTCGCCTTTTGCGTCTCTCTCAAGAACCGGAGCCATTCTCGAGTCTGAAAAATAGTCCGATCGGCGAAGTGGTCCAGTTCCTCCCAATTCACACTCTCGAAATCAATCATGCGGTACTTCATGCGTATACCAATCCAAACGCGCTGATCGATGCACTCCTGCTTCCTGCTTTCAACGGGATTCTCGGATGAAGAATAGCCAAGCGGAGTGACAGTCTGAATGAGGGTGAATCTGGCGCGGACTCAGCGGCTGTACCATAGACATTTTCAAATGCGCGTGCCTATTGCCACGAAAACCGCAACTGTGGCAGTTCGCCGCCATTTAGAATAGCAAATCACGCGACGCTATCAGTTTGCCCCGGAGAATGCTTTTTCAATGTGTGGAATTGCCGGTGTCTTGCTTTTTTCCGAAGAGAAGCATGCAGACCCGGCAGCCCTGCGTGCAATGTGCCGGGTGATCGAGCATCGCGGTCCCGATGATTACGGCTTCTTTGTTGATGGCCCTGTCGGCCTGGGAATGCGCCGCCTCAGCATCGTCGACCTTACGACCGGCCATCAGCCTATCAGCAATGAGGATCAGTCGCTCGCGATCGTTTTCAACGGCGAGATCTACAACCATCTGCAGTTGCGACAACAACTGGAAGCCCTCGGTCACCGCTACAAGTCTCACAGTGACACCGAGACAATCGTTCATCTTTATGAAGAATACGGACCAGCCTGTGTTCAACATCTGCGGGGAATGTTCGCTTTCGCAATCTGGGATCGACGAAAGAAGTCGCTCTTTCTTGCGCGCGATCGCTTCGGAATCAAGCCGCTCTACTATCGGCTCACGAATGACAAATTAATTTTTGCCTCGGAGATCAAATCGATCCTCGAAGATTCGGGCGTTTCGCGGGATCTCAATCTGCCGGGCTTACCCGAATACCTCGCCTTCGGCTATCTCTCGGGAGAAGAGACGTTTTACACCGGCATCAAGAAGCTGATGCCTGGCCACACTCTCGAACTGGACCCTAAAGGCAAAGCGAAGATAGTGCAGTACTGGGATCTTTCGACCACAGCGCAGCTCGAATCACCAGACCAACGTGAAGCGGAATACGTTCAAAATTATCGACAGCTTCTTGAGGATTCAGTTCGCAGTCATCTCATGAGCGACGTCCCACTCGGCGTCTTCCTCAGCGGCGGACTGGACTCCAGTGCAATCGCCGCTCTTACCACTCGCATTCGCGGAGATCGTATCGAGACCTTCTCGATTGGCTACAACGAGTCGGCTTTTAGCGAACTTCCCTACGCGCGGAAGGTTGCCCAACATATCAACTCGAGTCATCACGAAGTACAAATCAGCCGCGAAGATTTTTTCGCCGCTCTTCCACAACTCATCTGGCACGAGGACGAACCCATAGCGTGGCCATCGAGCGTCGCGCTCTACTTCCTCGCGGAACTCGCGCGCAGCCGCGTGAAAGTCGTACTTACGGGTGAAGGTAGCGATGAAACACTCGGTGGATACTCTCGTTACGCCTTTACATTGAAGAACGCCTCGTATGACAAGATTTATCGGGCATTGGTGCCGGAACTTATTCGCCGGGGTATCCGCAACGCGATTGACGACTCGGGCGCGATCAGCGCGTCCATTCGCCGCAAGCTCGGCCACACTTTTCTCGGGCTCGACGGCGCCTCATGGTCCTCAATATACTTCGACAATTTTTTCTCGGCCTTCGGAGGAAAAGATCAGGCTATCCTGCACAGCTCGCAAGCTACGGTCTCTGAAAACGATGGCGCTGCTTACACGCATGTGATGGAATTCTGGAATCAATCCACCGGAGACTCTCTGCAGCGCATGCTTTACACCGACATCAAGACCTATCTCGTCGAACTCTTGATGAAGCAGGACAACATGAGCATGGCGTCGTCCATCGAAAGCCGTGTCCCATTTCTCGATCATGTTCTCGCTCAATTCGCGATCAACATCCCATCGAAATATCAACTGTGTGGATTTTCTGGCAAGCACATTCTCAAGCAGGCAATGGCCGACCTGCTGCCGCATGAGATCATCTATCGTCCCAAGCAGGGATTTCCAACACCCTGGAGCACTTGGCTGGCTGGGCCGCAGCTGGCTGCAATCGAAAGCCTGCTGCTGGAGCCGCGCAGCCTTGCGCGAGGCCTGTTCGTAAAGGACACGGTAGAGCAACTCTTGCGTGAACATCGCTCCCGGCATCGCGACAACAGCCAACGAATTTGGCGTCTTTTGAATTTAGAGCTCTGGCAAAGAGTTTGCCTGGAAGGCGATGCTCACGACTTTGGAATGCATATAACTGAGATAGCAGTGAGCTAGTGAGACTCAACGCTGAGTAATGTCTCGTAAACTCCGAGCCATTGCTGCCGCACGACACGCCATTCATACTGACTGCATTTCTGCAGAGCGTCAGTCGCCAGGCTCGAAGCAAGCTGCGGATCATTCAGCAAGCGCAGTACGCTCTCGGCCAACGCGCGGGAATCTCCAACAGGAGAAAGAAGTCCGGTCTTGCCATCATCAACGACGTAGGACATTCCCTCGGGCGCGGTGCTTACCACCGGCAAACCGGCTGCGTACGCCTCAAGAATGGAAACGGGCATGTTGTCCAGTCGTGAAGCATTGATGAAAACGTCCGCCCGATCGTAGTAGTCCGCGATTTTTTCCCGCGAGATAACGCCCTCAAAGCAAACATTGTCGAGCGTCAATTCACGGCTCAGATCCCGCAGCACGCCTTCGGCTGGCCCAGTTCCCAAAAGATCAAGTCGTGCCTCTGGATATTGCTTCTGCACTTCGGCAAATGCGCGCAGAACAATGTCCACGCAATAGTAGGGATGAAATCCGCGGGTGCAGATCAGGTGAGGGCGCAGGCTTTCTCGCGCCCGAAAGCGAAATTGAGACAAATCGATCACGTTCGGGATGGCAACTGCTCCAAGCCCAAACACACTGAAGACATCTACAAGAAACTTGCTTGGGACCACGATCCGATCGACGCAGTTCAGCACAAAGCGCGCCGCAAGCGATTTGTGCAGATGATCCTGCGCCTCACCGCTGTGATAGTGAATCAGAACCTTCGCGCCGCGAGCGCGAGCCACAAGCCAAGCCGGAACAGACGCGATCACAAACGAGGAATACGAAGCCGAAAAGATGTGTGCGATATCAACCCTTTCAAATGCCCGCCAGAGATTTCTCAGGTAGAGCGGAAGACGAAACAGTGTCCTCACCCCGGGAATTTTCTCCACCCAACGCACCCAA
This sequence comes from Candidatus Eiseniibacteriota bacterium, assembly GCA_035500795.1. Classification (GTDB taxonomy): domain Bacteria; phylum Acidobacteriota; class Terriglobia; order Terriglobales; family Acidobacteriaceae; genus Sulfotelmatobacter. The sequence continues at coordinate 37,282 of DATJWZ010000381.1, read as the reverse complement.
CCTGGAAACGGCGGGTCGATCGCGACAAATTTCGCCTCCACCTCCGGGTCACCCGACCAGCATCTCTGCAGGAGTTCCGCCTGAACAGACTGCCCACCCACGTAGCGCAGCGAAGCAGCCACAATCGCGACGCCAGTGCGTGATCCCGCAGTGCCGCTGACAATCTGTCGCGGTTGCCAATTCTTTTCTTCCAGCAACTCCTCGTAGAGTTCTTCATACTGCCGGGTGACATCGACAAGGCGAAAGTGCTCCGACGCAAACTTCCGCGCTCGATCCCCGGTTTCGCGGCGCCAGCGCGGATTCAGCAGAGCAGATTCAATCGCGCGTGCCAGCGCTTCGGAGTCCCCAACTTTGACAAGGGTCCCTCGGCCATCGCTTAGTAGCTCCGGGTTTCCGCCCACATCGCTCGCGATGACAGGAACGCCCGCGGCCATGGATTCAAGGATTGCATTTGACAGGCTCTCCGAAGCTGACGGCAGAACTGCCAAATCGAGCGACGCAAGCACCTCTGGAATGTCGCGCCGATTGCCGAGGAACAGCACCCGGTGCTGCAATCGCAACTGCGAGACCTGGCGCTCTAGATCGCTGCGTAAGGCCCCATCGCCAGCCAGCACGAACTCAACATGCGGAAGGCGTGCTGCAATTCGCGCCGCTGCTTCCAGAAACAGCGCATGATTCTTCGCGGCGATATTCATCCGTGCGATCATGCCGACGCGCATCAGCCCCTTCGCTCTAGGTAGTGCAGGCTCAGTTGAAGTAAATGCCTCCTCCGGAAGTCCGTTGCCGATCACAACCAACTTCTTTTCGGAAATTCCATGATCGCCGAGGATGCGGGCAGCCGGACGCGAGTTACACACAATACGGTCACAAAACTGAAACGCAAATATTTGCGCGTTGAACTTTGCAGATCCAAGCAAGTCGCCAAGTTGCCGGTGACTGCCAATCACGGCGGGAACTTGTACCAGTCGCGCCACAGGAAGCAGCGCGACATTCGTATAAAAGTCGAAAGCATGCGCAACATCGACATGGTTCCGCCGCAAATGCCGAGCAAGTCCTACTCGCATTCGCCAAGAAGTCGGACCATACAGGTTTCCCCCCAATGGAAACTCGACAGCCCCTTCGAATCCGTTGATAAAATCACCTTGCTTTTGTATGCAGCCGACTCGGACTGCAAATCGGCTTTGGCTCAACGTGCTTGCGAGTGCAGCGAACTGGCGTTCGCTACCGCCAGTGGAAAAGCTGTCCGTCATCAAAAAGAGTGTGGGAGAACTTCTGTGCGGCTTGAAAGGTGACGACTTGGAGGCTTCCGACGCGAGTGTTGCACTCACGCCTGTCCTCCGGTAACTGAATAGACTCGTTCTCTGGACAAGCGATTATCGCCGCACGCCGCTCGCGCGAAATTCCGGTACCACAACTCAAACATCAGGAAGCGCCAAATCCGCGGCGAATGGTCTCGACGAGCCTGGAAATGCTCATCCAACAGCCGCCGAACCCCAGCTTCGTTCAGATAGCCGCGTTGTAGTGTTTGCGGCTCGGTGAGAACGCCGAGGATCATCTCCCTCAACTCATTGCGCATCCAGTGAACCAGCGGAAGAGAAAATCCTCGCTTCTGCCGATCAAGCACATCTCTCGGTACTCCGACTCGCTCCGCGAGCTTGCGAAAAATATACTTGGTGCTGCCGCCCCGCATCTTCCATTCCGGTGCGAGACATGTCAACCATTCCAAAAACTTGTGATCGAGAAGCGGCACGCGTGCCTCTAGCGAATGCAACATGCTCATGCGATCGACTTTCGTCAGAATGTCGCCCGGAAGGTACGTTTTCGTGTCGAGATAGAGTACGCGACTGAGCGGGTCCTGGGCCGGCGCTCTGTCTAGCCAGTCTCGGAAATCCTTCAACGGGTCTCCACCGGCCGATTCCACAAAATCCCGCGACAATAACCCAAACTGCCTCTGAAATGGTGCCAGCGATATGCCCTCTGTGTATCGCTCGTTCCACGGCAATGAAACACTGTATGCCAGACTGCGCCCTGGCACACCGCTCGGAATCCAGGGATGAACACATTCGCGATAGATTCTTCCGGCCCATTTGGAAAATGTGTAGCGATCTCTCTGGTACAGATGGATTGCATAACGCTCGTAGCCCGCAAACGCTTCGTCTCCTCCATCTCCAGTGAGAGCGACGGTGACATGCCGCCGCGCCAGTCGCGAAACGTAATACATGGGCAGCATCGAAGAATCACCGAACGGTTCCTCGACGGACCTCGACAGAGTGTCGACGATGTGGGTGACATCCGGCTCGAGTATCAGTTCGTGATGCTCGGCGCCGAAATGCTCAGCGACCCGCCTGGCATGATCCGCTTCGTTGAAGTCCGCATGTTTGAATCCAATCGAGAACGTCTTCACCCGGCGGCCAGCCCGAGCCATCAACGCAACAACTGTGGAAGAATCGACGCCACCGCTCAACATCGCGCCCAGCGGCACGTCCGAAACCAGATGAAGCCGGACCGACTCTTCTAGACGATGTTCGAGCTCCTCCAGGCAGTCACCCTCCGAACGGGGCGAGTACGCGCCGTAGGCGGGCAGATCCCAATACTTGGACAAGCGGATCTCTCCACTCGAATATTCGAGAATGTGTCCTGGCGGAAGTTTCTGGATGGCACGGAACGCCGTCAGAGGATCTGGAATATACCCGAAATAAAAATACTGCAGAAGAGCCTGCTGATCGATCCCGCGCAATTCAGGAGCAACTTCGAGAATCGCTTTTATCTCTGACGTGAAGAGCAGCCTGCCGCCCTCAAACGAATAGTACAGAGGCTTGATTCCGATCCGATCACGTGCCAGCAGCAGCTTACGTCGCTTGCGATCGTAAACAGCAATTGCAAACATCCCGCGAAGCTTCTGAACGAACTCAGCGCCATGCTCCTCGTATAGATGAACTATCGTTTCAGTATCGCTATTCGTTCTGAACTTGTGCTGGCAACTCTCCAGTTCCTTGCGTAGCTCGCCGAAGTTGTAGATCTCGCCATTGAATACCGTGCAGATGGACCGGTCTTCGTTAAACACCGGCTGATGCCCGCCCGCGACGTCAATGACGCTCAGCCGCCGTATCCCTATGCCGCAGCCCGCCTCAACGTAAATGCCCTCATCGTCGGGCCCGCGATGCACCAACGTCTCGCACATTCGATGGATTGTTTCCGCGTCGACGCGCTGGCTTTCCGAGATAATTCCAGCAATTCCGCACATGAGTCAGGCCTTGGCAACGACTTCTGAATTACTCATTGAGGTGCGGCGCCGTACTTCGCGTTCGGAAAACCGTTTGAGCCGATAGTCACGAAAGTCGCCAGGATTCCCCTCGCAGTCATCGCAAGCCGCCAGAGCAATGTTCACCATCTCACGCGCGGAACAAAAGTGAAGAACTTCGTTTCTCTCGGCGGCGCCCTGTACCAACTCTCGAAGAAACGAGTGCATCGCATCGCCCAAGATAGAGGATTCATGCGTCGGATCCATCGAATGGCAATGCAGCTTGATGAAAAGCCAGTCGGCACGGCCCTTCACGCAAATCGCAGCGCGCTTCCAAAGATGCAATCGGCGCATGCTAGGAGGATTCGTCCCGACAAGCGCGCCATTCTCAATCCGTGGCCGCCCGTGATGTAATGTCAGCAGCAATGGCCCTTGCACAACCAGTGGAAACACATGCGCGCTACGGCCAACTTGCAGGTCGACTCCCGTCGAATGCGCGGCGCGGCGACCAAGCGGTAATCCACACTCATATAGCGAATTGATTTTCGAGACTTGTGCAGGACTGAACGGCGCGGCAGGAAGCGTGAGGTCCGCGTAGCAGCCCGTCTCGGCGAGAATCTGCATCTCCGAATCAACGCCACACATGAGTCCCCCCACGGAGTTCGCGAGTGCGAAGTTACCATGCACAAACGCATACCGAGGCTGCTCGGTTCCGTCAAAATACGAGAGGCAGCGGCGCTCCTCCAATTCACTCCGAAAGTTTTCGATCGTTCTCCGGGTGTTTTCCGCTGTGTCTGGCACATCCATCCCGTGATGCAAATGAATCCCGATCTCTCCCCAGCCTTCGTGGCAATGTTCCACCAGGCGGTCGATCAGGACCGCATCGAACTGCTCGGCCGGATAGAAATACGTATGTTGAAAGGGATAGCCGTCGCAATCACGCCACTCTCGCGCCAGCGCGGGATATTCCTTGCACCAGCGCTCAACTCGCTGCTCCTGAATGTCTCGTGGCACACGCTTCTGTCCATCGCCCGGAACGATGGCAGGTTCGAAATGATCTGCCAGCGCAATGACTAAGTGCGCGCGGCCTTTTGAACGGGAACGAGAACTCTGGTGACGTATCAATCCGGGCAGAACCCGCGCTCCATAACGAACCTTTGCTGCAAGGCTTCGCCGACCGTGTCGCTCCCCTGCTTTTTGGGATGCACTCATGCGGTCGGCAACTCCCACTCGGCCTGCTTCTCTTCGGCGCGTAGCACTTCTTGACCAAACGCCCCCGGCTTGCGGCCCCTGACCGACAAAGTCAATTCTCCGACGGTGAGACCCTCCAACCCGCAACTCTCAAACCAGCGGAATACTTCCTCGTACGTGTGCTTTGATTGATATTCGGGCGAGTACCAATCAAAGGTGTCGAGCAATCTCAATCGCGGATCGGGATTCAAGTTCACGGGAAACAGGTAGTGAACCAAGCCGGCCAGGCGTCGTCCAATAAGCGGAATCGCCCGCAAAACGCGGTCAATCGAATAGAACAATGGCACCGCTATCCTCAACATCGAATGCAGCAAACGCGGCGGCATTCTTCGCGTGAACTTCCGATAGAAATCGCTGAACCGATACCACTTGTTATATCCGCTGTACAGCCAGACTGCGATGGTACCTCCGGGCTTCAGATATCGGGGCAGGCTCTTGAAGGCACGTTCGCAGTCCGGTGTGTGGTGCAGTACTCCGATGCTATAGATGTAATCAAAACTCTCGGGCGCAAATGGCAACTTAAGCGCATCCGCCTGCAAAGGGACGAAATCCCGTCCTCCAAGATTTTGCGCAGCCACCTCGCAGGCGTCACTCAGATCAATGCCGACGACTTCGGCTCCCCATCGAGTAGCCACCTCCGCGAACCGGCCCATCCCGCAACCGACATCCAGGACCAGCTTTCCCTGCAGCTCTCGCGGATCGATTGCGGTCCTCTTTCGAAAGTCTTCGTCGCTCCCCGTTCCCAATGTATCGAGCTGTGTCGTCGAGTACCGCTGCCACTGCCAGCCAAAACTTGCTGCATAATCTTCGGCGTCAACAAAACGGTACACCCCATGGACCAGGGGAAATCTACTCCCGCATAGCGCGCAGACAAATGCCCCGCCTGCCTCTGCCAAAGGAGCGTGGCAGTCCGTGCATCGCACGATGCCGCGTAGTTTAGCGGACAAGCTGTGCTGGTCGAGTTTGTCCATACTTCCCATATTTTCGGCCGAACTTCAGGCCAGAAGCTGCGGCGTCAGTCGAGATCTCCATTTCAGGCTGCCCTTCCTCTACAGTCGCGGCGAGCGCAGAAATGTATGCTACCGTGAAGTAAGGAAAGAACTGATAAGCTTCTGGCGCAAAGCACGCGCCCACCGCAAAGCCCACCAAAGAACAATAAAACGCCCAGGCAAACATCGTAATTTCGGACTTCGGATCCGGTTTGCGCAATAGCTTCCGCAACTTGCGGAAACCGGCACCAAAGAACAACAGGTAAAGCACGAGAGCGGGAAGCCCGGCCTCGACGGCAATTTGAAGATACGTCATGTGGACAGTCTTCCAGTGTCCTGAGTAGGCGGGGAACACACCCGTTCCCACGCCGGTCAGCGGATAGTGCAGAATTCCCTCGACAGCTTTCACCATCAGGAACTTCCGCTCCACGTACGTCGAGTAAGCGGTGATCTTTTCTGAGCTGTCGATCTCTGAACCAGTGATCGCAAGCCACCGCTCTTCCAAATGCCTCCCAGCGACTACAAGCAAGAGCACGCCAATCAGAGCGCTGCCAACAATGAGCGCCGGCCTTCTCCCTTTCACACCGAAAAACCACAACGCCACGGCAGCAGAGATAATGAGATCAATAAAGCCTGCGCGTGAGGCGGTCAGAAATAGCGTGTATAGCATTACGACGATTGCGGCGGCCCACAGGCTTTTCAGCACGATGTTTTTTGAGGTCAGCAGAAGCAGCAGGATGAGCGGAACTGTCAGAACAATGGCAAATGCAAGATCATTTGGGTTTCCGTATATTCCGTTCAGTACTCCATGAAGCCGAAGTTGCGATGACCCCTTCAGCATCGAGATCAGCGCAACCAGAGCGACAGAAGCTGACTGGATCAGAATTAAACGCCGCAACCGTTCCAGATTCGTGACCAGCAGGTAGGTGAGCACCCAGCCGATGTAAACCTTCGCAAAATCCAGAGCTCGCAGCAGCGCTCCCGTCTTCCACACGGGAGAAAGCGGAGCAAACAGCAACATCAGGACAATCATCGAAAGCAGAAATTTCGACTCACGCGGCAGATCTTTAATCTTCCTTCGTGTTCTGCCCATTGCCATGAAGAGCGCGATCAGAGCGAACACAACGGAAATTTTGGCCAGAGGTATGTAGGAGAGTCCGGGAATCCAGTCTTCGGGCCGGGTTGAGTACACGAAAAAGAAAGTGCTCAGCCAGAAAAACGCACCGGTAGCCTCGTTTGGCTTAATCACCTTGAAGCGCTCGCGAATGGCTTGTGACGTAGTGGCCATGCTTCTATTCGTCGGCTACACCCTTGGCTCGGAAACGGTTGCTGCTGATACTAGCTCCGCTGTTGCATTCGCTGCGGGAGCGGAGCGAGCAGTTTTGCTGAGAATTTTCCGGAACGTGGGCGCCACAGTTGACCAATCGAATCTCGCCGCATGTTCCGCCGCTGCGAATCTAAAGCTCCGTCGTAATTCCCCGTCTCCGAGCAAACGGGTCACGGCCTGGGCGATCTGTCGTGGTTCATCCGCAATCCAGATATCCTTCCCTGGATTTACGCTCAAACCTTCTGCGCCGATGCCAGTCGAGACAACGGCACTAGCGGCGGCCATCGCTTCATAAATCTTAAGTCGCGTGCCTCCGCCAATCCGGAGCGGCACAACCACAACCGCAGCCTCCCGGAGATGGCTTACAACCGAAGCGACCGAGCCAGTTACCTCAACGGTCGCGCTCTGCAATCGGCGCACACGCGGATCCGGACTGCGTCCAACAATTCGAAATCGTGCTTCGGGATATTTCGCGGTCACCTGCGGCCACACCGCCGCGCAGAAATATTCGACAGCATCTATATTTGGTTCCCAATCCATCGCACCGACGAATACAACGAGCCGTGAATTCGAATCGCACGGGCCTGCTGACCGAAACTGCGACAGGTCCACCCCCGTCGCCACAACATCGATCCGACTCACGTCCACCCAGCGGGACATCAACGATCGATCATGCTCTGAGACCGCAATGACCCGATCGAACCTCGCGACCATCGCTTTTTCGTAGCGGAGCATCTTGTTGTATTCGCGCCGACAAATTCGCCTTCTGAGCAGACTCGATTCGGTCTCGGCATAGCGGCGCCAGATCTCACTCTCTACATTGTGCTGAAACAGGACGGAAGGAACCGGCAGCCGCGTTGGAAAATTCACGGCTGCATCCAGAAAGTCACAGACCACTACGTCCGGACGCATCTCGTAAATCGCGCGCCTCAGTCGATCCCGCACTTTTGTCGAAGCGAACCGGCTCACTGCATAGGGAGCGGGTTGCGGCAGTCGCCGTACATAATCCATCCCTCGAGCCACCTTCCAATCGAATTTCTTGCCAGTGCCGACGCAAATGCAGCCCGGAAACTGCTTTTCCAGGTTTGTTTCATACTGCCGGTCGGCATCGCCGTCATAGTACGAAAAGAAAGTGACCTGATCGGAAGCAGCAAGTTGCCGCAGCAGATGGAACGAACGGATGTCGCCTCCACTGCTGACCGGAAGAATCTTGTTCGATTTGGCCCAAAGAATGCGCATCAGGTTGTGATCTCCCTGCGCGCTCCGGACTGGGTCCAGACTCTCATGTTCCCGGTCGCATAATTCGCGAAAGCAACGACAGCCGCGGCATTCAGGGCCACGAATGTGTAAGCGACATCACAAAGACGCGACACTGGGCCCAGATCGAGCTTCAAGTACGGCAACAAACCGAACGAGTAAAAAACAATCTGCAGCCAGAATAAGAATCGAAAAAACATCCCCTCCGCCAGGCCACTAGACACGAGCATCCCCAGCAGAAACAACGGCGCCGACAGCCGCATCAGTTTGTGACTGATGAATTCGAATCGTAGAGGATTTCGTTTGCGCAGTAGCCACGGAGCAAGTTGCAGCAGTTGGTAGTTTCCGGTGAGAGTTCGAACCTTCCTTTGAAACTCGCGATCAGCGCCGAGGTGCGGAGTGTCCCACGCTCTAGCGCGTCCGTCGAACAACACTCGGAACCCCTGCTGCGCCACGTGCATCGGAATGTAAACGTCATCCAAAATCGTGTCGGCTGGAACTTCGACCACGAGTTCGCGCCGCACCGCGTACAAGGCTCCAGTCGCTCCCACCACCGATCCCGACGCGGATTCCAGTTCCCGGATTCTTTTTTCGAGTTTCCAATACAGCCCCATGCCTTGGCCGCTCTCGCCAAATGCCGGATTGCCCAGCATCAACTCTCCGCTAACAGCTCCAACTTCCGGTTCCGCAAAGTTCTGGACCAGGCAATGGACTGCATCCGATTCGATTTTCTGTCGCGCGTCCGTGAAAACCAGAATCTGCCCGTCGGCAAACCTCAGCGCGTCATTCAACCCCGCGGCCTTCCCCGCTGAAGCCTTCCTAAGCACGGCTCGCACACGGGGCTCATTTTTGAATGTGGACAAAATAGCTTCGGTGCCATCGTCGGAACCGTCCGACACCACCACGATCTGGCACCTCTCCGGGGCATACTCGATGTGGAGCAGATTCTCCAGCTTTTCGGCAAGCACCGCCGATTCATTGCGGACTACCATCACAATCGAGATCCCGGGCTCAACCGTACCGCGCCTCACTGGCCATGGCTTTAGCCGCGCTCGTACCCACAACCACACCGGATATCCCGCATACGTATAGGCAAGCAGCGCAAACGAAGTCCAGAACAGCCACTTCATCGCGCTCCCCTGCCAAGCACGACGATCTTGATCGTCTGAAACATGATCAGGAAGTCGAGGCCGATCGATGCATTCTTGATATAGAAAAGGTCGTACTGCAGCTTCTCGCGTGCGTCTTCGAGCGTGTTGCCGTACTTGTACTGAACCTGTGCCCAGCCTGTGATCCCCGGACGCACCGCGTGCCGAACACCGTAGTACGGAATCTGTTTGCTGAGCCACTCTACGAACTCCGGGCGCTCCGGGCGCGGTCCCACAAAATGCATGTCGCCCTTCAGCACGCACCAGAGTTGTGGAATCTCGTCGAGTCGCGAAGCGCGCAGGAAGCGGCCCACTCGCGTGATGCGCGGATCGTCATCCCATGCCCAAGTCGCACCCGTATCGGCTTCGGCATCTTGGCGCATGGTGCGAAATTTGTAGCAGAAGAAAATCGACCCGCGCCGGCCAACCCGCTTCTGCCGATAAAAAATCGGTCCGGGCGAATCCATCTTGATCGCCATAGCGATAAACGGAGTGAGCGGCAGGCTCACGACCAGACCCAGGAATGCCGCACTCAAATTCACAATTCGGCGCAGGTAGTGATTGAACTTGTTGAAGCGGAACCCTTCCGTGAATATCAGCCAGCTGGGATAAAGCTGATCCACTTCGATGCGCCCGGAAATCTTCTCGAGCCACGAAGTCGCATCTTCCACCTTGGCCCCGGCGAGGCGCAACGCGAGCAATTCCTCGACCGGCAACGTCCCGCGCCGGTCGTTCAGCGCAACGATCACACGATGTACTGCGCCTTTTTTCGTGAGACCCAGCAGGTGACTGGCGACGCTCTCGCGATTTACGTCGCCCTCGATATCTCCGCTCCAGCCCACAACTTCCACACCAATCGCCTGCCGCCTGAGTCCATCGAGCAATCGCTGAGCCCGATCTCCCGTGCCCAGCACGTAGACCCGCTCGCGGAATATGGGCTGACGAATCAGCCAGGCATATGCCCATCGCCAGCCAAATAGAGCAAACGCCAGAATCACAACTCCCAAGAGCGCCGCATTTCGGCCGGGCAAGAACTCCGGGACGAAATACATCACTGCGCCCAAAACCAGCGCCACCAGCCCTAGAACAAACAGGATGCGAAAGCCCTGCTCGAGTTTCGCGCCAAGTTTTGAGGAATCGTAAAGATCGAAACCATGAGACAGAAGCAGCACAATGGCGGTCAGCAGCAGGATCCTGACGTAACCGCCTTCGATGAAGATCGCATCATTGAACCGCAGCAGGCTCTCGGAACTCCACAACGCTCCCAGTGCGAATGAGAGACCAACAATGAGAGCCTCTCCCACCAGAAGCACTAACGTCCGCACCGGATAATAAACGTTGAAAAGTCGGATCACCTGTCATCCCTGGGACTTTACGGATTCCTTCTTCTCGTACGTTTCGTAGTAATAACGCGCGTAGGGTACAGCTTCGTCGCTGGTCCCGTTCAGCACGATGCCCACTAAAGATTCTTCCGGAAACTCTTGCCGCGCTTTTCTTGCAATGTCCGCCGGAGTCGAATTCGAACGCACCACCAGCAATACACCGTCGCAGGCCTTGGCCAGCACGCTGGCGTCAGACACAGGAACCGCCGGGGGCGAATCAACCACAATCCAGTCGAACTGTGCCTCAATGCGATCAAACAAGTTCTTTAGGCGTCCGTTGCCGATGAGCTCGGCGGGATTCTCAATCGCCGCGCCACCGGGAATGAAGAACAAGTTTTCGATTTGCCCGCGCTGCATGATTGAGAACTCGTCTGCATCGCCAAGAAGATAATCCGTTAGTCCTGGGCCGGGTGTGGTGCCGACCATCATGTGCAACCGCGGTCGGCGTAAATCGGCATCAATCAGCAACACGCGGCGCCCGTGCTGCCTCACCAGAACTTGCGCCAAGTTCGCCGCTGTGAACGACTTGCCTTCCTTCGGAAGGGCGCTGGTGATGAGCACTTTCTTTAAAGAATTCTTCTCGCGGAGGTGATACAAACGCGAGCGCAGCGTGCGGTATTCTTCCGTTCCGCGCGCGCCATCTTTGCCGTTCATGAACAGCATCACCGACGTGTCCGGCCGCCATTCGAACTTCGGACACCGCGCCAGAAGAGCATCCGATTCGAGGAAAGAAGGATCGGCAACCGCAGCGCTTCCAAAGTGGGGCAAAGTCTGAAGCGGCATCTCCTGCAAAACGGAGGCTGAATCGCTCCCCGAATTCCCGCCGCGTGCAGCGCGCTCCTGTTCTGCACGTTTTAGCGCCTCGTGAATGCGGCTCATAACTTCCTCTCGCTGGGAACTTCCTTCTCTTCCCCACGCAACCGGTCCGCAAGACTCGCGAGCGACCGCAGCGCACTCGCAAGATCAAACTTATCGCTTGGCCCAACAGCCGCCGGCGCAGTTCCCGCGGCGGCAGAAGTGTTGTTTACGAGGTCAAAGTCTCGAGCGACGGCATCGACAACCTCGGCTCCAATCACACGATGCTGATCGACAAATCCATTCACCAGGCAGTGTTCGCAAATCAGATTGATGACGCGAGGAATGCCCAGCGAATGCCGGAACACTGCGTCGAGGGCTTCGACCGCAAAAATATCCTGCCCGTCCGCCCCGGCGATACGAAGCCGCTGCTGCACATACGCGCGTGTTTCTTCAAGCGTTAAAGCATGCGTCTTCGCTCTTAACGTGAGGCGCTGCCGCAGTTGCCGCAATTGAGGCTGCTTCAACTTTTGTTCGAGTTCCGGCTGGCCCACGAGTACAACCTGCAGCAACTTCTCTGTCGCAGTCTCCAGATTCGTGAGCAGGCGAATTTCTTCCAGCACTTCATCCGAGAGATTTTGCGCCTCATCCACAATGAGAACTGCCGTTTCTCCTGCCCGATACCGCTCCAGCAGCCAGTTGTACAAGCTCAGCACAATCTGGCTTTTTGATTCCGACTCGCACGGAATCCCGAAATCCGACATCATGTAATCGAGAAATTGCGGCACGTTCATCCGCGAGTTGAAGACGAATGCGGTCGTCACTTTCTGCGTCCGCAGCCATTCCAGGAATTTATTGATCAGCGTGGTCTTCCCGGTCCCCACCTCGCCCGTGAGCAAAACAAATCCCTTGCGGCTCTCAACGCCGTAAGTCAGGCATGCCAGCGCCTCTTCCGTATGTTTGGTCAGGAACAAATACCGCGGATCCGGATTCACATTAAACGGATTCGCTTTGAGACCGTAGAAGTCCTTATACATAATTTTGTCAGCTACGCCTTCGACTGTACCGGCATCGTGTCTTTCCTCACATCCGCCTTGCCACTTCCCTCGCCGTTTCTTTGCCAGAATCTGCCGTTGCCATGAGAGGGCTTCGTGGCGCCGATCCACGGAACTGCCACCAGCATCGGCAACTCCAGAACTGCCTCGGCGTCTGCGGCCGTGCGAATAGCGTTGTCGCGATATTCCAGCCACAAAGCCAATCCCGCGCCCAGCGCAAAACCTGCAGTGAGCCCGCCCAGAGCAAACAGCAGCCGGTTCGGAAAACTCGGCGAGTCTGGTAGATTCGCCGGATTCAGAGGAAACATCCGCTCGCCCTGCGACTGGTTGTTCATCTTCACCGTCAAGTCCGCGGAGCTCTTCTTCGCCAGAAGATCCTGATAATTCTTCTGCGCGTTATCGTAATCACGCGTCAACTGCTTGTACTGCTCCTCGACGGCCGGGCTCAGAGAGACCTTTCCCTGATACGAATTGATCTCCTCTTGCAACCTCTTCTGGTCGCGATTCGCAGCTGTGATCAGATCGTTGTACTGATGAATCTGCAGCCGCAGCTGCCGGATTTCGATCGGCTCCGATGCAGATGCTTTGTCGGTCGAGGCATCAGTTGTCTCGGAGGCTTTGTTCACCTCAGCAAGTTTCTTCTTCACCTCGGCGATGTCGGAATTCGTCTTGATGACATCAGGATGGTCGTCCGTATATTTCGCCCGCAACTGCAACAGAGTCGCCTGCAAATCGGAAAGCTGCTTCTCCAGCGTTGCCGGATTCGTCGTCGCTTGCGATGATTTCCACGCCGCCAGCTGCTGCGCCAGCATCGATTCCGTATAAGCCTTGTCCTGCTGCCCCCGGTTCAACGTCTGCGTATTGGCCTCGAGCTGTGTGTTTAGCCCGGTGAGAATTTTTAGATTGTTCTCTTCATCACCCGGAAGCTGGCCGACATATTGCTTCTTGAACGCGGCCAATCTCGAATCCATGTCATCCAGATTCTTCTTTGCATCTTCCAGGCCGCGATTGAGCACGTCGGTGGTACCGGTCGCCGCGGCCTGCACGGATTTCAAATTCTCGTCGATGAACAGCGCCGTCAGTTCGTTACAGATCTGCTGCGCCTCGCGCGCATTCGGCGCCGTATAGTTCAAATAGAATCCTGGGACTGGACTATTTCCCTTCTTCGGTTTGTTGGCCCCGTTTCCAATGGACGATAAATCCGTCAGCACCGGCTCGACTGCCATGTTCTGCCGAATCGTGTCGATCATATCCCCGACCGCTTGCGGATTCTTGTTGGGATAAAGTTTCTCCACCACAGGCTGCAGGCGGCTCTGACTAAGCACCTGCTGTTGCAGCGTCGCAATTCGGGTCGTCAAATCTTCCGTTACAGCGGGCTTCACCATCTCCTCGGGCACTCGCTGCTGCTCGACGAGAATGAGCGATTGCGACATATATCTCGAGGGAAATGCGTACGACACCAGAAAGCCCACTAGCGGCGCCAGCAGCACCGGGACAAGAATGATCTTCGCCCGGCGGCGTAACATCGCGATGTAGTCGTCCAGTGTCAGCTCTCGTTCGGCAATCATCCTTTTGTTCCTGTACTGCTCAACCACACATCCGAAACACTGCTAGTCAATGCGGATTGGCCGCGGAATCCAATCCAAGCCAAACGTGAGCACATTCCGGTTGGAAATGCGGTCACATTCCGGAAGCCCGCCGCAATACGAATGATCGAAAAGCAGTTCGTTGAACTGATAGCTCACGAACGCGTGAAAATTGTGCCCGATGTAACGGTGCACACCTCCGCCGATAAACCCGTAAGAGTAGCTGTTCGCGTCGACTCCGGGACAAAGCGGCAATCCGCTGTTGTTCGGTTCTCCCGGCAATCCTGCAAAGCAGGTAGAAAGCTGCTGATCGCTCAAAGACTGCAGACGGTTGTTGTGGGCGAATCCTACATCTGCAAACATGGCCCAAACGCGCGACAGCGGCCGGTTTACGCTCAATCGTGCGATGTCGCTCTGTGCCCCGGCAAACAATCCCGAACCGCTCGTCGTATAGCGCTCATAGCTCAGCGCCATATCTGTTTTCGTCCACCGGTATCGGAGTCTGCCAATCGCGGCGACTCCAATCTTGGTCTGAGGAATGGACCCGACTAAGGATCCGCTCTGATTCACGGAGCAGTGTGCATTCTTTTCCGCAAAATCGGCGAGGGAGCATGGGTTTGAAATGCTCGTAAACTGCGGGCCCGCACCAAGCAGCAGGTCCATCCGCCCGGAAATCCGTCGCCCAAACATTCCCTGGACCACGTTGGTATGAAATGCAGAACCGGACACGGAAAAATCGAACCCCTGATAGTCGTACATCAATGCCACTTGTGTATGCGGCGTCAGCAGCCGGTTGTACCCGCCCTGGAATGACCACTGCGAAGCGCCGATGAATGGCGTGCCGGTCGCAATGTCACTTCCATAGAAATGCGTAAACGCATAGCCTGCCAGTCCCGTCACCGCAGACTTCGGCGACAAGTATTCGCTTACGTCAACAACACTCAGATTCATGATGCGGGGAGCGAGGCCAAGCGTCCCCAGCACGCTGCCTCCCAGCAGCGAACCGAAAGGCGTGTTGCCGAGCGACGCGATATTCACCGAGCCTTCTGATCCATAGGCATTTCCGAAGTTGCCTTCCGGCAGATAGCTGAAACTGTCGCGCACGGAAAGTTGACCGCGTTTCCAGTTGATCTTCTGGTTCAGGTCCATCTCCTGGAGCAGTTTCCAGCCCGCCCCCGGAATGTTGTAGTAGGCGGCGCCCCCCGCATACTCGAGCCCAAGGTCGTAGTGACTCCAAATTCTCTTCAGGGTCAGGCTCCCTAGGCCGCGGCTGACAGATGAGACCGAATTGCCGGTGCCGACGCCATTTGTAGGATTTGAATCCAGCGATTCGCTCACCGTCGCTCCGGGCTGCAAGTAGCTGAGCGGGGCGGCATGTGGCTCCAGCGAGGGCAAATCCAAACTTGATAGTGGCGGATTCTCCGTCAAGGGCGGCGGCAGATTCTGCGGCTCATCGCCGGAACTCTGTTGCTGAGCCGAAGCATCAGCTTGCGAATCGCTCTGCGCCCAGGCGGCGCTCGCAGCGCAGAGCACTGCGGCCAAGATCAAAATGTAAAATCGTTGCTTCATTACTGTCCTACGGGACCACGATTGTGTCGCCTGGTTTCAAATAGATGTTCTGTTCCGGATGGCTCCCTTTCACCACTTCCTTGTAGTTGAACGGCATTCGCTCCTGCTTGCCGTTCTGACTACGCAGGAGATAGATCGCCTTGGTATTTGCAAACTGCGTAAATCCCGCCTGTGAGATGGCCTGCAGCACAGTCATGTTCGGCAGCAAGGTGATCGGCCCGCTGTGATTCACCTCTCCCGTCACGAAAACCCTGCGGCTGTTCATTGCAGTGACGGCGACCGTCACGCGCGGATCGGTCACATATTTCCTCAGTCGCTCGGTGATCACATCGCGCAACTGCAGCGGAGTCAGCCCCGCCGCCGTAATGTCGTTCAGTAGCGGCATCGAAATCTTTCCGTCCGGACGCACGGGTAACGTCTCGGTCAGGTCAGGCTCTTTCCAAACCGAGATGTGCAGCACATCGTCAGATCCAATTACGTAATCGGAAGACGGCTCCACATGAGATACGACTTCCGCAGGTTGGTCGCCCTTCGCTGCATCGGCTTTGCCACCGTCGCTACTCTGCGCGAAGGCCAGCATTCCTATCATCGCCAGCCACGCTGCGACCACAAACTTTCCACCTCTACTCATATCCCTCTCAACAGCTATCACTGGGATCCCCACTTCTTACGACGGGGCGCTCCACTTTCCTCCGCATTTGCGAAAAAAGTGGGAATTCAACAGATCGAAATCGAAGAGATCCGGTGCACACTCGCGGCGCGGTTTGCCCTTGGAAAGTACGGGTGCTGTCGTCACGTTGTTGTTGCCCGAAGGGGCAAGAATCCGCCAATTGCCCGCTTGCGATCGGTCAAGAGGCCGAAACAATTCCGCAATCTGGGACTGCACGGGAGGTGCCGATCCCGCACGACTTGCTGGTATATTACCCTGTTATTTCAACAACTTACGAGCAGGAATACGCCAAGCGCCGCCTCCTGCCCTTTGGAGGGCGCTGGCAATAATACCAGTTCCACTCGTGTGGGAAAAACTTTTCCCAAGTTTTTTCAGCGGTGCGAAAACGCCGCGAGTATTAGACCGCTGAACATCAGCAGATGTGGGGACACTCCTCGTTGCGCGCCGAATTTCATTTCGTTATCCTGTGCTTCACTCCCGCCTGATTCATGTCAACAAATGTGGTCCAACCCGAAGTTGCGTCCGCGAGCCAGAACTCCGCAGGAACAGCCACCGCGTTCCCGCGATGGCAACTCGTAGTTCTTGGCGCGCTCTCCCTCTGGATTTACTGGCGCACGCTCGCTCACCTCGCCCTGCAGTGGTGGCGCGATCCCAACTTCTCTCACGGGTTCCTGGTGCCGATCTTCGCGGCCTATATCGTGTGGCGAAAGCGAGATCAACTCGCCCGAAGCGTTCCTCAACCTTCCTGGTCCGGAGTGGCATTCCTTCTCGCGGGAATCTTTATGCTGCTGGTCGGTGAAATGGGCGCAGAACTTTTCCTGGCTCGCTCTTCACTGCTGTTGCTGATTGCCGGGCTTATCATCCTCGATCTGGGCTGGCCATTCTTCCGTGTCGTAGTCTTCCCTTGGGCCTTCCTGTTGCTGATGATTCCCATCCCCACAATTGTCTTCAACAAGATCACATTTCCTCTTCAATTGCTCGCATCGCGATTGGCAGCGGCCGTCCTGCCCACACTCGGTGTTCCGGTTCTTCGCGAAGGCAACATCATCAATCTCTCGTCAATAGCTCTTGAAGTTGCGGAAGCCTGCAGCGGCATTCGCTCCCTGATGTCCCTTCTGGCCCTTGCCATCATGTACGGATATCTCGTGGACAAACGCTCGTGGGTGCGCTGGACATTGGCCATTTCCGCAGTCCCAATCGCAGTGTTCGCAAACGCCATTCGCGTGATCGGCACGGGTTTGCTCGTCCAATACTGGGACCCTGAAAAGGCCGAAGGATATTTTCACGAATCCTGGGGATGGCTTACTTTTGTCCTCTCACTTTTCCTTCTCTACCTGCTGCATGCCGCGATTCGCTGGCATCGGCCCGAGGAGGCGAAAGCATCATGAGCGACGCCACCAAGCGCTTCGCGGCCGCGGCCGCCATCCTGCTCTTTGGTGCAATCTTCCTGCAGGCCCGCCAACGCACGGAGGTCGTCCCCAATCGCGTGCCCCTCGATTTTTATCCGCACCAGCTTGGCAATTGGACGGGCGTCGACGTGCCCCTCGAGGCCGATACCCTAAAAGTTCTCGGCCCCGGCGACTTCCTGCTCCGCTCTTACACGAATGACCAGGATGCCCCGCTCGATCTTTTCATCGCCTATTTCTCCAGCCAGCGCGCCGGAGACACGATCCACTCTCCGCAACATTGCCTTCCTGGCTCCGGATGGGTCCCCATCGAGAATCGCGCGATTACGTTAGCGATGCCTGGTCACGCGCCGTTTCCTGTCAACAGATACGTAATCCGCAAAGGAGAAGACCGCCGTATCGTTCTCTACTGGTATTGGGCACACGATCGCGGAGTTGCCAGCGAATACTGGGCCAAGTTCTATCTCGTCGCCGATTCTTTGCGCATGAACCGCAGCGACGGCGCGCTGGTGCGCATCACCAGCGAGATGCTGTCGGGAGAAACCGCCGAGGCCGCAGAGCACCGGCTAATGCCATTCACAACCTCCGTGTTGCCACTGCTCAACACCTATATTCCGCGCTGATGGCCTGCCCTAACTATGTGAACTGCGTAACATTCTTTTGGCAAGAACATGAATTATCATTCACCGTCAAGCATCCCGTCCGCTTTAAATTGCTGGAGAAATCCTTGATGGTTCGCCCGAACATGCTTCGACTGTTGATTTCGTGTGTCCTGTTGACCAGTGTTCTCACCGCCTGCACACGCGACCCCAACGTGCGCAAGCAGAAATATTTTGCCAGCGGCGAGAAATACTTCTCTCAGGGGAAATACCGCGAAGCTGCCATCCAATACTCGAACGCCCTCCAGATCGATCCCCGCTTCGCGCAAGCGCACTTTCAGCTTGGCCAAAGTTATCTGCGAATCGGTGATAGCCAGCGCGCCTTCCAGGAACTCTCGCGCACCGTCGAACTCGCGCCCGATACCTACCCCGCGCACGCCGATCTCGCCAATCTGCTCGTCACCGTCCGCGCCCAGGACGGCTCGCCCGATCCTGACACGCTGAAACAGGCGAAGACCCATCTCGACCTGCTTCGCGATAAGCAGCCAAATACCTCCGAGACTCACCAGGCCTGGTCCAACTACTACGCCACCCAAGACAAGCTGCCCGAAGCAATTCATGAGATGCAGCAAGCAATCGCTTTGGACCCATCGCGTTCCGATCCGTACCTGATGCTTGCGCTTCTACAGCTGCGCTCGAACCAGCTCGAAGCGTCGGAAGCCAGCCTGAAGAAGGCAATCGCTGCCGATCCGAAATCATTAAATGCACAGCTCGCGCTGGGCACCTTCTATCAATCGCACGGCCGCATTCTGGAAGCTGAACAGCAATTCCGACACACCATTGAAGTCGATCCCCAAAACGCAGACGCGCGCGCCAGCCTCGTTCGTGTATTCCTGCAGGAGGGGAAAAAAGACGAGATCGAACCGTTTCTTCAAAAAACCAAGAAAGACCTGCCTGACGATCCTCAGGGCTACCGCATGCTCGGCGACTACTATTTTTCGGAAGGCGATCTCGACAAGGCGCTGAACGAATACAGCAGCATCTACTCTGAGTATCCCAAAGACGTCACCGCCAAGAGGAATTACATCCAAATTCTCATCTTGAAAAACCGTCTCGACGAAGCATCCAAATTGACAGCTGAACTGCTCAAGGCGAATCCGAACGATTCAGACTCACTGATCTATCAAGGCGAGATCCAGATGCGCCAGAACAACGCCACAGGCGCCATCCAATCCTTCCAGTCCGCACTGAAAAACGATCCCGATAATCCCATCGCTCACTTTCAACTCGGCAACGCATACGCGCAGCAAAGAGACTCCAGCCGCGCCGAGTCCGAATGGCGTGAAGTCGTTCGGCTCCGACCAACCCTCATCGAGGCGCAACATTCTCTCGCGGGCGTCGAACTCGATCGCGCTGACTACTCCGCCTTACTGCAAACCGCGCAGGAAATCATCACTTACGAACCTTCTTCTCCGGATGGATTCCTGCTGAAAGCCGTCGCCGAGATGGCGCAGCAAAAGTTCACCGACGCACAACACGACACCGAACAAGCCATGCAGCGCGCGCCCGAAAGTCCCGCGCCTCTGGTGCAAATGGGCAATATCCAATTCGCCCAGAAGCACCTCGCAGACGCCGAAAGATATTACCGGCAGGCGCTCGACAAAAATCCGGCGTCCAATGAAGCTCTGAGCGGCCTGGTTAACACCTACACGATCCAGAAGCAATTCGACAAAGCCATTTCTGTAGCGAATGCGCAAATTGCCAGGTCTCCCAACAACAGTGGCTTTTACTATCTGCTGGGAAGCGTCCTGTTCGCGGGAAAGAAAGATTATTCCGGCTCCGAGGCCGCGCTGCGTAGAGCAATCGATCTCGATAAAGACAACGTCGACGCCATCGAGAGGTTGGGAAAAGTCCAAACCGAAGCTGGTCAGCCGGACCAGGCACTCGCTCTCTACCTGCAGGCCGCGAAGGATCACCCGCACGAACTACGCTTCTATATTCTCGCTGGACAAATCTACGCCGCGCAGCAGAACTGGGACCAGGCCAAATCCGCTTATCAGCAGGCGCTGAACATCTCTCCTGACAATCCCATCGCTTCGAACGATCTTGCCTACGTGATTCTCCAACAAGGCGGCAACATCGACGTTGCCATGAACATGGCGCAAACCGCGCGCCGTGCTATGCCCGACTCACCAAACGTCGCTGACACGCTAGGCTGGGCGTACTACCAGAAAGGAATCTACCAGTCAGCGATCAGCCAATTTCAGGAAGCTCTTCGCTTGAACCAAAAAACAGGAGCGCCCGACAACGCCGCCGTTCACTACCACTTGGGACTAGCCTACGAAAAAACAAATCAGCTGTCCCTTGCGCGCCAGCACTTTGAAAAAGCAGTCAAGATCAATCCTGAAGACGCCAATGCCCGGAAAGCGCTCTCACAACTCAGAGGTTAGAGGTTGGGTCGGAGTGAGTCTGGAACAAACGGACAGCCGCGAAGCAGAGGGTCACCAGAACCATCCACACGGTGGAAGAGCGGCCCTTTCGGGGCCGCGTAGGAGTCCGAGCAAACCGGGGCTTAGCCCCTGGGATTAATCCGCCGCCACTTCCTGCTGCGCCGCCGCCTCGCGCCTCATCCGATTTGACGGCAATCCAGCATCGCGAATCTTATACAGCAGCGCCCGATAACTGATGTTCAATGTCTTCGCCGCCTGCTTGCGATTCCAATGATGATTCTGCAAAACTTTGAGAATCACTTTCCGCTCCAACTCCCGCACCGCCTGGCGCGTCAGCTTCTTCAGCGAAATCGGCCCATCCAGCGAAATGTCGGTGTTGAACAAATCCGTCGGACGCGGCGCCAAGTCCGCCGAAATCACATCTTCGCTGCCCAGAATCACATACCGCTTGACCAGGTTCTCCAGTTCGCGGATATTCCCCGGCCAATGATATTTGCGCAGCGTAGTCATCATTTCGCCCGACAATGCTTTTGCCCGGCAGTTGTACTTGCGATTGTGATACTCGAGGAAGTAATTGACGAGTTCCGGAATGTCCGCAGCCCGCTCCCGCAGCGGAGGCAAGTGCAGATTCACCACGTTGATTCGATAGAACAGATCGGAGCGAAAGGTTCCATTTTCAATTTCCTGTTCCAGCTTGCGATTCGTCGCGCAAACTATGCGCACTTCGACTTTCTTGTCTTCCTGCGCTCCGATCCGGCAGAACTGTCCATCCTGCAGCAACTGCAGCAGCTTCGACTGCAGCGGCATATCGAGCTCTGAAATCTCATCGAGGAACAGCGTCCCGCGATGCGCCATCTCCACGCGGCCGGGCTTCACTCCGTAGGCGCCGGTAAACGCGCCCTTCTCGTAGCCAAACAACTCGCTCTCCAGCAACGTGCCCGGAATCGCCGGGCAATTCACCTTCACCCACGGTCCCGTTCGCCACGGCGAAGCTGCATGGATCATCCTCGCAATGATGTCTTTGCCGGTTCCGCTTTCTCCCTGAATCAGTACCGGAACGTTGGCCCCGGCCAACTTAGCAAGGCGATCGCGCACTGCCTGCATGGCTTCCGTGCGCCCGAAGACGATTACCTCTGGAGGCATCTCCCCCAACGGCTGGACAAGAGTATTTACGCTGCTGATGGTCATGATTTTTTCACTGGCAGGGGAGGACCATTTATGTGCATACCGACAGCCAAAGCTGCGGAATGTATCGCAGGATACCTAAATTTAGACTATCTGCTTGATCAGCATCAACTTACCAAAGCACCAGCCGGACACACGCCCGTAATCCTGCGATGTACGTAACGGTAACCTCTTTCCGGTACGCATGCGCAAATCTTTTCACAAAGTTGAAATGAATTTCCTTTTGCGGGCTGGACGGCTGCCGAGGCGCAACGGGCGAACGAACTTTATTCCGAGAATGTAGTATCCGTCGGCGGGTGCGACACGTAGAGCCTTACCCTTCAGCGCGCGTGCGGTGCCAGTCCCCGCCATCATCGCCACCGGAGCACTCGGAATTTCCAGCCGTACTTGCGCTTCCGGCTTAAAAGCACGCCGAACCGCCAGCAGCATGCCTCCCGCGCTCACATTGAGGGATGTCGCGAATTCCAGGCTATCGCGGCCATTCTGGTCATGACTGCGTACGAAAACGGGGATCGCCAGCGGCAGCCTCGACCATCGGCGCCGCTCCTTCATCGGTCTCCGTTCAGCCATGTATCACTCTCACCATTGCCAACTTCCTTTGGACTTAGCACATTACGGGCCAACAGCCGGCAATTTCCGCCGAAATGCCGTGGAACTCGGGACGAAAGCACCATTGAAACCCAAGAAAAAACCACGTTAAGTGGGAAATCTCTTAAGCTATATTCTCCTTTTATTCGCTCAAAAAGAATACCTCTCATCGCGCGAATACTACTCAGAAGTGCAAGAAATTGCGGCACTTGGGTAATTCCGTTGCATTTTTCATTGACAACCCGTACCCCGTGGAATACGATTTTTTCACCCCCGCACTTAACAGAACATTTCGGGCGTGCGGTGCCCCTCCCCGCTTGGATCTGCGGTAGTTCGTCATGGCCTCGGCTCACAAGAACGCGTATGTTCCAAATGGAGGAGCGGCGGCGCAGCCTTCTTTGCCTCCGCTTGCGCCCGAGACTACGCCGGAGGATCTCCAACGCCTCTACAACGAATTGCAGGAACGTTTTCAGCGAACTACAAATGCTCTCGCCTCAGCGGCGCATGATTTAAAAACTCCGCTCTCAATTCTGAACGGCTACGTCGAACTCCTTCACAGTCAGAAACTCGGTCCCGTAAATGATCGCCAGCGCCAGGTTCTTCAGGACATGCGTGACAGCGGGAAGCGCCTTCAGGATTTCATTCAGGATTTTCTGACCTATAGCGCTCTCGAAGTTGACGGCCTGCGCATGAAGTTCGAGAAAGGCGATCTGAACGAATGCCTTTCTGGCGTCTGCCGCATCTGGTCAAACCGCTTTCAGGAAAAAGGAATTGCGCTGTACTTCCTGCCGAACGACAAGATTCCGCACTTCCCGTTCGATGCGCCCAAACTCGAGCGCATCATCTCCAATCTTCTGGAGAACGCATTTAAATTCACGCCGCAGTCCGGCACTGTGTGGCTGCACGCCGAGCCTTCCATGTGGGAGCGCCGCGCCGCTTCGGTTCCGTCTACGTCAGAACGCCGCCGTCAGAATCTTTCTCATCCCAACTCGGTGAAGATGACTGTCGCCGACACCGGCCCCGGAATTCCTGCCGAGTTTCACGTTGAAGTGTTCGACGATTTCTTCCGCCTTCCCGGTACAGAGAGCCAGGAAGGTACCGGCCTGGGCCTGGCCATCGCACGCCGTTTCGTACAGGGCATGGGGGGAAAGATCTGGGTCGAGAGCGAGCCCGGAGCAGGCAGCAAATTCTCTTTTCTTATTCCCTTTAAACCGGTTATGGCCGTTTCCGGCAAAGGAAAGAACCGATGAAGCCAACTCCCAAGATCCTGCTGGTGGACGACGAACCCGGCATGCTGCGCTACATCAAGACGCTGCTTGAAGTCGATGATTATAAGGTCGAGACAGCGACGACAGGCGAAGAAGCGCTGCAAAAAGTCGAAGCTGGCCTCGCGCCCGATCTCGTCCTGCTGGATGTCCTCATGCCCGGCATCGATGGCATTGAGACCCTTGAGAAGCTCCGCCAAAGGCAGCCCAGCATGAAAGTCGTCATGCTGTCGTGCGTCAGCGACACCCGCAAGGTCGTACAAGCGATGCGTCTAGGCGCGCAGGATTATCTGACGAAGCCTTTTCAGAAAGCCGAGCTTGATTCCGTCATAGACCTCAGCCTCGGACAGGGCAAACAAACTTTCGGTGGAGAAGTCGAAGAGCTCGCCGAAGATGTCTTCTTCGTGGCAGCCAGCCCCGCCATGCGCAAGATCCGATCGCAGGCCGCGCTCGTCGCCAATGTCGACATCCCCGTATTGCTTCTTGGCGAGAGCGGAACCGGAAAAGAAGTTCTCGCGCGCCTGATTCACAAGCTCTCTCCTCGCGCGCACCGCACATTCCTGAAAGTAAATTGCGCCGCCGTCCCGGCCGACCTGCTCGAAAGCGAACTCTTCGGATACGAGCCCGGAGCCTTCACCGGCGCCACCCACGCCAAGCCCGGCAAATTCGAACTGTGCAACAAGGGCACTATTCTGCTCGACGAAATCGGCGAGATGCCTCCGCTCCTGCAGGCCAAGCTACTCCACGTCTTGCAAGATCAGCAGTTCTCGCGCCTCGGCAGCCGCTCCGTCATCAAAGTCGACGTCCGCATTCTTGCCGCAACCAACATCAACATCCCCGAAGCGCTGGCCACCAAACGTCTGCGTGAAGATCTCTACTATCGTCTGAACGCCTTCACGCTGAGCCTGCCCCCGTTGCGCGACCGCAAAGAAGAAATTCCGATTCTCCTGAAGCACTCGATGACGCTCATGGCCGAGCGTTACGCCCGTCCCCCGCTGCCGCTCTCGCCCGCATTGCTGCAGGCCTGCCACAATCACACCTGGCCCGGCAATCTTCGCGAACTGAACAATTTTCTGAAGCGCTATCTGATCCTGGGCGACGAGAACCTCGCCGTTTCCGAACTACTTCCGCGAAACGATGGCAATGGCGGGCCTCATCCCGAAGCCACGCGCACCAGCGATGCTGGCGGCCTGAAGTCTCTGGCTCGCTCCGCGAAAGACGAAGCCGAAGCCGTGGCCATCACCCAGGCTCTTGAGCAGACGAACTGGAACCGCAAGCAGGCCGCCGCGATCCTGCAAATCAGCTACAAAGCTCTTCTCTACAAGATCCGTCAATACGGCATCGCCGAATCCCGCGGCCACCACAAGCTGTCCGCCGGCGCCTGATCAATAAAAGAAGGAGGGTGAACAATGGCGATTCCCTCTTCCTCTTTGTCACAAAGAATACGAAATAGGGTGCTCCGCTTTTCGCCGCATTTGGGAGAAGTGGGAATTCGTTGCACTCTGCCGGTTGCCGGAAACGATCGCACAGCCGCGAAGCGTCGGAAGAACGCAGCCCACGGCGCAGAGGCTGCGGAAAAACGCCTCCCCGGGCGCGAAACGCGCCCACGAGGGCTGAAGCCCGAACGCTTCTAAACGCCTACGCGGCGCTGAAGCGCCGCTCTTCCACGGTAGTGCCGGCATCGGCGAGTATTCCGCAACCTGGCAAGCCGTGGGCATCAAGAAGAATGGGAACAAGCCCCTGGGGCGAAAGAAATGTTCTCGCCCACACACTGGGATCGTGGGGAATCATGAGACGGCTTCGGAGCTTAGCTACGGAACGTTCAGCGTGATCGTCTGGCTCTTCGAGTTCGTTCCGGAAGCCGCCGTCACTGTGATCGTATACGTACCTGCCGGCGTCCCGCTTGGAGGCGTCTGCGTGGTCCCATGGCTGCACGATGGCAGGAAGAGCAGCGAGCCCAGCACGATGCAAAGCAGGAATAGGCCCGCAATCTTTTTCCGCCGCCGGCTGCCTCCAAATCCACCAATCAACGCCCAACCTGGAACAATCAGCCACAACGCGTAGAACTGCCGCTTCCAGATGCTTCCCGTAGTCGGCGTAACCGGACGCGCTTGCGTCGGAATGTTCAGCGTTGCCGTCGAACCGCTCGAGCCCTGCAGCGTAATCGACGTGCCGGGGCTGAAATTGCACGATGAGCCGGATGGGAATCCGGTACACGACAGCGTGATACTCGAATTGAACAGCGGATGCGGCGTCAGCTGCACCTGATACACCGCCGTCGCTCCGGCCTGCGGAACATTCTGGTTCACCGGGCTGACGTTCATGCTGAAGTCCGACATCTCCGCCGGAACCGATGTCTGCGCCAGCACAATATTTCCCGGCGCCAGCGCCTGGATCGTCCCACCATTGAAGAACTCCGGTGAACTTCCGTTCGCGTTTGCCGTCGGACTCGCCGTAATCGTCAACGTCGCCGTAGATCCTGATTGCAGCGATATCGGTCCGCAACTGATGCTCGTGCTTGTCGTGCCTCCGCCACCACAAGTTCCCGAACTGATGCTGCCCGAGATATTCGTCAGCGGAATGATCGTGACGTTCGGGTCAAGGTTGGCGGTAACTGTAATATTGCTCGCCAGATCGGGCCCATTATTCGTAATCGTGTAGGTAAAGGTCGCAGGATTTCCCGCGCTGATGAATGTCTGATTCGTCCCAACCGTCAGCACGCCTTCGATCGACAAGCTGACTGCCGTGCCCAGTTGCGTCACGAATGCGTCGTAAGTGTCGCCCGTCGTGCCAGCGTTGGTGGCCTGCAGAGGCTTGTTGGTCTGCAAATCCTTCGAGTTCGTATCGCCTGCCACATACGTATTCTGATTCACATCCAGCGCGATCCCCGTACCCGAAGTGAAAGAGGCTGCACCGCTATTCGTCGTACTTCCGCCGTAATAGGCCGCCCACGATGCGGTGGTAGTTTGGCCGACCGTAGCCGCCGTGTTGAGTCGCGCTACAAAGGCGTCCTGGGTTCCAGTCAGGTTGCTCTGTCCGATCGAACTCGGATTCGGGCTTAACGGAAAGGTGCCATCTGTATTCGCAGTGAATGTAGATTGTGTGGTGCCAGTGATCACCGCGCCGCTGTTCGAATCCACTGTGATCGCTGTTCCAGTTTCTGCACCCGCGCCGCCCAGATACGAGAAGTAGTTCAACGCGACGTTTGTAATCGTCCCCCCACTCACATTTGTGGGATTGGTCAACCGCGCCACGAACGCGTCCGTAGGAGCAGGGTATGTTTGCGTCGTACACATCACTACCAGGGTCGTATTTGAGAACGGCAGATTGTTCAAGCACTTCTGGTACGACGCGTAGGTGCTGACAAGACTGGGGCTGACGAAACCATTGGAGTTCGTTGTTCCCACGATGTATACGTTTGCTGCGCCGGTATCGACACCTACCCCTAAAGCGGAGTCATCGCCTTCCCCGCCAACGTATGTAGACCAGTCCAACGTAACCGGGCTTGAGGGCTTACTGAAATCCAGCTTCGCGACAAAAGCGTCGGCTGCTGTCGTGGCAGCCGTCGTTGTACATGACTGCGGATTCACTACGACGGCAGTAGGCGGACTATCAAGGCAGGGCTGATACGCATCCAGAATGGGAAAATCAGTCGTTCCACAGCCACTGCATCCCGTGTACGTGAAATTCGTGGAGCCCGTGAAGTAGACGTTCCCAGTGGTATCAACTGCAATTCCTCCACCGATGACGGTGGGGCCGGTCGCTCCACTGGGTGGATTGAAGTTCGCTCCACCAAAATAGGTCGAATAATGAACGCTGCCGAAACCCGACGCCCTAGTGTCCACAACCGTTACAAAGAACTGGAGCGACGACTTGGAGATCGGCTGATAGGCCACCAGATTCGGCGTGGAGCTCGCTGGAAACTGAATGAGGGAGCTTCCTTGATTGTTCGAACTGGTCGTTCCAGTAACGTAGATTTGTTCCGCGGCGTCGATCGTCATCCCGGTCGCCGTATCGGTTCCGTTCCCAGAGAGATAAGACGAGTACCCGAGTTGTGTGAAGTCGCTCGATAACCTGGTCACAAAAACGTGCGTCGTGCCCTTGCTGCCAGCATATGGCGTCGCCTGATAGGCAGTCGTCGCAATCGTCGGGAAATCATTCGATGATGTGGTCCCCGCAATGTACGGATTCTGCCCTCCGTCAACCTTGACCCCCACGGGCGTTTCCACTCCACTTCCACCGAGATAAGTCAGGTCGTCCAGTATCGCTGCAACCGATCCCAGTGGCGGCGTGATCTTCGCAATGTATGCATTCTGCGAACCGCTCAGCGTAGCGCAGCCCACGTAAGAGCACGAGGAACTGGCCGGCAGATCCGCGGAAGTCGTCGATCCTGCCAGGTAGATATTCAAGCTACCGTCGACCGCGACTGAACTGGCGTGCTCATCTCCAGTCCCGCCAAAGTACGTGGCAAAATTCAACGTCGGATCGATGATCAGTTCGCGGGACCGGTCGTACCTACCGATGTCAAATCCCGCGCGATTGCTTCCCCGCAACACAAAACCGGCGTCGACCGGCTGCCGCTTGCCGTTCATTTCCTGATAAACGCGCGGCGATTCCAGACGTACATTGCCATGCTCGGTCGCAATCACCAAAGCGCCATCTTCCAACTCGACGCGCTTAGCTCCATTGAATTCCAGTTCTGCTCGCGATGGATCTGCCCCTGGCGAAACCTGGAAGTCATACTCCAGCTGTCCCTGCCTGCCGTAAAACACCAGATTGATTCCGGGATAAACGTCCTCGTAGCGTACCTGCGCATAATGAGGAATTCCGTGCCGCCATTTCGATGGATCGTTTCCGATAAAGTAGTTGCTCTTCCCGGGCAGCAGCCCTGCGGCGATCATTGGCGAATTCGGATTCGACCCCACCAGCTTCATCTCGAAAAATTCGAGCCGCGGAGCCGACACTTTCAGAGCTACTCCAGCTTTCTTCTTCGACTGCTCCTGCGAGGACAGGCTCAGGGTCGCGCCGTCCGCTCCAAGAAACAGGCTGTATCCCGACCCGCGGTTAACGAAGCGCGCGCGCGAATCGCTCGCGTCAAAAGCAAATTGTCCCTGATTCGGTTCGAAGAAAAGAGGTAGCCCAGCCAAAATGGAACCAGCGCGGCTGGCGAGATCCGCCGTCGAATCGGGAGTGGGGCTGCCGATCGCCAATTGGTCCGAGGCCGCCCCGAGCGCCATAGGCCAAGAGGTCACGTTGTGGCGCCATCCCCACCCGAGAACAGCGCATCCGACCCCCAGCAATACGATTCCGGCCGCCAGAATACGAACCGCAGATGTTCTCCCGCAACGGCGATCTACGCTCACTCGTTCCTCCGATGTCAGATCAGTTTTGCGCTCAACTGTTTCGCTCAGATCAGTGGTGAAATGACAGTTGCACGGGATTCATGGCGACGGGTCGACGCACATCCCTGGGCGAGGTTCACCCGCAGCTTGCTGGTCACTGGAACTGGCAGAAAAAGCAAGTAACTACTTAAACATCTGCCGGATACACAAGTCAAGCCGCTCTCCCGCAACACCCCAAGTTTCGTCAGATGCGACCCAACCTCTGGAAAGATGGCCGAGCCCAGGACCAAAAACTTGCCCCGGATATGGCAAGACCCGCGCCGTCTAAGAGCGGCCCTTCAGGGCTGCGGCGAACGACTCGAGAATGACGGGCCTTCAGGCCATGTGCTCAAACCGCCCATTTGCACATCCCACTGCAAATCCCTGCGGAGCGCCTGAATCAAGACGCGCTGCGCCACCCGCAAACCCCTCTGTCTCTTCCATTCAACCCATTCGGACTCGGCCGTTTTCTGGCATCCCGATTGCACAATCTCCGCTGAGTCTGCTCGAGCATTCAATCTCCTCCATCCCTCCTCCGGCTCCCCCAAGCTTTTGACTCCTGACAATTTGCGCTTGCAAACTGCGAACATTTCTATACATTGAAAGCGACAATTGATTTGTTTTCGCAGTTGCAGCCGCGCTCTCCGGAACGCGGGATTCTGGCCATGCAACCGAATTCACAAGAACGACGCTTGATGCGGCGCTTCGACATGCGCTTGCCTGCCATCGTCAAGTTCGAGGGCAGCCCCGAACTATTCACTGAAACCCAGAATGTCAGTGCCCGTGGCGTCTTCTTCTACGTCGACCATACCGTCTCATCGGGCGCCAAACTCGAAGTCACTCTGACGTTTCCGCCCCACGTTACCCTCACCGATGCGGTCCGTGTCCGCTTCACCGCGCGTGTCGTCAGGGTCGACGAACCGCTTCCCTCCGCGCGCATCGGCGTCGCCGCCATGATCGAGGACTACGAATTCCTCCGCTCCTCGGGCACCCCCGACTTCCTCACGGCCCTCCAGAACGAGTGGAAGAAAACTCACTAACGAATCCGCGATCTTTCACCTCAAGAGTCCTCGCCCAAGTCTCCTACAACGATTGGATGTGACTCCAGCCGTACCTTTTGACGCCTTAAGCCGTACCCCTTTGACGGTGCGTGGAGTAACGTGGAAGAGCGGGGCCTTTCAGGGCCGCGTTAAAGCTCTCTAAATTGGAGGCTTTAGCCCCCGTGCTACCCTGTCCCACTCTGTTACATTAACCCTTCGCCAATGAAACTCTCCGTCGTGATGCCCATTTACAACGAACAGGCCACGCTCGCGTCCCTCATCGAGCGCGTCCTATCGGTCGGCCTCGACATCGAACTCCTCTGCGTCGACGACGGCTCAACCGACGGCTCCCGCGACATCCTCTCCGCACTCCAACAACAGCGCCCCGAAATCCGCGTCTTCCTCCAGCCCCACAACATGGGCAAAGGCGCCGCCCTCCGCCGCGGCATTCAGGAAGCCACCGGAGACTACGTCATCATCCAGGACGCCGACCTCGAATACGATCCCAACGACTACCGCCGCCTGCTCGAACCGCTCGAAGGCGGACAAGCCGACGTCGTCTACGGCTCACGCTTCGTCGGCGCCGGGCCCCACCGCGTCCTTTATTTCTGGCACTCGGTCGCCAACTTCTTCCTGACCTTGCTCTCCAACATGATCACGAACCTCAACATGACCGACATGGAAACCTGCTACAAAGTTTTCCGCCGCGAGGTCATCCAATCGATCCCTCTGGAAGAGGACCGCTTCGGCTTCGAACCGGAAGTCACTGTGAAGATCGCGAAGCGCCAGCTCCGCGTCTACGAAGTCGGCATCAGCTATTGGGGACGCACCTACGCCGAAGGCAAAAAGATCGGCTGGAAAGACGGCGTCCGCGCCCTATGGTGTCTCGTGAAATACGCAGCAAAAGAACCAACCCGCCCAGAATCTCCCGCCCGCATCACTCAATAGTGTTGGATCATCGTGGAAGCCTCGCGCCGCCGTGGAAGCCTCGCGTCACCGTGGAAGAGCGGCCCTTTCAGGGCCGCGTAAAGCGCCCAAAGGATCAGGGGGCTTTAGCTCCCGCGCGCTCCCTACCGCGCGGAATAACTCTCCGCCTTCTCCTGCAACTCCGCCCACCGCTCATAAAGCGCGTCCAACTCGTTCTGCGCCGCTTCCATCTCCCCCTGGGCCGCAACCAGCTTCGGACCGTCACTCGCAATCGCCGGATCCTCCAGCGCCACGCGTTTCATCTGCAATCTCTGCTCGGCATCATGAATCCGCTGCTCAATCCCGGCATATTCCCGCGCCTCAAGATAGGAGAGCTTCTTCTGCGCCTGCACCGCCGGAGTAGAAACATTCGGCGACTTGATCTCGCTTTCACGCGAAGACTTGCGTTCGCCCTGACACGTTTCCCACTGCCAATAGTCCGCAAAAGTCTCCGTATTCCCCAGCCCATCCAGACCAAGCACCACCGTCGACACCCGGTCCAACAGATACCGATCATGCGTCACCAGCACCAGCGATCCAGGAAACTCAAGCAAACTCTGCTCCAACACCTCCAGCGTCGGGATATCCAGATCATTGGTCGGCTCATCCAGCAGTAGAACGTCCGCCGGCTGAAGCATCAGCTGCGCAATCAACACCCGCGCCCGTTCCCCACCCGAAAGCCGCTCGACCGGCTGATCCAGTTGTTCGCCCCTGAACAAAAATCTCGCGGCCCACGACGCAACATGCACCACGCGATCCTGATAAATAACAGAATCTCCCTCCGGAGCCAGCGCCCGGCGCAGCGTAACGCCCACATCCAGTTGCCGCGTCTGATCGAAATACACAATCCGCAGCCGGTCCGCACGTCGAATCTCCCCCCGCTTCGGCGTCACCTCGCCCAGCAGCATCCGCAACAGCGTCGTCTTGCCACTCCCATTCGGCCCCACCACACCCACGCGCATTCCGGCCGAAATGATAAAGTTCAATCCCTCCACCAAAGTGCGATCGCCGATCTCGCAACTAACATCCCGCAACTCGATCAGCCGCTTCGTCTTCCGTTCCGTAGCGGAAAAATCAATCTGCGGCGTGCCGCTGCGGGTCCGGGCATTCAACCCGGCGAGTTCGCTGATCAGCTCGCCGGCCTTATCAATCCGCGCCTTCGATTTTCGCGTACGTGCTTTTGCTCCCCGCCGCAGCCATTCAATCTCCGAGTGGACCAGGTTCTCCAAAGCCTCCTGCCGCTTTGACTGCGCGTGGAGAAATTCTTCTTTCTTCTCCAGGAAATTGCTGTAGCTCCCTCGCGCTCGCAGCAAGCCCTCGGGATACACGCGGTTCAACTCCGCCATGTCCGTTACAACGTTCTCCAGAAAATACCGGTCATGGCTCACCAGAACACACGCAAAGCCGGCCCGCTCCAGAAGGTCTTCGAGCCACTCAATTCCGGCAAGGTCCAGATGATTCGTCGGCTCATCCAGCAACAAGACATCCGGAGACTGCACCAGCGCCTCCACGATCGCAAGCCGCTTCTGCCACCCTCCCGACAGCGTCGCCGCCTCCACTTCGACGTCGTCAAAACCCGCCCGCCCCAGCGTCTCCGCCAAAATGGCGCCATGTTCGGAACCCGCCGTCATCGAGGGCGTCATAGAACGCCCCATCGCGCTCTCGGC
The DNA here is from genome assembly GCA_035500795.1 of Candidatus Eiseniibacteriota bacterium. Classification (GTDB taxonomy): domain Bacteria; phylum Acidobacteriota; class Terriglobia; order Terriglobales; family Acidobacteriaceae; genus Sulfotelmatobacter. The sequence continues at coordinate 4,465 of DATJWZ010000381.1, read as the reverse complement.
CACCGCCCGGACGCTCGCCCCCGCCGCAAACCTCGACTCCTGCTCGACGTAACTCAACTGCAGCCGCTTTCGTATACTCACATCTCCGCGGTCCGGCTGTTCCATCCCGGCGAGAATCCGCATCAGCGTGGATTTTCCAGACCCATTCGGCCCGATCAACCCAATCCGGTCGCCCTCGGAAACCGTGAAAGACACTCCCTCGAAGAGCGGATTCGCCCCAAATGCTTTCGAGATATCTTGTGCGTTAATAATCGGCGGCAACGGCGAGGTCCCCAACACTTCGAGGTTATCAAGAAATCTGGAGGCTAGGATTTTTATGGACTGAAGATTTTCTTGATCCGGGTGGATCCGTGAAGATCCGTGGCAGGCGATTTTCTGACCTTACTTCTTCCCCATTCCCCTCAACTCGCCGCGCAGCCTCTTGAAACTCCGCACCAGATGCAACAGATACCCGCCGTGAATCAGCCAGGTAGCAATGTAGGCCGCAAAAAGGAACTTGATCCCGTTCATCGCGCACTCCTGCTCAAAGGCAAACTCGCTTTCGCCGAGGTTTCAGCCCCGACCAAAGATTCCATCGCGTGTGCCGCCTCCACTTCCCGCCGCAACAACTCCAAACGATAGCGCGACCAGCACACCATGATCCCGAACAAAGTAAATGCCAGCAGATTCATCAGAAACGCATAAAGCATCGGGGGCGCAAGCGATCCGCCTTTCCCCATCACCGGTTGCGGATGCTGTGTTCTGAAAAACCAAATGGAGAAGTAAACCAGCGGCACATCCAGCGCTCCGAAAATCGCCAGCACCGCCGCCAGCACCGGCGTCTGCGCCGTATCAGAAAATCGCCGCAGCATCAGATACGCCACGTAGATCAGCCACAGCACAAGCGTAGTCGTGAGCCGGATATCCCACGTCCACCAAATCCCCCACACCGGACGCGCCCAGATCGGTCCCGTGATCAGAACGATCGTGCAAAATACAACCCCAACTTCCGCCGACGCCACGGCCAGCGCATCCGCCTTCGCGTTTTTCCAGATTAGATAAGCGATGGACGCAAACAAATTTGTGAAGAACAAACAGAACGCGGTCCACGCCGACGGCACGTGATAGTAGAAGATGCGCTGCACATCGCCCATGGTCCGCTCCGTAGGAGCCGCGACCAGTGCCTGATACAAGCCATAAATCAGCAACACGGCGGTCAGAAACGACAGGATGGAGAAAAGACGTTTCATTCTGCGTGAAGAATTGTTCCGAATAACCCCAGACAAGCTGTAGTAAACACCACATCGTAGGTCAGAAGCAACACGATCCAGAACCTCGCCGACCCATCACCCGCCAGCAGAATTCGCGTCGCCTCCACCATCCCTTGAATCGCCGGGATCGAAATCGGAAACAGTAATAGAGGAAGCATGATCTCGCGGCTTCGCGTCCGCACCGAGAGCGCCGCAAAAAAAGTCCCATTCACCACCAGCGCCCAAGTCCCTAATACACCCACCGGAATCAATTGCCAAGCCGGTCCCAGCGCTCGAAGGTTGTAGAACACAATAAAAAGCGGCGTCATCAGCGCCTCAAGCAAAAGCACAAAAATAAAATTCCCCACCGCCTTCGCCAGAAACAGCGCATTCGCCGGCGCCGGCGATATCCGATATCCATCCAGCACCTGATTCCGCAGCTCTCGCGCCCAAGTCTGGTTCAGCGCGACAATCGACGCGAACAGAAACGCCACCCACACCAGCCCGCCCGCGATCTCCCGCGATTGCTCTGCATACGGGTCAAACGAAAAGCTGAAGATCACGACCACCAGCAGCGAGAAAAACAACATGGAGTTCAGCGCATCTTTCGTGCGCCACTCCAGCCGGATATCCTTGACCAGCGTCGCCAGCGTCAGCGACCAGAACGAACTCATTGCACGCTCCCCTGCATCGCCGGATCGATCGTCGCCGTCCGGTCCACAATCTGCCCCGCGCGCATCCAGATGAATTCGTCCGCTGTACCCTCGAGCAGCGGCGCCTGATGGGTCACCACAAAAATCGTCTTCCCCGCATCGCGCATGCCTTTCAACAGTCCAACCATCTCCCGCGCCGAATGCACATCGACATTCGAGAACGGCTCATCCAGTAGCAGAATCCTCGGATCGTGCAAGATCGCCCGCGCCAGCGACATCCTCTGCCGCATCCCCTGCGAATACTGCCCCACGCCGCGCGTCAGAGCCGGATCGAGCCCGACGGCCCGAATCGCTTCCTCACATCGCGCATCGCCCGCAATTCCATACAGCCGCGCAACGTAGCGCAAATTCTCCATGCCACTCATCTCGTCATACAGCAGAGACGGATGCGCCATGTACCCCAACTCCCGCGACGCCTCCCGCGGAGCCTTCCCGAAAATCGAAATCGTTCCCTGCGTCGGCTGCGCCAACCCAGCCACCGCCCGCAGCAAGGTAGTCTTCCCCGCCCCGTTGTCCCCAAGAATGGCGTGAAACCGTCCCGCATCAAACTCCGCCGTCACGCCACGCAAGGCAGCAAACCGCCCAAACTGCTTGATGACGTTGTTAACGGTAACAGCGGAAGAAATGTTTGAGGTAGATGTAGTCACGAGATCGAAGAACAATCAACTTGCAGGAGCACCACGCAAAGACTCTAAGGACTTTCCACATTTTTTGCAAAACAGCTGATTGTCACTGCAAATGAGGGACTGCCGCCGGATTCGTATCAGGGCGCCGCTTCAGCAGTGCCGCAACAACCCGCGCTCGATTGCCCCTTCAGCGGCTGCACAAAAACTAAAAATCATCCGCGCCGCCTCTCGCACAATCAAAACCGAGAGACTTACACTGGCGAGGCCCACATGCGCTTCAAGCCCTTCCTGCTCGACGACTGGCTCGACCAATTCGAACACGGCATCGAATTCAATCTCGCCGCCAGCACGGGGCCCACCTGGACCGTCAACGATATCCTCGCCCTCGCCGACGACGAAACGCGCCATCATTTCCTGAATCACAAGGTGGTTTACAGCCGCGTCGCTGGCGCCGATCCACTCCGCAAAGCAATCGCCGAGATGCAGCAGGTCCCGCTCGAAACTGTTCAGATCACGACTGGTGCCGCCGAGGCTCTCCTCTGTGTGATGTGGCTCGCCGCCGCGCCCGGCGCGAATGTCATCCTCCCGCTTCCCGGATTCGCCACCTTCTCCGCAATCCCGCAATCTCTCGGTCTCGAGACCCGCTTCTACCACGTGCGCCGCGAGAACGAATTCCGCATCGATCCCGACGAAATCAAGCGCCTCGCCGATTCAAACACTAAGCTCATCCTGATCAACAGCCCGCACCATCCCACCGGCGCGACCATCGCCGACGATGAACTCGAATCCCTGCATGACTTCGCCGCGGAACGCGGAATCCAGCTCGTGTGCGATGAGGTCTACCACCCCATCTATCACAAAACGCCTGCGCATTCCGCCGCGCGTCTGCCGCACGCCACGGTGACCGGCGACATGTCGAAGGCATTTTCTCTTGCCGGCGTCCGTACCGGATGGATCATTGAGCATGACGCCAATCGCCGCCAGCAATACTGGACCGCGCGCGCCTACTTCACCATCACCAACAGCACAACCGGAGAAATTCTCTCCGAGATCGCCATCCGCAACCGCAATGCCGTGCTCGGCAAAACGCAGGAAGTCTCCACACGCAACCTCAACCTGCTCGCGAATTTCATGGCCGATCATCGTGACATCCTCGGCTGGATCCCGCCGCAAGGCGGCATGACCGCATTTCCCTGGCTCGTCAGCGGAGAAAACGCCCGCCCCTTCTGCCAGGCCGCCGCCGAACGAGGAATCCTCTTCGCCCCCGGCGATTGCTTCGACGTCCCGCCCCACTTCCGCCTCGGCTTCGCCGCCGCCGGAGATGAATTCCCGAAAGCCCTCGACCGTTTCACCACTTTCGTAAGGAACTGGACGTCCATAAAGAACTGGACACCAAAAATGGTCCCTGCCTGAGTCTTTTTAGTGGTTGTCATTCCGACGAGTCGCGGAGCGACAACGGAGGAACCTGCTGTTCCCTGCCTGCGATAAGCCGTACACCCCTACGATAAAATCAATTCTGAAGCTGTATGGCCGATATCAACACAGCGCCCACCATCGACGAATATCTCCGCAACCGCCTCATGCCCGCCGAAGGCGTAATTCCGCGCCTCCCCGGCATCGAGATGTTCGGCAACTCCATCCCCGTCGGCACTGTCGGTGGAGACCTTTTCGAGTACATCAATTTCCAGCAGCGCTACGACATCGACGCCCGCATCGAGCGCGCGCTACGCCTCTCCCAGGAGTTCATCGAGCCGCTGCCCGACGGCGCGCCTTTGCGCAACGCCGTCGACGATCACGTCCAGTGGCTGAGAACAACTTCCGGATTCCGCCCCGAGATGGAAGCCGAGTACCGCTTCGCCCGCAGCTCCGACGAAGTCCGCGTCGCCCAGACCCTGGC
>DATJWZ010000380.1:0-3581 GCA_035500795.1 Candidatus Eiseniibacteriota bacterium | reverse complement strand
CACGCAGGCTTAAGACAATCAGGAAACACCCGGCCAGAACATCGAGGTCACAGCCACCCGGAGGTACAGATCCATCCGTTCAGTCAAAGGAAGGCTCCTGCGAACGATCTGTCCGACGGGTTGACGCGCCGTTCAACCCTTGGCCCATTCCGCGGCGTCCTGAGACGTCTGGCGTATTTCAGCACCGTCCAGATTGGAACTCTGTTGCAGGTGGCGAGAATGCGCCGACACAGTCACATAGGGCACGCCGAGGAAATGTCGAGCGACGATTGCGGTAACCTCAAGGCCATTGAAGTGCTGATGCTTCACCTTGGCCAGAATCCGCTTCAATGCGCTCTGTACCTTTGCCGCCCTCAGCGACCCGAAGAACATCGTCTTGACTTCCGCAGCCATGAAAAAGAAGTTCCATCCGGCAGCATGGATCTTGCGATCGAGAGTGAATGCATCCGGCACTCTGACCATGCTCCACTCCCCCAACCGGGGTTCGGTTTCAAACCCGATAAGCTCCGGCATTCCGGGCCACTCTTTCATCAGAATCGTGCCGACTTGAACGGTTGATGGCATAGCTTTCCTGATCAGTAGCTGTGTGATTTTTGGTTTTTCGCTTCGACCCCCATTCTCGGGCATGAGGCAAAGCAAAACTGCTCAAAAGTGACCACTCCTGAGAGGTTGCGGGGCCAGATCTCCACAAAATGAGCCCGCGCGACGGCGTTTGAAGCTGGCCTTTGTCGGGGGACTATACTCGGTAGGAGATGATGCCAGCGTTGGCAGCCAAGAAAAACGGCGGATTCGACCCCAACACCTTTCTTGCGACTATTGGGAAAGGCAGGAAGATTCTGTCTGTTCCGAAGAAGAGGGTGATATTTGCGCAAGGGGACGGAGCAGATGCCGTCTTCTACGTCCAGAAAGGCAAAGTGAGACTCACCGTCGTATCCAAGATCGGTAAGGAGGCGACGATCGCGATCGTCAACGAGGGGAATTTTTTTGGTGAGGGGTCACTGGCAGGTCAACTTTTGCGTATGGGCTCTGCGGTTGCGATGACCGATTGCGAGATTCTGCGTGTCGAGAAGAAGGCGATGATGGATGTACTCCACCGCGAACCAGCGTTCTCTGAAAAGTTCGTGGCCTATTTGTTAGCTCGCAATATCCGCTATGAAGAGGATCTGGTCGACCAACTGTTCAACTCGAGCGAAAAGAGGCTGGCCCGGGTTCTTCTCTTGCTTGCTCATTTTGGTAAGGATGGCATTCCCGAGATTGTCATCCCCAAGATCAGCCAAGAGACGCTGGCTGAGATGGTCGGGACCACTCGCTCGCGTGTCAGCTTCTTTATGAATAGATTCAGGAAATTGGGCTTCATTGACTATGCCGGCGGTGCGGAGGGCGCACTTCAGGTCCACAGTTCGCTGCTCAATGTCGTTCTAAACGACTAGCCCATTGGCGCAGTCATGCAAGACGCCCCGCGCATCGTAGTTCGACAATCCTACTAACTAAGCCAACCGGCGCTACCGAGCGATCTTTCCTTCCGCTGTGATGACGCAAATGGAAAGCGATTCCGTACGCGCGGAAGTGCAGCCCCGTAATAAGCCAATGTGGTCAAGATTGACCAGTAATCGAAACGATAAGGGTCGACACTCGTATCAAGCATTCCTCGAAAATCAACAGGGTGGCGGTCTTCGGCCGCGAATGTCTTGCGTGTCGAGAAGGTGACGGTTCTCAGAACCTGCGAGTACTGCACTTCAGAGAAACTTAGAGGAGAGATTATGAAATCGTTTATGACATGTGCGGGTGCAATCTGCGTGGCTGTATTCTGCTTACTCGCGCCGGAGGCCTCAGCAATCGCGCTGGCACCTCAATTCATGAAAACTGGCGGTTTTCTGGCGATATCAGTCGTATCAGGAGTGGTGGTGTTGTGTCTGGTGATCGGCGTGGTGCTGCGTGCATTTTCCAGATCGTCGAGTGATTTGAGCCTTAACCAGCGGACAAAGTAAGTAGTCTGACAGCCCACGTGAGATAAGAGAACATTCTGCAAGAGTCGAGTTGAAGAGTCCATTCTGCGCGCGTGAAGCGCCTGCGTGACGTCTACACCTTTTAGGCTGCTTTAAGAGCCTTGCCGCATTCCAGACAACATGTTTCGTAGCGCGGCGTGATGCGAGCGCAAAACGGACACACCTGCTGAGATGCGAAATCTCCATCGCGCGGTTCCATTCGAAGCATCTTCCTCAGAGAAGCAGCGATGAAAGCACGCAGGCTTCGAGCACGGACAACGAGCGCGCGCAGGACAGCATCCATTATCAACTCCGCGGTTCTTCTTATTAACCTGACAAGGCAACGATGACACTGAAATTCTGGTAATTCTGTGCAAAAGTGCTCGTTTGGGGAATACGCATGAGCGCGGCCCTTGGGCTTACCGGCGGTGTGAGAAACACAACAAAGTGAGCAATTCGGACCAGCTATAACGGATGGTTGCGATCATGATCGTTGAGAGAAATAGAAACCGGTTTCGGCCGCCAGAGACCCTGGTTGACGAGATTCTCGTGCGCCGTGGTCAAACCAACAAGGAGGCGTGAAATGCGCAGCTTTTCGGAGCAAACAAGCGTTCTGGGCCCGATTTATCGATTGGTGGGTGAAGGCTTGAATGACGACGATATTGCGGTAAAACTGGATTTAACCGAAGCGAAAGTACGAGGCTGCATAGCTTGGATAGTTCGTTTCCTGGAGCTCAAGAATCGTCAAGAACTGGTGTTGTGCGCTTCGAGGGCAGCCTGATTCTTCTATCACCCGAAGGGGGCACAGATGAACATCAATTTACGCAAGTGTTTTGGTATGCAAGTAATCTGTCTCGTTCTTTGGCCGATTTTGGCCTTTGCTCAGTCCCCCGATCTTTCCAGTAATCTGGCGAATTGCAAGGCCGGTCGCGACACCTGTGATCGCTCCAAGTTGAGCCAGTCGGAAGCGACGGAGGTGGCTGTCGCTGTCCACAGGCAAAACGTTGTGAACTGCCGGAACGGCTACGATTCCTGCGACCGATCAATACTCACGGAACCGGAAAGGATCGCATTGGCCGTGGCCGATCACCAGCGGAATGTGTCCAGCTGCAATGACGGCATGTTGTCGTGCGACCAGTCCAAACTGACCCCGTTAGAAGCTCGCAATATGGCCGCAGCGCAGCAACGGCGCAATCTCGCCGCCTGCAAGGATGGATGGGGCGCCTGCGACCGATCCAAATTGACTCCGGCGGAAGCCGAGGAAGTGAACATCGCCAGGCGCCAAGTCAATGCATCCGACTGTGCAGACGGCTATGGGCCATGTGATCAAGCCCAGTTGACTCCTGTCCAAACGAAGGAAACGATCGCCGCAGAACTCCAGCGCAATGCTCAAAATTGTGCGAATGGCTGGGATCAATGTGACCACGCCAAACTTACTCCGCTGCAAGCGAAACAGGCCGCCTACTCCGAACACCAACGCAACCTGTCGGCTTGCCGCAACAGTGAGGACACCTGTGACTATGCCAACCTGACTGCGGCCGAAGCCAAGACACTGACTGACGCCGAGCATAAACGCAATTACTCGGCTTGTCTGAA
>DATJWZ010000379.1:0-3957 GCA_035500795.1 Candidatus Eiseniibacteriota bacterium | reverse complement strand
CTGCATAACTGGGTTTATCAACCATCGGATCGGATTCAGGCGCGGCTCAATGCGCAGCAGTTCAGGATCGCCGACCTGCAGCAGGTCGCGAACCAGCACTATCCGGTCTCGGGTGTGTTGAACGCTAAGATCGCTGTGAATGGAACGCAAGATAATCCACAGGGGAATGGGCAAATCGAAATTGCGAATGCGAATGTGTATGGAGAGCCGATTCAAAAGTTCGCGACGACTTTCCACACCGACGGTGGAGCGATCGTCTCGAATCTTCAGATTGCGTCAAAGGCGGGAAACATCAATGGCGATCTAAGCTACGCGCCGAAGACGAAAGCGTACAAGGTAAACGTGGATGCACCTGGGATCGTCTTGCAGCGGCTCCAGATGCTGCAGGAAAAGAATCTCCAGATAACTGGGACGGTTACAGCTTCAGTACGCGGCGAGGGGACGGTGGATGATCCGCAGCTTGTCGCGACCGTCGAGCTGCCAGAGTTGCAGGCGAAGGGCAAGTCGATTTCTCAGCTGAAGGCGGAGGCGCGGGTTGCGCAACATCGGCTGAATCTCAACATGGACTCGAAGGTTTCGGAGATCGCAGTTCATGCGCAGGGGCAAGTCGCATTGACGGGAGACTATGAAGCGCAGGCGAACCTTGATACAGGCACGATTCCCCTTGATGCGTTGATTGCGACGTACGCTCCGAGCGTGCCACAGGGATTCCAGGGGCAGACCGAGGTGCATGCGAGCTTGAAAGGGCCGCTGAAAGATAAGAATCGCGTCGAGGCACATTTGTCGATTCCGGTTTTGCGGGCGAGCTATCAATCATTGCAGGTGGGAATCACACATCCGATCCAAGCGAATTATGCGCAGTCTGTCGTGACGCTTCAACCCGTCGACATCGAGGGCACGGACACATCTTTACATGTGCAGGGGCGCATTCCAGTTGGGGACACGGGCGCTGCCGATGTAACTGCGACAGGGTCGGTCGACTTGAAGATCGCGCAGATTGTGATGCCGACTGTTAAGAGTTCGGGAGTGTTAGCGCTCGATGTGAGAACTGCCAGAGGAGCGACGAAGCCGGGAGTTGAAGGCAAAGTAACGTTGAAGGATGTTGGATTGACGACGGCGGATGCGCCGATCGGCGTAGAAAAACTGAACGGAACTCTCGATATTTCCGGCGACAAGGTGCAGGTTACGGATATGAAGGGGCAGATGGGCGGAGGTACGTTCTCGGTTGGCGGAGCCATGACGTACCGTCCCAGCTTGCATTTCAATCTGGCGGTACAGTCGCAGTCGGTGCGCTTGCTGTATCCCACCGGACTGCGAACGTTGCTGGACGCGAACCTGGCATTTAGCGGGAATACGACGGCCTCCACGCTGAATGGGCGAGTGCTGATCAATAGTCTGTCGTTCACACCCGATTTCGATCTCGCCAGCTTTGCCGATCAATTCAGCAACGGAGGAACGGTCTCGCAACCGGGATTTGCTGACACGATCAAACTAGGGATTGCCGTGCAATCGCGGCAGAACCTGAATGCTGTCAGCTCGCAGGTCAGCATTTCCGGGCAGGTTGCGTTGCAGGTCGGGGGGACGGCTGCGAATCCGGTGATTATGGGCAGAACGACATTGAATTCAGGGGAAGTATTTTTCCGGAATGTTCGCTATCAGCTGCAGAGGGGCGTGATTACTTTTGACGATCCGAATGAGACTCATCCCGTATTGAACCTCTCTGTGGCCACGATCATCGAGCAATACAATCTGACACTTACGATGCGGGGACCGTTGGATAAGCTCACGACTTCCTATGTTTCTGATCCGCCCCTGGCCACAGCGGACATCATTAATCTTGTGGCTCGAGGTAAAACGACCCAGGAGTCGGCTGCGAGTAGCCAGAGCACTGATTCAATGATTGCTTCTCAAGCTGTAAGCCAGCTAAGCAGCAGCGTCCAGAAACTGGCAGGGCTGTCGAGTTTCTCGATTGATCCGACACTCGGAGAGAACGGGCAGAATCCTTCAGCGCGGATCGCAATTCAGCAGCGAGTAACGAAAAATTTTCTGTTCACGTTCTCCACAGATGTCTCTCAACCGGGCAGCGAAATCATTCAGGGCGAGTATCAGTTCAACAAAAGGTGGTCAGTGAGCGTGCAACGAGACGAGTTGGGCGGAGTGTCGGTAGATGGGAAATGCCACTCCCGTTTTTGACACTTCGTTCAGGCTGCGCGGTTGAGCCCAGAACCTTGCGTTACCTCGTCGATCGCGGCGGCGCCCCTTGGCTGGATGTATCCTTTTTTGCTTTGTTTCGCCAGTTCTGCATTGAGTTCGGCACCTACCAGCAGAACAAATGATGTCCAGTAGAGCCAGATCATGAGCGCGATAAAGCCGCCCAGTGTTCCGTAGGTGCGGCTGAAGTTTGCAACGTCTCGGAAGTAAAGACTTAGCAGTAGGGATAGTCCATTCCAAACGATAACGGCGAAGATCGCTCCGGGCAGCGAGGCTGCGAAACGTTGCTTGACGTTTGGCGCCAAAAAGTAGAGCAGTTCGACAGCCAGAACAGTGAAGCTGATGGCGATTGCCCAGCGGAGAGGCGGCCATAGGACGGCGAAAGCCGATGAGAGTCCGAGGTGAGCGGCGATCCACGCGCCGAATCGAGGACCGACGATCATCACAGCAAGGGCGACCAGCAGAAGGCTGCCGCAGATCGCAGCCAGCCCCGTGGCAAGCAAGCGCGTTTTCCAGTACGGACGATTGTCGGGCGCATCGTAGGCGATATCGAGAGCCTCAATCATGGCGCTAAAGCCAGTCGAACCCACCCAAATGGTTCCGATCATGCCGAAGGAAAGCAAAGTCCCGCGGTGATTCGAAAGCACATCGTGCAATACCGAATCGACGACATGCATGGTGTCTGGTGGGAAAAGGCGGCTCATCAAAGCTAAAACGCTGCCGAAGAGATGTTGCTCTCGCATCCAGCCCACCATTGCAGAGAGAAAAATCAGGCCGGGAAAGATGGACAGGACAAAATAATACGATAGGGCGGCAGCGACCTGAAGCGCGTGATGCCGGATGATGTCCCGGTAAGCGGACACGCACGCGTATTTGACATCCGCGATGCGCACGCTCCAAAGATAAGTTGTTCCGAGGAAGCAGTGAATACCCGGATGACGGTAGGTTAGCTCCGCAGTATGCAGGTTATTCCGTCGTGTAGTTTACTTCCATGCGACGCACCCGGATGCTCGAGACATAGAGGGCAATCACGGAAACGACCAGAATGCCGAGGATCGCCAGAGGCGCGGAGACCGGGTCACCGTTGGAAATTAACAGCGCGAGAATGGGCGGTGTACCGGGGTCAACCGGGACATCGACAGGGCAGAGAGATTTGAGATAGTAGATGATGCTGATCTGCTTGAGTATGTTCGGAAGAAAGGGATTAATGCTTTCCCAGATCAGAGCGATGGCCGCGGGCGCGATAGGGTTACGGAAGACCATGCCGGCGACGAGGAAGAAAGCGCCATAGCCAATGCAGGCGAGCACTGTTACACCGATGTAGATGCCGGCATGCTCCAGTCCGTGATTGTGGTACAGGTACAGATCTTGCTGTCGCGCGGTGAAGTGCCAGAGGAAGGCGCAGGTCTGCAGGATTTCGCTGGTGACAAAGATCGTGCAGGTTGCGAGCAGGCCTGCGAGGAACTTGCCCGCCATAAGAACGTCACGGCGAATTGGCGCGAGGAAATAGAAGTGGAGACTGCGATCGAGGACTTCCCCGCGGAACAGGTTCATGAAAACTCCGAGGCATCCAAAGAAGACGGCAAGGCGCAGAAAGAAGAACTGGAAGATTCCCGCGAACATGATTGAGTCGCGGCCGGGGTCATCGTAGCTGTTTATCGCGAGGTTTGTGACTTTGCCGTCTGCGAGATTTACGTATAGATCGCTCTGTCCGTCGGAATAGTGGTAGTCCTCGTGCTCGATCTT
>DATJWZ010000378.1:0-45465 GCA_035500795.1 Candidatus Eiseniibacteriota bacterium | reverse complement strand
AAGCAGGTCACATTCGAGCAAGTCAGCAAGAATCAGATCGAGCATTCCACCAAGCGAGCCGAGCAATTCGACAAGGCGCCGCCTGATCAGCAGCAGAAACAGTTGCAGATCTCCGCCAAGATCATCGGCTTCTTTGCCTATGGCAGCCCAGCCCTGATTCTCTTTTATGTCCTGATCTCGACCGTTGCGGTATGGGCGACTTTCAAAGTTGGTGCTGCTGCCGACACGACTTTCGGTCAGGCCTACGCCATAACTATGTATGCGAGTCTTCCCGGCATCATAGGAGCGATCCTGGGCATAATCTCCTTGTTTGCTGGTGTGAATCCTGAAGGCTTCGATATCAACAATCCCGTCGGGACGAATCTTGCCTATTACCTCGACCCTGATACGACGGGCAAATTCGTCCGCGCGATGGCGTCGACCTTCGATGTAATCAGCATCTGGAGCGTGATCCTGATCGGCATCGGATACGCTTGCACCAGCAAAGTAAAGCGCTCCACAGCCATCGCGATCGTCGCCGGGTGGTTCATCCTTTTCAAACTGTTGACCTCGGCCCTGGCAACACTCGGCTAGTGCTTTCCCCCAGTGGCCGTGACATACGTGACGGCCCGCACCTCGCCCCTGTTTCGACAATTCTGCGTTTCAGAAGCCTTTGTCAACCGGCCATCGCCTCAATCGCGCGCACGAGTTCGTCGGGTAGAGCTATCTGCAAGCTCCGGAGATCCTGTTGCATATGCTCGGAATTAGAAGTCCCGGTCAACGGCAGGATCCCAACTGCTCGCGCGAATGCGAAGACAACCTGGGCCGGTGTCGCATCCAGCTTCGCAGCTACCTCAATGAATGGCGGATGGTTCACCACTTCCCGGTTTGCAGTTAGCAACGAAAATGCCTGATAGAGAATGCCGTGCTCGCCGCAGAACGCGCGCACCTCACGATCCCACCCGAATCGCGCGAAGCACCGATTCTGCACGAGCGCGGGAAGTTCCAGTCGCGCCACCTTCATCTCCTCCAGATGCTGCAAGGAAACGTTGCTCACACCCAGTACTCGCGTGTGACCGTCGTCGCGCTTCCCGCGCATCGCCTCCCACACTTCCGAATCGGCATCTGTCCAGCCATGTCCTGAAGCCGGCCCATGCAACACGAAGCTATCAACAGAATCAGTCCCGAGATGTTTGAGTGAACTCGCCAGAGACTGACTGACTTTAACGCCAAGTGGTGCGGCAGGGTCAAACGGCATTCGATGATCCTGTCCACGCTGATAAGTGAACTTGGTCTGAAGAAACAAATCCTGACGCGAAACAATCCCTGCACGATAAACTGCGGCCAACCCTTCTCCGACTCCAGCCTCAAAGTAATGCTTCCGTTGATTGGCAGTATCGATCGCACGAAAACCCGCCCGAACCGCCATCTCGACGAGCCCGGCGGTGCGATCTTCCTTCCATGCGGTCCCATAAATAAAACGAGGCGAAGGCAAAGTAACCGGCATCGAATCATTCTGTCACGAAGTTCCGTGTGTAACTCTGTGTTCCCTGTGGTGAAATGCTTTTCGCTGATGTCATGACGCAACCAATGCCGGTCGTTATATTCTTGAAACTCTCAGGAGGCTTTCCCGTGAAACGTATCCTCGCCGTCGTATCTCTCGTGGCCTGCGCCACTTTTGCCTTCGCTCAGGGAGCAGCCAAAGATCCGGTTGCTTCCTCACTACGCCAGCTCGAGCAGCGCTCGCAAAACAACACCATCGCCGCCGTCGAGGCGATGCCTGCCGACAAGTTTTCCTACAAGCCCACCGCGGATCAGATGACCTTCGCGCACTTGGCTGTCCACATCATCGAATTCAACAATTCGATTTGCTCCAAGGCCGCCGATGTCCCCGCGCCCAAAGCCGAGAAATCGAATGAGACCGATTCCAAGGACAAGATCGTCGCCGCCGTGAAAGCGTCCTACGCCTTTTGCAGCGAAGCGCTCGCAAAGATGGACGACTCCAAACTGGGAGAGGAAATCGACCTTTTCGGGGGACACAAGGCCCCACGCGCGATGGCAGCGTTGATCGCGGCCAGCGGCTGGTCTGATCACTATGCAGCCGCGGCCCAGTACCTGCGCCTGAACGGAGTCACCCCACCGTCAGCGCAACAGAAGCACTGACAGGTGGTTTCTTGAAAGTGAGGAGTTCTGAGATGGGTGCTCCATTTCTCGCGCGTTATGCGCGAGAAGTGGGGATTTTCTATTTAATCTGTACTAACTCATCCGTGGAAACGGCTGCCGGCTCTGCCAGCGCGGGCCGCTGGGGCGACCGCCATGAGTCAAAAATCGAAACCTGATGCACGCACGAAACCGTGCAATTCGGGGCACAGCCTTTCTCGGTGAGATATTCCCGCCGCAAATCATCCCGTGTGTATTTCTCCAGCGGAATTCCCGGATATCCCCTCTGCTGCGAGCAATAATGCACTAACCCGTCCTCGCAGATATAGAGATACCGTGCGCCAGCCCGGCACCGCCAATCATTCGGCTGGCCCTTCGCAATGTTGTCCTGAAACGCATTTACGCGCGTGAAGCTGCTCTTCTCGAGCGCCTGCATCTCGTGATAAATCCTGCGCTCCTCGTCGCCAAGCGGCTGCAGTTGTCCGCTTCCGTCGTGAATGATCCCAATGGTCGAAGTGAATCCCAATTCGACAGCGCGTTTTCCGATGACCAACGCATCCTGCGGATGAGGAATGCCGCCGCCCACCACCGAATTAATATTCACGTGAAAATCCGCGTATTCGGCCAGCAGTTGCAGCTTCTTGTCGAGCACTTTCAGGCTTTTCTTCGACACGTCGTCGGGATTCACGTTATCAATCGAAATCTGCAGCCACTCAAGCCCCGCACTGTTCAGCCGCTTGATGCGATCGGCAACCAGCAGATACCCGTTCGTGATCAGCCCGGCAATAATCCCATTTGCGCGAATCCGCCGGATCACATCATCCAGCTCCGGATGCATGAGTGGCTCGCCGCCCGAAATTGTCACCACCGATGTTCCAAGCGCGCCCAGCTTGTCGATCCGCCGGTACATCTCCTCGATTGGCACGGGCTTCGAGAAATCATCGAACTCGTTGCAATATGTACACGCCAAGTTGCAGCGCCGCATCGGAATGATGTGCGCTAGCAGGGGATGGTCGGTCGAAGCCAACGCCCGCACAGCCATCTTCGCCCCGCGAATATTGCGGTACGCAGCCTTCGCGCGCCGCCGTAGATATGTGGAATAAGACACCATATTGCCTAATCGTTTATTACAACACAAACATGTGCTGTTCCGATCGAAGGTTGCAGCGTTCGGTGCATTCAGAAGGTCGGATGGCGAGATAAATAAGCCAATCGCTAACGTTTTTTCTGCGCTCTCGGCGACCTTCTACCCGCACTTAGCGGTTCAAGCTTTTGAATTTTGCTGGCGCTTACCCATCACACAAGCTCATGCCCAGCCTGTCGCAGGGCGTTGAGCGCCGCTCCGATCCATTCTTCCTGAATCAAAACGTAATCCGTGTCATACGTCGAAACCGCAACAATCGGAATCCCCTTCGACGAAAGCGGCTCAATAAACGCCAGCAGCACTCCGGTCAGCGAAAAGGCAAACGGTCCTTCAAGCTTCAAGCAAATCCAGTGAAGCTTCGCCTCGATTTCATGGGGTAAATTCCCTGCGGGGCAAACGATCGACAGTTCGTCTGAACTTCGAGACACCGAGGTGAACTCACCCGCTGCAGCCCACGATGGAGCAGCTTCGTCGGGCGCAAACCGTACGACAACGTAGGGACCCGAGAGTCGACGAAATCTAAGTTGATGTGCCATCGCTTCCAGCAGCTCTCTTTGGGCGGGATTTTGAATTTAGAACCGGATCACCCCTCTACTGCCTTCCGCACCGCCGCCTTCGCCAGTAACCTCGTCGAATCCAAACTCGGCAGTGGCGAAGCCTCTGGAGTTACCAGCAACGGAATCTCTGTGCATCCCAACACCACCGCGTCGCAGCCCTCATCCTTCAACGCCCGAATCACCTCGACGTAATACGAGAGTGACCGCGCCAGAAATTGCCCATTCACCAATTCATCAAAAATGATCTGATTGAGTCGTTCCCGCTCCAGCGCACTCGGAATCCGATACTCGATCCCGGCCGCTCGCAGCGCCTCGGGATACACCGGCCCTTCCATCAGATAGCGCGTCCCAAGCACCCCGAGTCGCCCAAAACCACGGCGCTTTGCCTCCGCTGCAACCTCGCGAGCAATATGGAGCCACGGACGCGGCGACCGATGCTCCACCAGATCAAACGCCTGATGAATCGTGTTGTCCGGGCAAATCAGAAAATCCGTACCCGCCTTCGCCAGCTTTTCCGCCGAACCGAGCATCAACTCGGCCACTCCAGCCCAGTCTCCCGCGTCGATGTACTTCATGTACTCGGACAGCGGAAACGAATGCAGCGAGACTTCTGGGTGATCGTGCTTCCCGAGCCTCTGTGAGCCCTCAAGCGAAATCGTCCGATAGCAAAGCGCTGCTCCCTCGGTACTGCACGCGATAATGCCGATGTGTAACATGACAGGGATATCAGAAAAAGTACGGTCGAAATCTTGTCATTTCCGAAGCGGCGACGCCGGTGAGGAATCTGCTTCTCGTCTCAGTCCGGCTGTGCCTTCGTGGACGTCTCGCCCGTCTCCGCATATGGGCTATCCGCGCGATGTCTCTTCTCAAACTCTTCCCGCGTGCAAATCGTCTTCACATCCACAACCCGGTCGATCGCCAGAATGCCATCCAGATGATCGATTTCATGCTGCAGTAACTCAGACAGATCGCGTTCGTCTCCAGCTTCGAACTCGAACGTCTCCCCTTTCAGATTCTGATACCGAACCCGAATCCACCGCCGCCGCTCCACTTGCATAAAGATCGACAGGAAGCTGAGACACGCATCCCACACGACTTTCTTCTCTTCGCTGGCGTGAACAATTTGTGGATTCACCAGGGGCCACGGTTCCACTCCCTGCAGCTTCAAAAAGATCACCCGCTTGAGCACGCCGATTTGCGGGGCCGCAATACCTCGGCCATAGCCGGTCTTCGCGCGCCAGTATGCCAGTGTCTCAGACAAATCGCGCACGAGTTCGGCAATCTCGGGCTCAGTCGGATCCAGAACGCGCGCACACGTCTGCCGGAGCAACGGATCCCCGAGTTGCAGCATGGGCCTCACGTTCTCCGTTGCTATCGGTTCATTCTTGCCGGCTTCCGAGATTTGACCCAACACCGCGCGCATTCGGCGCGGCCATTCCCCAGGTTGCACCTCTACCTCGCTGCCGCAGCATCAAACAAACTCAGCAACTCCAACTTCTTCTCAGGACCCAGAAACGAAGCTTCAAACGAATTCCGCGCGAGTTCCCGCAAGTGTTCGTCGGTAAACCCGAACGTGTCTTGCGCCAACTGATATTCTCGTGCCAGCGACGTCCCAAACAGCGCGGGATCGTCCGTATTCAACGTGATCATCACACCTTGATCGAAATAGCTCTTCACCGGGTGTTCCCCAATCGTCTTGCAGCAGCCCGTGCGCAGATTGCTGGTCAAGCAAATCTCAACCGGGATCTGCCGGTATGACAATTCCTCTATTAGATCGGGATCCTGCGCCGCCGAGAGCCCATGACCAATGCGCTCGGCATGCAGATTCAGGGCGCCCCAGATCGACTCCGGCGGTCCCGTCTCACCAGCATGCGCAGTGAGCCGCAAACCATGATCCTCTGCATAAGCGTATACACCGCGGAAAAGCTCGGGCGGAGCCTTCACCTCATCGCCCCCAATTCCGACTCCTACCACATTGCGATCTTTGTAACGCACTGCAAGCTCGAACACTTTCTGCGCTTCTTCAACTCCGAAATGCCGCGTAGCGTCAAAGATCCATAGCAGCGATGTCCCGAAATCGCGAGCCCCTCGCGCTCGGCCGCGTTCCAGTCCCTCAAATATCGCTTCAAAATTCTGTTTTCGATAAAGACAGACTCCCACCGCAACATAGACCTCAGCGTGCAGCACCATCTCTTCGTTCAATCGCTGCATCAGGCGATATGTCGCCAGTTCATAATCTTCAGGACCGCGAAGATGAGCGCTAACTTCCTTGAACGCCATCAAGAAACTGGCGAAGTCGGTATAGCGGTAGAGTGGCGTCGTATCCTCGAGAGTCCCATTCTCCCCATGCTTCCGACGAAGCTCGACGAGAGTGGCCGGCTCCACAGCCCCTTCCAGATGTAAATGCAGCTCCGCCTTCGGAAGCTGACGAATAAACGCGTTCGGCGTCGAGGCTCCAGCAGACGACATGATTCCCAGATTGTAGTGCAGAATCGACGCGAGCGAATGCGCAGCAGGAGATTCGTATCAGGGCATGCTTTCAGGCATGCCGACAGCAGGAGAACTGAATCGCCGGCTTTATCCGCCGCGCCTTCCGGCATGCTCCCCATATTCGGGTCGCATCCCACCTGCCATTCCTTTAGAATCCTCCTTCTCGTTCATCGCACTGGAGCCCTTATGATCACGCTTTGCCAAATTTGTTCCTGCGTCATGCTATTTGCCTCAATGACACTACACGCTTCGTCCGCACCCCAGGCCAAGACTCGTACCGGGACCGTCGAAGGCAAGACCGACGGCAAGGTCAACGCCTTCCTCGGCATTCCCTACGCCGCGCCTCCGGTCGGCGATCTGCGCTGGAAGGTGCCGCAACCCGCTGCCAAATGGTCCGGCGTCCGCAAAGCCAACGAATTCGGCAATCACTGCATGCAGGGAAACGTTTTCGGCGACATGGTCTTCCACGACCCGGGCGCCAGCGAGGATTGCCTCACCCTCAACATCTGGGTCCCCGTGAGGCACGAGTCCGGCAAACTTCCCGTCATGGTCTGGATCTATGGTGGCGGCTTTGTCGCAGGAACTACGTCCGAATCCCGTCAAGACGGATCGAATCTCGCCCAGCACGGTGTCATTGTCGTCTCCATGAATTACCGCCTTGGTATCTTCGGATTCCTGGTGCACCCGGAGCTCGCCAAAGAATCTGGGCACAACTCCGCCGGCAATTACGGATTGATGGATCAACTCGCAGCGCTCCAGTGGGTCCACGACAACATTGCAGCCTTCGGCGGCGACCCCGGCAATGTCACCATCTTCGGCGAGAGCGCCGGATCTTTCTCCGTCAGCTCGCAGATGGCCTCGCCACTGGCCAAAGGCCTGTTCCAGAAAGCCATTGGCGAAAGTGGAGCGGCGTTCTCACGCAGCGGATTGTCTTACGACTCGATGTCAGCGCGCGCCGAGAAAGATTCCAAGCTCGTCAATGAAAAACTCGGCGTGTCGACCTTGGCCGAGCTCCGCGCTATCCCTGCAGACAAACTCCTCGAAAACTTCGCGCCGCCGAAATCACAGGGATTCGATTTCGGTCCCGACATCGATGGCTACTTCCTGCCTGAGTCTGTCCCTGCGATCTTCGCTGCCGGAAAACAGAACGACGTGCCGCTCCTCGCCGGATGGAACCGTGACGAAGACAGCTTCTCGGTTCTGCTCAGCAAAGAAAAACCCACCGCCGATAGCATGAGGGAAATGGCCAAGAAAGATTTTGGCGATAAGGCAGACGAATTCCTGAAGTATTACCCAATTGATACCGATCAACACGTTCGCCGCTCAGCCATCGACTATGCCAGCGACAAATTCATCTCGATGTCGACGTGGGATTGGATGGAGGCTCAAAGCAAAACCGGCAAGCAGCCGATCTATCGCTACCGTTTCGACCAGGCACTCACTCCAAAAGATCCGAATGCCCCGCGCATGGGCGCCTATCACTCGGCTGAAATCGAATACGTTTTCGGACAGCTCGACTCCAAAACCGACATGACCTGGACTCCGGGCGATCGCCAGCTCAGCGACATCATGCAGCGCTACTGGTCCAACTTCACGAAAAGCGCGAACCCCAACGGCGCAGGCCTCCCGAAATGGCCCATGTACACCCCCTCTGATGGCTATCAAGTGATGTATCTCACCGCCGAACCGCAAGCCCACAAAGACGACCAGCGCAATCGTTACTTGTTCTTGTCGAAGGAGTGGAAGCCAAAAGAGTAGTGAACTCTACAGCTCTGTCATCCTGAGCGGAGATTGCATCGCGAATGCGAAAACCGCAGTCGGGGGATTTCTACCCGCGCCATGTATGTCTCGGCAGCTGGCTCTATCGTTTCGCAAACTCGCTACGGTGACGGCTGTAGAAAATGTAAATGCCCAAGCCGAGCACCAGCCAGACCACAAACCTCACCCAGGTAATGACAGTTAGTCCAGCCATCAGACCGACGCAGAGAACAATCGAGATCAGCGGGAACCACGGCACAAAAGGGACGCGAAACACGCGTTTCCGCTCCGGCTGAGTGCGCCGCAGAATGATGACGCCGAGAGAGACGAGCGCAAACGCGAATAGAGTTCCAATGTTCGACAAATCGGCTGCGTCACTTACCGCAAAAATTCCAGATGGAACTCCAACAGCAAGCCCCGCAATCCAGGTCGACCAATGTGGCGTCTTGAATTTTTTATGCACCGCCGAGAAGAAGCGCGGAAACAATCCATCTCGCGACATCGCATACCATATGCGCGCCTGTCCGTACTGAAATACGAGCAACGATGAAATCATTCCGGTAAGCGCACCAATCACGATAATCGATCTCGACCACCGGCTCGCTCCCAGCATCTTCAGCGCGTACGCCACCGGAGCCTCGGCAGCTTCACCCGAAACAAAAGTCGTGTACTTCATCATGCCCAGCAGCACGATCGAGACGCCGACATACAGAACGGTGCACACGATCAGTGACGTGATAATTCCGAATGGCAAGTCCCGCTGCGGATTCTTTGATTCCTCGGCCGCGGTCGAAACTGAATCAAACCCGATGTAGGTAAAGAAGACGATCGCCCCGCCTGTCACGACCCCAGCGAATCCGGACGGAGCAAACGGCTTCCAATTCGACGGATTTACCAGCGCTCCCCCAATCACCAGAAACACCAGGATCGCTCCGATCTTGATGGCGACCATGATGTTGTTGGCCTCGGCCGATTCCTTGATCCCTCGCACCAGCAGCACAGTTAGGATGAAAATGATCAGAAAAGCAGGCACATTGAAATACGAACCCGTCCAGTGGCCCGACTCCCATACCGGCGTCGACCATCTATCTGGCAAGTTGAGGCCAAAAGACGCAAGTTGCGCCTTCGTATACGCGCTGAACCCGATCGCCACAACTACATTGCTGACGACGTACTCGAGTATCAGGTCCCAGCCGATGATCCAAGCGAAAATCTCGCCGAGCGTTGCGTACGAGTACGTGTACGCACTACCTGCAATCGGAATCATCGACGCCAGCTCTGCGTAGCAGAGTCCGGCAAAGCTGCAAGCCACAGCAACTAGGAAGAATGAAATGGCAATAGAGGGCCCAGCCGGAGGCCTCCCATGCATCAGCACTTGCGCCGTCCCACCCCCACGCAGAAAATTCACGATGATGTCGAGAACCTGGGCATGCAGGATTGACGGTGCCTGAAAATATTCCCCCGCAGCAGCCGTCCCCGTCAGAATGAAAATGCCCGAACCGATCACCGCGCCAATCCCGAGCGCCGTCAACGACCAGGGCCCCAGACTCTTCTGCAAACGATGTCCGGGAGTTTCCGATTCGGAAATCAGCTTGTCGATCGACTTGCAGCAAAAAATCTGCTTATCGGAGGTGCGCACAACTTCTTTCGATGGAGGCTCACTTGCCGTGGGTTGTGACAAGAGGTCAGATTTCTCCTGGAACGGAGGCGTTGTGGGTGCCCACCCTTCGCGATGTCCGAAGGGTGGGATTCCCGAATGCTAACAGCTATGCCGCACTACCGCTTCGCCTGGCCGCGGGCGAGTTTCTTGACTTTCGGCTTCTTCGATCCCCGCGGATAATCCCGCGCCTTCAACGGCTTTTCCGCCTTACGCTTTTTGCGCGCGGTGCGTTTTGCTTTCTTACGTTCGTCTCTGCTTAATGCTGTCGTATTTGCCATGAATCAGTCCACTCGTCCTTTGTACAGATTATGTTTACATCAAACCCAACCTCAAACACTCTCAAAACGGTGAGAACCGGTCTTCTGATCCCCAGCACTGGATGTCGTCGCTCCACCATACCAGCCCGTCTTCGTTCGTCTCGATCATGCGCGCCCCTTGAGCGACGGTCAATTCCACATACGGCCACACTGCTACATCGGGTCGCGTCCTGATCTCCTGATTGATAATGTTGTTCCACTTCGCGCAATCTCTCGCGGTATGCGGATTCGGCGCCGTATCCGGACTGACGGCCTTCGCCGTATAGAAATTGAAGATATCCAATCCTTCGGGTTCCAGGTTCCCATCCGAATTCATCACCTGCAACTCGATCACATACTTGTAAACATCAATCGGCTGACCCGTGTCAGCCACCGTATCATGCCGAAGCTGCAGCAGCACTGGCGTACCATCCAGGATCGAAAAATAATCGTAGGGTGGCTGTTGTTGAGGTTCGATCGCCCGTGCAAGGTTCTCCGAGCTGTTCGCCGGACGTCGTTCCTGCCGCGCCTTCTTCACCTGCGCCACCGCAGAGGTTGCCAGCAAACCTGCAAACGCGAATATCAAAAGTCTTTTCATTCCCACTCCATAAAGGTCCATAAAGTGATGGGTGTCCCATTTCTGCCGGGTTTTGGCAAAAGTGGGGATTTTTGCATGGGATCTTTGTCGCGAACTACGCCCGCTCCAGCTGAGCATACTTCTCCACCAGCTTCTTCAAGCCGAAGCGTGGAAATTGTACCGTAATCTTCGCCTCTTCGCCCTCTCCCTCGCGCTGGAAGACTGTTCCTTCGCCATATTTTGGGTGCCGCACTCTCTGCCCCGGACGAAATCCACGCTTGCCCGTAGGCTCTTCAACCGGCGCCGCTTTGGGCACGCTCAACTTCTTCCCCCGGCTCGCAAAGAACTCGGCAATGTTCTCAATCGAATTGTAAGGACGTGCCGGAGCTGTTGTTTTCGTTGGGTGCCCGACTTCTCGCCGCTTTTGCGAAAGCTGGGAATTGCGCGCCCGGTCTGGATCGTGCCAAGCCGAGCTCTGATCCTCGTCTTCGTAAGAGTAATGGTGTGTGTCGGAATAAGTGGAGGGCCGGGTGCCCTCACCCGCCCGGCTGAGCGAAGCTCCGCTGCTGCGCCGAGTCCCGAGTTCCTCAATCAGTTGCCCCGGTACTTCCTCCAGAAACCGTGACGGCACACTCGCCTCGGGCAAATCTGTCCCATAACGCCGGCGATACACAGCACGTGTCATGACAAGCTGATCCATCGCCCGGGTCATGCCGACATAACACAGCCGCCGCTCTTCCTCGATATCTTCCGGCACAAGCATCGTCCGCGAATGCGGAAACAATCCTTCCTCTAGCCCGCTGAGAAACACAAGAGGGAACTCGAGCCCCTTCGCGGCATGCAAGCTCATCAGCGTGATCTGTGCCCGCTCATCATAATCGTCCGCATCGGCAATCAACGCCGCATGATCCAGAAATTCGTCGAGCGCCTCCCCACGATCCTTCGAATCCATCGCCGCATTCACCAACTCGCGTAAGTTCTCAATCCGCGAATAAGCTTCCGGCGTGTCCTCTGCTTCGAGAATCTTGATGTACCCAGTCCGGTCAATCAGAAACTTGAGAATGTCGGCGGTACTGACGGTAGGGGCTGGAAACGCAGCCGCATCATTGTTATCTCCAGCGGAGACGGGAGGCTCGCTCACGAGCGTTCCGTCACAGTCGAGAGAGCTAGCGTTCGCTTCTTTGTCATCCCGAGCGAAGTCGAGGGACCCTGTGTTCGCTTCGGATTCCTCCAGCACCGCCGCTCCAAAATCAAACGAGAAATTCCCGAACTCAGCAGGATCGAAGGCAGTCGCGTCCTCCTCAACTTCCGGCGAACTCTCTTTCCTCGGTGCCTCCGCGTCTCCGTGGTGGGTTTGCGCCGTTTCTTCCAACTGCTCTGTAAACGTCCCGCCCAGCATCGCCCGCGCATCTTCAATCAACTGCTGAAAACTCTTCAGCGACGCCACCGCTCGCGGAGGCACCAACTGCCGTTTCACGGCTTCGCCAATCGCTCCCCACAAAGACAGCCCAGTCTCCAACGCGAGTTGCTCCAGCGTATCGATCGTCCCCTTTCCAATCCCTCGCGCCGGCGTATTGATTACCCGTAGCAACGAAATCGTGTCATCGAGATTCTGGATGACCTTCAGATACGAAATCATGTCCTTGATCTCGGCGCGCTCGTAGAAAGAAAATCCGCCGACCACGTGATACTTCAGCCCATAGCGCCGCATCGCTTCTTCGTACAATCTCGATTGTGAGTTTGTTCGATACAGCACCGCCGCCCGCGGAGTCTCCCCACGCTCCGACGCTTCGCGCACATACCGCGCAATTGAGTCCGCCGCGAACAGCGCCTCGTTCTCTCCATCCGGCGCCTCGTAGTATCCGATCTTCGCCCCGCCCTGCCGCGACGTCCAAAGATTCTTCCCCTTGCGCCGCACGTTATTCGCCACCACCGCCGACGCCCCCTGCAAAATGTTCTGCGTCGACCGATAGTTCTGCTCTAGCCGGATGATCTTCGCTTCCGGAAAATCTTGCTCAAATTCGAGAATGTTCCGGATATCCGCACCAC
This sequence comes from Candidatus Eiseniibacteriota bacterium, assembly GCA_035500795.1. GTDB lineage: Bacteria > Acidobacteriota > Terriglobia > Terriglobales > Acidobacteriaceae > Sulfotelmatobacter. The sequence continues at coordinate 32,795 of DATJWZ010000378.1, read as the reverse complement.
GCCACGAATAAATCGACTGATCCTCATCGCCAACAGCACACACATTGTGATGTTCGCTCGCCAGCATGCGCATCAATTCATATTGCGGCCGGTTCGTGTCCTGGTATTCATCGATCAGCAAATATTGAAATCGTTTATTGTAGTACTCGCGCACCTGCGGCGCAGACTTGAGCAGCCGCACCGACTCCAGCAGCAGGTCGTCGAAATCAAGCGCATTCGCTTTGCGCAGTTCCTTTCGATACTCCTCAAACAGGTGCGCGACCTTCTCCGTCTTCGGATCCGCCGACTGCAAATACAGCTCCTGCGGATCGAGCATGTGATTCTTCGCCCATGAGATCCGGCCGAGTACGGTGCGCGGCGTAAGTTCCTTGTCGTCCACTCCAAGCCGCTTCATGATCGACTTCACCACGGACTGCTGATCGCCCTCGTCGTAAATCACGAACTTTTTCGTGTGCCCGATCGGTGGCTGCCCCGGCACTGTCGACGGAATCCGCAGCGCTTCAATGTCCCGCCGCAACATCCGTACACAAAATGAATGAAATGTCGAGATCACAGGTTTGGCGATGCTCAGTCCGCCAACGAGTTTTTCAACACGTTCGGCCATCTCCGCCGCGGCCTTGTTGGTGAACGTCATCGCCAGGATCGACTCCGGCATCACTCCCTTCTGTTCAATCAGATAGGCGATCCGGTAAGTAATGACGCGCGTTTTTCCGCTACCCGCGCCGGCCAGGATCAACAGCGGCCCCTCGGTGGTCTCAACAGCCTCGCGCTGTTGCGGATTCAGTTGGTCAAGAAAAGACAAGGAAGAAGTGGCTCCAGGAGTTGATTCTCTAATTTTACAGGACAATGTGGGGACAGCCGCCCTCGGCTGTCGACGCGCGCCGGGTGAAATCAAACACTCGAAACTTGCCCCAAAACTTTCCCCCGCAAGCCCCCCCTGTCTCAGCGTTCTTTCACCGGAGTCGAAATGGACGGCGCGTCTGGTTTCGAGTTACGCCGGTAACTCGAACGAATCATCCCCCTGAGATCCAGGCGCGCTGTCCGACCAAAGGAGTCGGTATCGCAGTTTCGCTGGCAGCGTAACGCGGCAGTGAGATTCAATCGGGCAGGATAAAACGTCCGCATCGGGACCTCCGGAGTTCGCTCCGAGCGCGGACGCGAGCTTCTAATCCTGCCCAGCCGCGGAGCGGCGAAAGAACGCAGCCTATGGCGCAAGCCGTGGGTAAGCAGCGAAAGGAGCAAAGCTCCGGAGGGGCGAAAGAAGCGACACCGGCTCAAACAAAGGAGCCTCTTATGCGTTCCAAAATCGTTGCTGTGTCTGTCTTGTTTTTTCTGGCCACACTCGCCGCTCTGAACCAACGCCCCGCACGTGCCGGAGAAATCACCCCCACTCCCGGATACAAAGTTCTCGAACCCATTCGCCACGGCAATCTCACAGTCTTTCCGGTGGTCGCCGCGAAGAGTTACCCCACGAATGAATTCATCACTCTCGACGAAGGCCTCCGCTCGGGCGAGGTGGTTGTCACCGAAGCAGGCAGCGTGCAAGGCCTGGTCCGCCGTCCCGGCACTCCTACTCACCGCTACGATGGCGCCGAGGTCAACCGCCTCGTTCTCGTGAACAACTCCAAGCACCCTCTGCTCCTGCTCGCAGGTGAAGTCGTCAGCGGAGGCAAGCAGGACCGCGTCATCGGCAAAGATCGCATCGTGCCGGCCGAAAGTGATCCCATCGATCTTAGCGTCTTCTGCGTCGAGCACGGACGCTGGGTTGCCAGCACCGAACATTTCGGCGCCTCGGAAGCGATGTATGGCTCTGCAGTCCACGGTGGCCCGGCGACAAACGCTCCTGCTCCCATGGCGATCATGGTGCAACCGTCCGTCCGCGCCAAAGCGATGGCCGATAAGAATCAGCAGGAAGTCTGGGACGAGGTCAGCAAACAAAAAGAGGCGCTCGTGGCTCGGGTTGCGCCTGCAGCCCCATCAGAAGCTGTCGCAATTGGTGGAGTTACCTCCTACGCAAAAGCGAACGAGAATGAAGAGGTTCGCAAGCAAGTCGACTCCGTCGCCAAGCCCATTGAGGAGAATTATCAGAGCCTGATCCATCAACTCCGCGACCGCAACGCCACCGGAGTCGTCGTCGCCGTCAGTGGACGAATCATCTGGGCCGACATCTTCGCCAGCACCGATCTGCTCTCCAAATACTGGCCGAAGCTCGTCCGCTCCTACGCCTCCGAAGCCTTCGTCACTCGCGCCAAAGAAATGGGAGTTACCACAAAGCAGGCCGACGCATTTCTCGCCGACATGGAAGGCCGCAAAGAAACCATCGAAAATGAGCCCGGCCTATATCGCCACACCGAAGTCACGGGAGATGGCTTCAAAGCTTTCTCGCTGACATCGCTGTTACCGAAAACCGGCTTCGAGGTCCACGTAGCAAAAATGGCAGATTGATGCAAAAGACGACTCTTCGTCTAGGTCTAGGTGCGAGCTTTCACAGATGGGTGCCCCATTTCTCGCGCGGTGTCTGCGCGAGAGGTGGGGATTTTGACTCTTAGCCGACACACGCCTGAAGCCGGTCTCAAAACTCCACGTGTGCCCGAAACGACGGCACTAGCACCGGCCCGCGATCACGGTTGTATCCCGGATTATTAATGTGTTGCAGCCCCGGCGCGAGGTAAATTCCGCGCCAGACGTGCAGCGTGTAGTACGACTCCACGATATTTTCGCGGCCGTAGTTTAGGTGCCCATCGCCGAGCAGGAATCCAAGTCCCCCTGCATTCAAATAGTTCTGATGATCTTTCTTGATGGCATTGCTGACGAATGCAATTCCGGCACGATCTTGCTTGCGATGCCACCACGATCCGTTCGCGCCCAGGCCTTCCGCGAACGTCTGCTCGACTTCCGTGTACGCAAAAGATTCTGTCCGGCCGTCGTTCCATCCGAAACGCGCGAAGGCAGTGAGATATGGCGTAAGGTTTTGCTCGACGTTCGCGCCGAATCCGTACTTCTGCGTGATGCGCCAAGGATGGTTCGTGATGTCGGCGCTTGTGCCCGCTTCTGCCGCCTTGATCACTTGATCGCGATAAATGCCCATGTTCGCGGAGTTAGTAAAGGCCAATAGACGAACAACGCCAGCTTTCTTCGGCAGAAATCCTTTGCGAAGTTCGTACTCGAAATTCTCCGCATGGGCTTCCCACGGTTTCCACACAAGATCGATGCCGTTGGCGACCTTCGGCATCAGGCCTTCAACGAAACGGAATCCCCAATTTCGGTCTTCAAAGTCGAGGACCGCCCCCACGGTGTACCCACGAGTATCGGCAGCATAGTCCCACGCGCCATTGTTATCGGTCGTCCAGTTGATGAACTGAAAATGCGTATCGGAGCCGACCGAATTGATGTCGACAAAATCGGGCATGCTGAACTTGCCGAATCGAAATTCGAGGCGGCGCCGTGGAAGTTCGTCGAACAAAGACAGAAAATTCCGCTCGTTCTCGACCTTGTCTTTACTCAGCGCAAAAACGTAATGGAACATGCCGCGCCCGAGATATGGCGCCTTGCTGAGCAACGGATTGCGCACGATATCGAGATCCGTATTGCCGGCGAGCCCGAATCCCTGTGATAGCGCCGCTCCCCCGGCTTCTTCAATATCGACAATGAACTCCGTTGAGTTGTTGAGTCGATATCCGGTATACAGCGTCATCAGCCGCGAAGTGGCTTTTTCGTAGTGAGGACTAAGACTGTGCGTCCCGCTGTAAAGAGCTGGAAACTCCGGATGAGCCTGGAATATGAAATTCGCTTGACCGGAGAGCCAGAACCGTGTGTCTTTGAAGTGAGGAAACATGGATTCCACGCTTTGCTCGACCTCGGGCTCCTGAGGATCCGGCTCAGCCGAGATCCCATGCGGGGCAGGAGCAATCTCCGTTTGCTGCGCGTGAACAACTGCACCGCCTATCAGTCCCAGAGAAGAGATGGCGATCAGAAACTGATGCAGGCTTCTGGCGAGTCTGTGTAGCGCGCTCATTCGAAAGTAGAGATAGCCGACGACAATTCAGAATTTGGTCTGGTTTGCAACACACAGATTAGCCATAGTATACCTAAAGTAATTAACCACAGTTAATAAAATGCGAATGCATGTATTTTTTCGGAATACTTACCGTACGCCAGCCGCGTTAAAGAATTGTTAAGCGATCGAGGTAATCACTCCTGTTGCCCGACGGTCTGCGGCAGTCGCAAGCATGGCGGCTGCGTCGCTCCCACACGACCTGTTTGACAGGGTTCGGCTTGAACTTCTAACCTGATTGGCTCTGGTTATGAAAGTTATTGTATTAGGTAGTGGTGGGCGCGAGCATGCGCTGGTGTGGAAACTGCGGCAATCGCCGCGGATTTCGAAGCTCTATTGCGCTCCCGGCAATGGCGGCATTGGCGACGAGGCCGAATGCCTCCCTGCCGACCTGAAGAGTCTGGATTCCATCGTCGCCCTGGCAAATCGGCTGCAACCGGACCTGACGGTGGTTGGTCCCGAATTGCCTCTCACCCTGGGTGTCGTCGACGAGTTCAATCGCCGCGGATGGCGCGTCTTTGGCCCAACCAAGGCGGCTGCGCAACTCGAATCCAGCAAAAGTTTTGCAAAAGAATTCCTGCAACGCCATCACATCCCAACGGCCCCCTTTGCCATTTGCGATTCCATCGAGCAGGTGCGCGCCGCTTTAGGACACTTCCACACTCCAGTGGTCGTGAAGGCGGACGGTCTGGCAGCAGGCAAGGGCGTCGTGATTGCCAAAAATAAAGAAGAGGCCGCAAGCGTAGCCTCGGAGATGCTTAGCGGCCGCATGCTGGGCGACGCCGGCGCGCGTGTCGTCTTGGAAGAGTGCCTACAAGGCGACGAACTGTCATTTCTCGTCTTCAGCGACGGAGAGCGCGTGGCGCCCCTTGTCGGAGCGCAAGATCACAAGCGCGTGGGCGATGGCGACACCGGACCGAATACCGGCGGCATGGGTGCCTATTCGACCGCCGACATCGTTGATGATCGCATGCGCGACTGGGTCGTAAATCACATTGCGCGCCCCGTGGTCGCTGGGATGAAAGCCGAAGGCGCGGAATTTAAAGGCGTCCTCTACTGCGGCCTGATGATGACGGCTCGTGGCCCGATGGTGCTCGAGTTCAATTGCCGCTTTGGCGATCCGGAGACGCAGCCCATCTTGATTCGTCTCGAGAGCGATCTTCTGGATGCCATCGAGGCCTCCATCGAAGGTCGCATCAGTGATGGCGATTTCAAGTGGTCGAAAGATGCATCGGTCTGCATCGTGATGGCCTCCGGTGGATATCCGGGAACATATGAGCAGGGAAAGCGAATCGATGGACTCGATGAGGCCGGCGCCGTCGATGGCGTGAAGGTGTTCCATGCCGGTACCTCGAAGCGCGACGGCGTCTACTACACCGCCGGCGGACGCGTTCTCGGAGTAACGGCCCGCGCACTTGACCTGGACAAGGCTGTCGAGCGCGCCTATGACGCCTGCGCCAAGATTGAATTCGCAGGTGCCCATTATCGGAAGGACATTGCGGCGAGAGCACTAAAGCACTAGACCTAAGTTCGCCCATGCGGATTCCGCGGATCTTTCACTTCCTGAATCTGTGTGCGGCGGCGTGAATCTGCGGAAATGAAGTTTCAAAGGAGACAAATGAGTAAGCCACTGGTTTCAATTGTGATGGGAAGCGATTCGGATTTGGAGATTATGCGCGAGGCAGGAAAAGCCCTCGACGATTTCGGAATCGGCTACGAAATCGACGTAACGTCCGCACACCGGTCGCCGGATCGCAGCGCGGATTTCGCGAAGAACGCCGCGAACCGCGGAATCAAGGTCATCATCGCCGGAGCGGGCGGGGCGGCGCATCTCGCCGGGGTCATCGCCGCGCACACGATTCTGCCAGTGATCGGCGTGCCGATTCCTTCCACATCGCTCAACGGCATGGATTCGCTCCTTTCTACCGTGCAAATGCCTCCCGGAATTCCGGTGGCCACAGTTTCAATCGGAAAGTGGGGCGCAACCAATGCTGGCATCCTGGCCGCGCAGATGATTGCCCTGGCTGATGAAGGCATGGCGAAGAAGATGCACGCGCACAAGGAAAAACTCGCGCGAGGAGTCGAAGAGAAATCCAAGAAGCTGAAGGAAAGTCAGAAGTAAGAAAGCAGAATTCAGAGAGAGCGAGATAGCGGATTTTCGCGTTGCATGACTGAGGATGAAAATTCTTAGTTGCAATCGAAAATCTGCAATCGCAAATCGGCAGTAGCTGTTTAGCTGCTCACAGATTAAGTCCCTTCAGATACTCGCGAAATGGGCCACCCAGGTCTGGACGTTTCAACGCGAATTCCACCGTTGCCTTCAGGAATCCCAGCTTGTCGCCCGTGTCATAGCGATTGCCTTCGTAGACGTAGGCATACATTTTTTCCTGCTTGAGCAGCATGCGCATGCCATCGGTAAGTTGCAACTCGCCTCCAGCGCCCGTCTGAGTCTTCGATAGGCAATCGAAAATCGCGGGAGTCAGAATGTACCGCCCGATCACAGCCAGGTTCGATGGAGCCTCCTCGAACTTCGGCTTCTCGACCATATTGCGGATTTCGAAAAGGCGTCCGTTGAATCCGTTCGCGGGCTGCGCGTCCAGCACGCCATATGACGAAATCATCCTGCCTTCGACCACCTGCGCCGCGATCACGCTGCACTGTTTTTCGTTGAAGACATTCACCATCTGCTTCAATGCGGGCACAGTCGCGTCGATCACGTCATCCGCCAGCAGAACCGCGAAAGGCTCGTGCCCGACGAGTTCGCGTGCCATCAGCACAGCGTGTCCGAGCCCGAGTGCTTCCTTCTGTCGAACGTAGCCGACATAAATCATGTCCGAAATCTGCCGGACGATCTTCAGCAGATCGGTCTTGCCCCGCTCCTCGAGCATCTTCTCGAGTTCGTAGCTGACATCGAAGTGATCTTCAATCGCCTGCTTGCCGCGACCCGTGATGATAAGGATCTGATCGCATCCCGAGGCCATCGCCTCTTCGACCCCATATTGAATGATGGGTTTGTCCACAACCGGAAGCATCTCTTTGGGTTGGGCTTTGGTGGCGGGCAGGAAGCGCGTGCCCAGTCCAGCTGCGGGGAAAACAGCTTTACGAACTCTCATCGTCATGCGTTCGTTTAGTCGTTCCGTTCCGTCATCGGGTTGCCGGATGACGTTTCATTGTAACTGTTGCCGCGCAACGTTGGCATACTGCGAGGCATGTAGGAAAGGCGCGTCAGGTTAAGCGATTCATACATCAAGACTGCACGGCGTGAGCGATTTTCCCCGCGCCGCTTCTTGAGTTGTCGGAGTGACAAGGGTTGCCTATGGGTGCCCACCTCTCGCTCGCCTTCTGCGCGAGAAGTGGGGATTTTTGCCTTTGTGCCGCAGTACAAAAATTACTTCGCGACTACCAGAACGACGAAACTGTTAGGCAAAATCGGAGGTCGTGGATGAGGATTATCGGCTGTGGCCGCGGGACGTTGCCCAAACTGCGCCGTCACCGTGTAAACGTTGTGAGTCTTGGTGTCGAGCGCCATCGTACGTGCACCTTTTTGCGTGGTTACGTTTTCTGCGACTGAGAACTTGTTCGGCGACTCCTCTTGGACGACTGTAAGAACGCCATCTCCTCCGCAGGAAGCGAACGCCAGTCCCGCGCCCTCGTCGTACGCGGTCGCATCGACGCCTTCTCCGATTGCAGGAGTGGCAAGCACCTTGCCGCTATCCGCATCGACAACGGCCATCATCTTGTTGTCGCATCCGGAAAACAGGCGCCGGTTCTTGCGGTCAATCGCGAGTCCGCTTGGCTCCTGGCACGGAGCAAGCGGCCACGTTGCCTTAACCACCAGTTTGTTAGCGTCAATCGCAGTCAACTCACTCTTGTCTTCGATATTGACGAAGACTTCTCCCTTAGCGTCGCTGGCTGCGAATTCCGGCTTGCCATCGAGCTTGATTGTGGCCAAGACCTTTCCGCTCACCGCGTCAATGGCAGTCGAGTCGTGGCTGCGTCCATTGAACGTGAAGACTCGCCGGGTCGCAGGATCGTAGAGAATCGCGTCGGGATTCTCTCCGACTTTGATTTTGTCTCCGATCGGCGCAAGCGTGTTCATGTCGAAAACTGTGACGGTGCCTTCGCGGCCATTGCTGGTAAATCCCTTGCCGAATTCAGGCGCAAGTGCAATGCCGTGTACGCCTTGCGTATTCAGAATGTCGCCGACAGTCTTGCCCGATTCACTGTCGAGAACGATCACATGCGTGCCGCGCGAAATATAGAGACGATGAGCGTCGGCATCGGCGATCAGGTAATCCCATCCGCCATCTCCGCCAACTTTGAACGTCTTGACCACATGGTATCCCGGCCCAGCGGCGGCAACAGCGACTGCCGTCAGGGACACGCTGAGTACGGTGGCGAGCCATACAGAATGCCTCGACATGGCTTCCTCCTCGTGGATTTTCAACGCACGCTGCCAGCGCAAGGGCCCCTTCCCTGCACTTAGCGGCTTGTTCTTGCAGCCGAACCGCATGCGCGACTCGACCGCAACTAACTGTACTCCACTTTAAGGACATCTGGACTTTTCTTGATGATGAATGCTTTTTCGGTTTCGGGCGGGAGAGTCGCGGTCGTCGGTCAATGTACGAACGTATCCACTTGTGACGGACTAGCCCCCAATCCCTGACCCTGATTCGTAACCCGACCCACCCGCCGCGGCATCCGGTGCGCTATTCGGCAGCATCTCTGAATTGAACTGCTGAATCAGCCCGTAGCACTCGCACGCGGAACTCTCAAGCTTCTTGCGGTTGAGCACGCGCACCGATCCATGGGTGTACTCGATGATCTTCTTCTTTCGAAGCATTCCCGCGGCCAGACTCACGCTTGGGCGGTCCGTCCCCAGCATCATCGCGAGAAAATCATGCGTGATCTTCAACAGTCCCGAGCCCACGCGGTCCTGCACCAGCAACAGCCAGCGCGCCAGCCGCTGTTCCAGATCGTGCAAGCGATTGCATCCCGCAGTCTGTGCGACCTGCAGCCCATGCACTGCCGCATACCGGTTCATCAAAATCTGCAACTGTGGATTCGTTTTGAGCGCGGCTTCCAGCGAATCGACTCTGATTCGGAATCCGTCGCCGCTAACTTGCATGATCGCCTGGTGTGGACTTCGCCGAAGTCCCGCTGCAATCGAAATGGGCGTGAATCCTTCGTTTCCGACTACGCCGACCTCTACACTGCTCCCATGATCGGTATTGAAGACAAGCGAAGTCAGTCCCGAATTCAAAAATGTGGAAAACTCGATTTTTTCTTTTGGCTCGTGGAGTACCGTGTAGTGGGGAAGGTGAACGTACTTCAATTCTTGACGAATGGCGGCGAATTCTTCGTCAGGCAGCCTTAATAGAATCTGGTTCGCGACGGGCTTGCCTTCTCCATTCGTCCGCTCGCCTGGCTTTAGAGTTTGCGTTTCGCAGCCGGGGACAACAATTCGATTCTTACGCATGTAGCCTCCGGATAATGAAGATCAGGGCTGAAACTGCTTTGCCGAAGATAGCTCTAAGATGCCGGCGCAGCCTCGCGGGAGAATGGTGTAATCCCTTACCAAGGATATGTTTTGCAATGTAGATTTACAGTGTTTGCAGTATGCCGGTGACGCCGACGTCCTCGCCGGCCGTCTGAGGGATGTTCTGCCGACTGTCGAAGAAGCGCAGATCCCGTTATCAACGAAATTCGACGTCTCTGGGCGAAATCACCGACAAAAGACTTACCTCCGCCTGTTGTCTAATGTTCGCCTCGTCTCCACATCCTCCGAACCACACCACGTCGGGTTCTCTTCGGAACCACGTCATCTGCCGCTTGGCATAGTTGCGATGGCCCTGTTGAGCGGCTTGGACTGCCTGCTCCAGCGTTAGTTCTCCGTGCAGGAACTGTACTGCCTGCTTGTATCCGAGAGAGGCGAGCGGACGGGCTGAGCCTCCGTACTTGCCTAAGAGACTCTTCGTCTCCTCAACTAGACCTGCGTCGAACATTTGTCGTGCACGCTGGTTGATGCGGTCGTACAACCGCGCGCGGTCCGGATCGAGGCCAAGCCGCAAGATGCGAAACCCTTTTAGCGGATCTCGTCCGCGCTGCCACATTTCCGACATCTTTTGACGCGAGGCCACGCAGACTTCGATAGCGCGAATCAGCTTTGGTGAGTCGTTCACATGGATCTTCTGGCCGGAAGCGGGATCGAGCCGCTGAAGAATGCGGTGCAGATATCCCGAGCCGCGCTCCGCCACTCGCTCCCGCAACCGCTCGCGCAATGCCTCGGACCCTTGCGGCCCGGCAAATAGTCCTTCCAGCAGCGCCCGCAAATAGAGTCCGGTGCCTCCAACCACAACAGGGAGACGTGCCCGGGCGTTGATTTCGTCTATGACTTTGCGTGCTCGCCGCGCATATTCTCCGGCAGTCATTTCCTGAGTGGGATCTACAAAATCCAACAGATGGTGTGGAACTCGCGCCCGTTCCTCGGAACTGGGCTTCGCGGTCCCAATGTCAAACTCGCGATACATCGCGACGGAGTCACAGTTCACGATTTCGCCTTGGAACTTCTCGGCGAGCGCGATGGAAAGGGCGGTCTTTCCACTGGCAGTCGGGCCAAGAATGACTATCAGAAGGGGTTCTGCCAGATTCGGCTGTCCGGTACCCACGATCAGTGCAGACTCCAGTGGATCAGGTGCCAGTATCGGATCAGGGTTAGCACGAGAAGCAGAAATGCGATCAGAAGGAGCCCGGCCGTCTCGGAAGCATAGACGGCATGGCGATGGTGTCGATGCGCGTCGCTACGGACCTGTTGGGAAGATGGCACGCGCCTATTTTAGCCCCCCGAGGAGCAAATTAAACCCATGGTCGTAGTTTCCTGCGTTCCTCAGTGGTTCCTGCGGTACGGGCTTTTTCCGGAACTAATCTCACCGACGAGACGTACCCTCGTCTAACAGGCAGGGCTTAAGGTGTGCTCGCCCGCCGGAGGACATTATGAAATCAGTCTCTGTGCGCATTCCGCTATTCGTTTTATTACTTGGCCTTGCTGCCCTTCCCGCTCGTGCCGATGAATGGTCCAAAACCTATACTCCGACTGGTCGGCCGGATTTGCGAGTCGAAACTTCCGACGCTAACATCCGCGTCACCACGGGCGACCAGAGCACCATTCAAGCCAAGGTCACAACGACGCGCTACAAGATTGGCGAAGGCGGTATTCACATTGAAGAGCGGCAGAACGGCAACAGCGTGGAGATCGAAGTTCGCTATCCGCACCACAATTTTGAGTGGGGACCGGGATATCGTGTGGACATCATTATTCAGATGCCGCGCGAAGGCAACGTTAACCTTCGTACCGGGGACGGCAAGATCGAAGTGGCGAACCTGAAAGGTGAGATGGACATGCATACGGGTGACGGCTCGGTCGATCTCGACTCGGTCGACGGAAAGTTGCATGCTTCGACCGGCGATGGACACATTCAGGCCAATGGGCGTTTTGACGAACTGGAACTCAAAACCGGCGACGGCCATGTTGATGTTCGCGCTGGCAATGGATCCACCCTATTGAACAACTGGCGTCTTGAAACTGGCGATGGCAGCGTTTCCCTTGGGGTTCCGCAAAGCCTGGCCGCAAATGTGGATCTGCATACCAGCGACGGTCACATCGATCTGGACATGCCAGTCACGACCGAAGGCACTATGCGGCAGAACGAGATCCGCGGGAAGCTCAATGGCGGCGGAAATCTGCTGACCATTCGTACCGGAGATGGATCGATTCACCTGAAGAAGGCCTAGGCTTCGAATCACCATGCCGCGAGGCTATACTCATTGGTCCTGAAAAAAGCCGATTCTAAGAAGGTCTGACTATGTCCTTTGTGCGCGCTCTTTTAATTGCCGTTCTAGTCGTTGTCCTCGTTGTCCCGTTTATTTCCTCGACCGCTCAGCAGGCCACAACATTGCACACGCCGTCTCTCGACGTCACCGCGATGGATCGGTCCATCGATCCGTGCCTGGACTTCTTTGCCTACGCCTGCGGCGGGTGGATTAAGAACAATCCCATTCCGCCGGACCAATCCTCATGGGACCTCTATTCGAAAATGGAGGACGAGAACAAGACCAAGCTTCGGGAGATTCTAGAAGCTACGTCGTCGCCGGACGCTAGCCGCACGGCTGTTAATCAGAAGATCGGCGATTACTACGCCTCGTGCACGGATGAGCAGGGCATCGAAGCCAAAGGAGCAGATCCGCTCAAGCCGGAACTTGAGCGCATTGCGAAAATCAGTTCGAAATCCGAACTGGCGGATGCTGCCTCAGCCATGTCGACCGATAACGTGCTCTTCCGGTTTTATTCGATTCAGGACTATCGCGATGCCTCACAGGTCGTCGCGAATGCCGATCAGGGAGGACTCGGCCTTCCCGACCGCGATTATTACCTCAAGACCGACCCCAAATCCGAGGAGTTGCGCAAAGCTTATGTCGCGCACGTACAAAAGATGTTCGAGTTGCTCGGGGATAAGCCAGACACCGCTACGAAGGAAGCTCAGACTGTAATGCGCATTGAAACCGCGCTGGCAAAAGGCTCTATGACGCGCGTTGAAAGGCGCGATCCCAAGGCGCTCGATCACAAGCTGACAAGTGGCGATCTGCAGAAAATCTCTCCCGAGTTCCAGTGGCAGTCGTACTTCACAAAAGTAGGCTTGCCTTCGCTCACGTCGCTGAATGTGTCAACTCCCAACTTCTTTAAGACATTGAACGCGGAGATTGATAAGGAAAGTCTCGCCGACTGGAAAACCTACCTGCGGTGGCACCTTGTGCACGCGAATGCTCCGCAGCTTTCGTCGGCATTCCTTAATGAGAACTTCGCCTTCTACGGTAAGACCTTGCAAGGCCAGGAGGAGCTCAAACCGCGCTGGAAGCGCTGTACCGAATATGTCGACGATTACCTCGGCGAGGCGCTCGGACAAGCCTATGTCGAAAAGTATTTCCCGCCACAGGCCAAGCAGGAAGCGTTGAAGATCGTCAATGAAATCCGCGCCGCTATGGAGCAGGACATTAACAGCCTCGACTGGATGTCTCCCGCGACGAAGCAGCAGGCACTTACAAAGCTGCACGCGATGGCCAACAAGATCGGATATCCCGATAAGTGGCGGGATTACTCCAAACTGGACATCGTGCGCGGCGACAATCTCGGCAACGTGGAACGTGCCCGCGAATTCGAGTTCAACCGGCAGTTGGGCAAGATCGGCAAGCCGGTTGATCGGGGCGAGTGGGATATGACTCCGCCGACGGTGAACGCATATTACGACCCGCAGATGAACGACATCAACTTCCCGGCAGGCGTGTTGCAGCCTCCGGCGTTCGATCCTGAGTCCGACGCCGCTCCCAATTACGGTGACACTGGCGGAACGGTCGGCCACGAACTCACTCACGGCTTCGACGATGAAGGTCGCCAGTTCGACGCCAAAGGGAACCTGCGCGACTGGTGGACAGCAGACGACGCGAAGAAATTTGAACAACGGGCAGCGTGCATTTCGAATCAGTACTCGAACTACACGATTATTGACGATATCAAGATCAACGGAAAGCTCACGCTCGGCGAAGACGTCGCTGACCTCGGCGGAGTCCTTCTCGCCTACATGGCCTGGATGGCGGACACGAAAGATCAAAAATTAGAGCCGATCGATGGCCTGACGCCCGAGCAGCGTTTCTTTGTCGGATACGGACAGAGCTGGTGCGGGCAAACGCGTGATGAAACCAAGCGTCTCCGCGCAACAGTTGACCCGCACTCGCCCGAAAAATATAGGACAAATGGCGTCGTCTCGAACATGCCACAATTCCAAGAAGCATTCCACTGCAAGGCGGGCCAGCCCATGGTGAATGCGAACCGTTGCAGAGTTTGGTAGCGCGCACCCAAGCTCTAAACATCCAGTCCGATGGACCGCATCAGCTCGAGTCCGTTGCTTTTAGTCACAATTCCATCGCGCAACTTGTAATCGAATTGTATTCGTCCATTCGCCAGCTCATCCTGAAAATGGACGTTGCACAGACGTCCATCACCGGCTTCAATCCCGATGTCGGTCAATGCAAGGTCATGCGTGCTGACCAATCCGATCGATCCGCGTTCCACCAGGGCGCGCAGAATTCCTTCAGCACCGATGCGGCGGTCCTTCGAGTTCGTTCCCTGCAGGAGCTCGTCGAGCAAGAAGAGTAATGGAGGAGTTTTACCTGCGTAATCGAAGATCCGCCGGAGCCTTGTGATTTCAGCATAGAACCGTGAACTGCCTTCTTGTAGCGAATCGTTGACGCGAATGCTGGCGCCCACTTGCAAAGGCGACAATTGAAGCCGTCGCGCGCGGACAGGGGCACCCGCCATTGCGAGCACCGTATTGATGCCGACTGCCCGCAGCAGCGTACTCTTCCCCGACATGTTCGATCCACTGACCAGCAGAACGCGGACGACGTCGCCGCCGATGCTCACATCGTTTCGGACGCATCTCGCGGCCGGCAGAAGAGGATGTCCCAGCGCTTCGGCTTCGAACAAAGTTGCCCCGGCCGCGACTTCCGGAAATGGATCATCCGGATGTTCGTAACTGTAAGCTGCGAGCGAAATCAGAGCTTCCATCTCGCCGACAACGTCCACCCATTTCCGCACCCCATGACCATGAGCTTTGCGCCAGCGTTCAGCGGCAAAGGAGATCTGGATCGAATACATCAGCGGCGCATCGATGATGCGTACGAAGATGTTTTCCCGCGAATCAATCAGATTGACGAGAGCGCGGAGTTTCGTAATCGCCTTCGAGGCGCTCAGGTCGCTCGACACGAGATTACGCTGCAAGCTTTTCAATTCCGTGCCGCTAAACGTGTGCGACTCTAGCTGCGCTAGCACGCCAGATAAGAGATCCAGGTCGTAAAAGGCCTTCTCGGTGCCGTGGAGAACCGCGTCAAACGATTTCTTTAAGCGGTAGGTAAAGATAGCTTCAATGATAACCACGCTGATGAACGGCGTTGCCAATCCCCAGACCGCCCAGACCACGGCACCCACTACGGCCAACAGTGCCAGCGTGGGCGCCACCCATGTCAGCCACGGCGGACTCATCTGGTTTGGCGATTCCGCCCATTGGATGAGTTCCTCCGGATGAACTCCCACCCGCGCGTCCTCTCCCCGGACGGCAAGGTCCTCGCGCAGGTCCAGTTCCGGACGCAGTTCACTGACCGACGCATGCCTTTGGCGGATCTCATCCGGATCCGACGGAGCAAGCAGCCATCTCGCCAGCATCTCCTCTCCCATGCGCGTTCTCGCAGAGGACATGAGCTGAAACAGGCTGGCATCGCCAAACAAGTCGAGATCTGGGGAATAGACGTGGTGAGAACTAGCAAAACGCTGTCCGGTCTCTCCGGTGCCTGCCCAGCGGTCTTCGATGCGAGCAAGTCCTCGGTCGTAAAAAGCAACCGCACGCTGCGCCAGTTCCTGCGATCGAAGAATCCGCGAGTGCCAGAACGCGATTACACCAAATATTGCAACCGGAGCCGTGATCCACCAAGGTGAGAGAAAGCGATCATGTAACGACATCCACATGAGGACCGCCATCGTAATCGCAAGCATCAGGCGGATGTTTCCCAGACGAATGTGGATCTTCTGCAGAACGGCAACCCGGGCCTCGCGGGCACCCCGGCGCTGTTTGTATTCCTCGGTAGGAAGCACAGGCTCAAAATGTAGCAGGTTGAAAGGCGAATATTCCGACACTCTTTCCAAAACTCCTGTGCGCGAAATCACATTCGCCCTTCTAATCGCAGATTAGAATCTTCAGTTCTTTTAGGCCCCTGCTCGTAGGGAATTCGTGCATTCAACACTCAAGGAGAAACTCATGAGACTCACTAAATTGATTGTCCTGTTCGTCATCTTCACGCTGGCTCTGTCGATCGCCGTTCCGGCCTTCGCAGCCGACGGCGCCGCCACTTACAAGGCGAAATGCGCCGCCTGCCATGGCCCCGAGGGCCAGGGTAAAGTCGGCCCAGCGGTTAAGGGCACCAGCCTCTCAGCGGATCAGATTACTGATTTGCTCACCAAGGGCGAGGACGCCAAGAAGGCACCCCACAAGAAAGCCATCAACGGCGTGAGTGCCGACGATGCCAAGGCCGTTGCCGACTACGTGAAGACCTTGAAATAGGCAGTTTTGAAGTTCAAGTGCGCAGCTAGGGCAGGACAGGTGTCCTGCCCAATTTTTGTAACGGAGAGCAGATTTAAAAGCGTAAATAGTTGATATTGCGATACTTCCTTCATCCGGCTAGAGCTATTGCTGCCTCCGCTCGCGTGCGACTTCCGGCTTCTTCCCAATTACCGACATGGCGGCGGTAGTATTGGCCATTCGTAGAACATGCTCCTGGATGGCAATCTGTAGTTCGGTGACAGTATTTTTCCACTGGGTCCCTTGCTCATACACAGCGCGGGCACACAAGTCACGGATCTTGTCTTCAAGCCGACGCCCTGGCACTCCTCTTCTCCAATTGCTAGATGACTTCTCCGTCAGATGCCACAGTCAGTTCCGGTGTTGGTTGCGAGTAGGAGAATGAGGTGGACTCTAAAGGTTTCTCTCAATCCGGCTCGAATTTTGGCGTTTCAAGCTTCTGGCGAAATGAGAAGCAAAATAAGAAATTTGCATCCGACAAACTTCACTACTTTTGTGTGCGTTGAGTCCTTGCAGTTGTTACCGAATCTCATGCTATAATCCGGCGCCGTTACAGCAAAAGTTTCTGTGGTCTTCTAATTTACCCCCGTGCCAGCCAGGGCGGCCATCCGCACCCGGCCGCCGCTCAAATCAGGAGGAGCAATGACGTTCGACGATCTAACGCTCTATGGTCGTGATGAAGAAGAGGAATTTGGCGATAGCGGCGCGTATAGCGAGTCGCTAGAAGAAGATTTCGAAGAGGAAGAGGAGGAAGAAGAAGAACCGGGCATGGCTGAACCGGAAGCCATGGAACCGGAGCCAGCGGCGCCGCCCGCTCCTCCTGCTGCTCCCAGGCCCGCACCGCCCTCTGGAGGCGGTGGCGCAACCAAGAAGAAAGCAGCTAAAAGGAAACCGGCTGCCAAGAAGAAGGCAAAGAAAGCAGCAAAAAAGAAATCAGCGAAGAAAGCGAAAAAGCCAGCCAAGAAGAAAGCAAAGAAGGCTGCCAAGAAGCCAGCAAAGAAAAAAGGCAAGAAGCGCCGTTAAGAGTTACCGCAACCGCGAGCGCTCCGCTTGTCTGGGTATTGGGTATTAGAACCGCGTTCCCCAAGGGACGCGGTTTTGTTCTTCCGTCTCCTTAAGTATTGTCGTCAGTATTGTCATCCGACGCGCGGGCAAAGCGAGACGAAAGGAATCCCGGGGTTCGTCGACAGCGCAATACCCGCGAAAAGTAATTCCCCTCGACAGCAACAATCGGCGTCTTCGGAGTAAAAACGAGGCACAAAAAAACGGCCCCTGGCGGGGCCGCTCGAGCATGAAGTTACGCTGCAGTTAGAACGTAAAATTCGCCTACGACTGGATTAGCCGCGGCGAAGCATCGGCCCTCAGACCAATCTCTACCGATTCGTCGATGCTGCGAAATCCCGTGGATGTCGCGGTGACGCGGTAACTGCCCGGCTGCACCAGCGGGAAGCGGTAGGCTCCCGTGGAATTCGCTTGTGCGGTCTGCTTTGCGCCGGTGGCCACGTTGGTCAGCGTCACGGATGCCGACGTTAAGACCGCGCCGGACGGATCCGTGACTGTGCCGGCCAATTCACCGGTAGTTGTCGTCTGCGCTCGCAACAGCGATGCGGAGACTGCTATACACAACAACAATGCTGGAAGACTGCGCCTCGACATTTTTGACTTCCTCTCGACTGTCATTTCCGCGCTATGCGGGCCGGATCATTGTGGAACCGCTCTGAGGCTTGTACCCGTTACCGCAGTAGGAGGCATTGGCGTACCAGTACAGTCTGTGTCCTCGTGGCATCGCAACATTATTCGCACTACGAGAATTGCGTCGCTGCCCGGGGGAAATTCGTACGGGTAATGGGCCTTTTCCAATTTGGATTCCAAGGATCGCAATTCTTCATCCTCGCCCTCAAAATCTGCGGACTCGACCTCGTGGGAATTGATCGAGACGATGAACTCCCCTTTTCCGTTGATCTTGCCATCATTGCTCAACTTTATTTCACGAGAACGGCGTAACTTTTCAGCGGGAGTCAGCGTCCATTCCCCGTTGGGTAGGCGGTGTGTTTCGGTCAGAGACGGATCCTTGCCCGTCAGTTTCTTGTAACGGTTCTGGATCTCTACTTCCTGGTTTCTTGTCGTGTTTGGACCGAACGGTGAAGGAACTGTCGACACGGACGACACTGCTAGCGCGGCTTCATACGCGCGCGCAGCCTGTTGGGTCTTGCCCTCTTTTTCATAAATCTCTCCGAGATGTTCGCCAACCAACTCTTCTTCCTGTAACTGCCACGCGGCTCTCACGTATTGCTCAGCACGTGCGTTATCGCCTTGCTGGAAGTAAACCCAACCGAGACTGTCCCACACGAGGCCGTACTCATAGGTGACTTGCATTGCCGCCGCATTCGAGGATTCGGACGCTCTTGCTTCTTCGTCGAGCCTCGCAAGTGAGGCTTCCCCGTACTTCTGCGCCGCCGCCAAATCGATCTTCGCCTGCGCGAGGGTGTACGCAATATTGTTCAGCATCATCGCATTCGTACTATTCGAATCGGCTGCCTGGTGCAGCTGGGCGATCCCCTTTTGTTTTTGACCGGCTTTAATGTATGCGTCCCCGAGCTGAAATTGCAGGGTTGAACTATCCGGCGAATTCTTAACAGCGGTCTCGAGCATCTCGATCGCCTCGGGATATTTCTCCTTCTCAACCAGGTATGCAGCAACACTTTCAGCAGCGGTGACGTTCGTTGGATCCTCTTTCAGCAATCGGCGCAATTGCTCCGCAGCATAGTCTTTCTTGCCTTGCATACCTGCCATCTGTGCCGCGGCGAGATAGGCCCGAGGATCGGCAGGAGAAACTTTTTCTGCCTTCTCAAACTCGACCATCGCCTCAGGTATCCGATTCTGGCCTGCCAAGGCAAAGGCCAAACCCAGGTGCGCTCCTTTGTAGTCAGGCTGCTTGATGAGCAATTTATTCAGCAGCTCCTGGGCCTTCTTGAGGTCTCGTCTTTGCAAGGCGGTTGATGCCTGCCGGAACATCTCATCGGGCTCAGTCGGCTCGGGCTCGTTGCCTGCCTCGGTTGCCGTCAGGCGGACATATCCGAAGACATCATCGGAAACAGTTTTGCCGAAGATGCGATACTCTCCCCACTCGCTGAGCGACACTTCTGTTTTCTTGATGGTGAGCTTCCGGTCGGTGATCATCACTCCATTGTCGATCTCTGTCTTGCCGGAATATTCCGCGAAAGATCGGTCGTCGTGGCACGACGCCGGAGCGGTGGCCTCATACCCTTTCGGCAGCTCGACTCGCGAATGATAAGTGAACTTTCCTAAAGCACCGAGCACCAGCGGTTCTGTAAGTTTTTTCTCCGGCGTTCCATCGGGAACTTCCAGCCCGGTAGGTGGCAGCGGAGCGATGATTTGGCGATCCGCCCATCCCCCGTAGTCCTTGCGCTCGTAATCGTAGGAAAGCTCAAACGGCGTGTCGATGTCGTCCGGGGGACTCATTTTGACGTTGCTGACCTCACCAAGAAAACGCATTCCATACGAAAATCGCTGGACTGCCTGCTGCCACTGGGATTCTGCGAACTGCCGAAAAGCAGCCCGCAGCACGACTTCGGTATCCCCACGATAACTCTGGCTGATGTGTCCCTTGAACGTTCCGCTGCCGTCGAGCCTTCCTTCGGTGGTGAAGTGTTGCTCCTCCGCAAAGGGAGGGTTGGCCTCTGTTGTGACCAGGGAGGGCGGCTTACCCGAAGGGATCATCAACGCCTGCTTATTGCGCAGAGTCAATAACAGCAGCCCATAGGGAGCGACCTCGGGCGTTGTGTCAAGCCAGACGAAATCGTTACCCCGTGGAACAACCGTGATCACATGGTTGAACTGCGCAGGCGAGGGGACTTCGGGGTCGATCCTGCGGACACTGTGGATAAGTACCGGCCAGGCGTCAATGCCGACTGCCTTCAGAAGCGCTGCTAGCAGTGTGTGCTTGTCCTTACAGTCACCGTACCCGTTGTCGAGGACGTCATCGGCAGCATGAGGCTGGTAGCGGCCAATGCCGAAATCCAGGCCGATGTAGTGATACTTCAGCGAAACGAACTTATACATCGCATGAATCTTCTCATCATCTGTATTCAATCCTCTTGTTAGTTCCGCAGCTTTGGCCTGAATCGCGGTTGTCACTTCGAGCGATGGCTTCTGCAAATCTCCGTACCACTTTCCGACTTCCTCCCAACTGGAGAAGGTCGTGACCTGCACATCGGGATTGGCCGGTATCCGCCGTGGGATCTCGTTCGGGTCAGGCTCCTTCACGATCAGATTGCTGTGCTTCCAGCGATAGATTCTGCGCCCGCCTTCCTCGCTGGTCTCCGGGCTGAATTCCGGGCTTACGACTTTTACGTATTTCCCCGCAGGAAAGCTCATCTCGAGGCGTTCATTCTTCGCGATAGCGCTCTTGGAAAATGTATATTCGGTCCAGAACTGCCCAGGCACCTCCGGTCTAACAATGCGGTGGCGCATGGAATACTCGAGGACATCGCCGACACTCAAGCCCTTCACGGCAACATGTTTTTCATGGATATCGCTGTAAAGCGGGGCGGTACGTGTCACCTCGCCTGGCATGTCCTGCACGTTGTAATCGGGAGTCTTGACGATGGTTCCATCCGGCTTACGAACCCGGACGTAATCAATCTCGACCACTTCATTCGCGCTGGTGTAAGTGAAACTAAGAACCGCGAATGCTTTCACGCCTGCATCAGAGACTATCTTGATCCTGGCGTTCATTTCCTTTATGCCGGTGCCATCCTGTTCGGACGTAATCCGAGTGCTTACTTCTTCGATTACATAGGCCTCTTTGGAAAAGTCAGGCGCAAAAAGCGTTGGTTTTGCAGTTGTAGTGACTTGAGCTAAGAGGAATGTGGGGACTACAACCAAGAGAAGGAGAGACAACCGTATTGTACGCGGCATGAAGGGGCGCTCAACACACGCGTGGCGATTCTACTACTTATCTTCCTGACAAACACGCGGAATACAGCGCCGGGCTTGATGTTTTGTGCGTCCCAAAAGCAAAATCGTTGGGTTAATCTGTGTGGGTACTATCTCTTGCCGCTGTAGGCACGCACTCCCGATGCTGGCAGTCGATAGCCGATTCCTCCGTCCTCGCTGCGCGACCTCGGAATGACAAGGGTTTAAGCGTGCTAGATTTTCGGGTTCGGGACTCGCAAGTTTCGACTCGAACTATTTCTTCCCACCGACCGTGCTCAGACATCTCGAATACAATTCAAGCAGCTTTTCGGCGTAGTCTTCGGGCTTGGCGGCCGATCCGGTGCCCGTGAATCCCACTCCTGTCGACGTTGTGCGGCCGTAGCCGGTGGTCATGGCAACGAACTTCATCAGATCGAGGGCGATATCTTCATTGCGGCGCTGGCTGCCCGAACCTGTGGCTGGAGCTTCTTCCATGATTCCTTCTCCTCTACCGGAAATAACGGGGATGTCTCCTTCGTCGTCTTCGAAGTCCTGCATGTGATCAGTGATGACGAGGTTCATTATGACGTTCAGTGACTCTCTTGAGCGATGATATCAGAGGAACAGCTCCAGCTCTCTGCTTCGGCAGTAGGGCTTCGGCGACAACTTTCAAGCCAGTTCTAGATATGGCATCCTGTCCTTAACGACGAGAGCTGGAGTCAAGCCGTTTTTCTGCAATTCTACTTCGGGTGACCTTGGGCTTTCTAAGTCTCATTGGTTGGTACAAGCGAACCGACTCGTATGAGCCAGCCAATGTGGTAATGCATCCGACCCGAGAGCGCGATCGCCGAGCGGGGCAATCTCGCACTACCCTCTACTTCTCCCTTTGCAACTCGCGGTAGGCTTCGCTCTTCGAGATTCCTCGCTCCTTCGCCACGCGCTTGAGCGCGGATTTCTCATCAATCTTCTCTTCCGCCATGATCTGATCCAGGCGTTGCCGGACACTCTCTCTCGCCGCCGCGACTTGCGACTGAGGTTCCGCTTTACCGATCAAGAGGGTGATCTCGCCTTTAACCGACACGCGTTCTCTTAAGCTCACGAGCACGTCCGCCGCCCTGCCTCGCAGGAATTCCTCATGCAGCTTCGTCACCTCGCGCGCAATCACCACCGGCCGGGCCTCTCCCAACAACTCGACAATATCTTCCGCGCTCTCGACGATTCGGTGCGGAGCCTCATAGAAGACCTGCGTTCGCGGAGAATTCTTGAGTGTTTCCAGCGCAGCGCGCCGTTCGCCGCGCTTTGCCGGTAGAAACCCTCTAAAGTGAAATGAATCGGTCGGCAGCCCGCTAGCGACCAAGGCCGACAGAAACGCCGAGGCTCCGGGCACCGGCACAACCGGTATGTGATGGCGAATCGCCAGCGTGACCAGTCGGTACCCGGGATCCGAAATCCCCGGCATGCCAGCATCCGTGACGAGCGCCACGCTCGCACCTTCTTGCATTTCCTTCACCAGCTCAGCCGACTTTGTTACCTCGTTATGTTCGTGATAACTCGTCGTGCGCGTCGCAATCGCGTAATGGTTGAGCAACTTCTGCGTCTGGCGCGTGTCCTCGCACGCGATCACATCCACTTCTTTCAGTACGCGCAAAGCCCGCAGTGTGATGTCTTCGAGATTTCCGATCGGCGTGCCGACGAGATAAAGCGCCGGCTCCGTGAGCGAAGCTCGCTCTTCCGGATCTGGTTCGAATTCTGATGACGATCTTTCGTCGGGCATGGCGGGAGTCTATCACCGCTATAACGGACCGCCAGAAGAGACGGCTTTCAGATTTACAGAAAGTACTTTATATAATAAAGTATATTCGTGATCGCTTCTACAGAACCATTCCTCACGCCCATCCGCAAGAGCTGGCTCCCACGGGAAATGAAGGTTGCACCTTTGCTCAGTGAGTGTGAGCCTCTCGCTCCAATCGAGCCCCGTTACGCTCTGCTGATCAATCCGTTCTACCCGAAAGACGCCAATGCAAGTTTCGGGAAGCACGTTCTCACGCCTTCGTTGGCCCTGACCAGCTTTGCCGCCACGACGCCGGCCAACTGGCGCGTCCACTATTGGGACGAGAATCTGCTGCATGGCCGCCCGCCACACAGACCGCTGCCCGAGGTCGTCGGAATCACGGTACATCTCACCTTTGCTCGTCGAGCCTACGAACTCGCGGACTGGTATCGTGCTCGGGGGTCGAAGGTAATTCTTGGCGGTCTGCATGTGCTCTCGTGCCCAGAGGAGTGTGCTCCTCATGCAGATGCACTGGCTTTAGGAGATGGTGTGCAGCTTTGGCCGCGCATTCTGCGGGACGTAGAAGCAAACACGTTGCACGACCGTTACCTTGCGACCTATGAGAATGACTACCGGACGGACCCATCTCCGCGCCGTTCCATCCTCCCGCGCCGCAGTTTTCTAACCACAACCAGCCTCATCGCAACCAGGGGCTGCCACAACCGCTGCGGTTTCTGCTATCTCGCTACCGATGCTCTTCGCATGCCGTATCGCATGCGCGATCCGCAGCAGGTGGTTGACGAATTCCAATCCGACAATCAGCCCTATGCCGTCTTCGTCGATAATAATCTGGGCTCTCGCCCTGATTACTTGCACGCTTTATGCTCCGCTCTGCGCCCGCTAAATAAGATCTGGAGCGCCGCCATCACCATAGACGTGACGGACGATCCCAGCTTGATTCGCAATATGGCGCTCGCCGGATGCACTGGAGTCTTCATCGGTTTCGAATCGCTTACGGATGGCAATCTGTCGGACTCTAACAAGAAAACACCGAAGACATCCGACTATGCCCGCCGGGTCCGCATGCTCCACGACTATGGCATCCAGGTAAATGGATCATTCGTGCTTGGCTTCGATCATGACCGCAAGGATGTGTTCGCCAACACCGCGCAATGGATCGAGGAAAATCGGCTGGAGTGCGCCACGTTTCACATCCTGACTCCATATCCAGCGACACCTCTGTTCCGGCAGATGGAGAAACAGGATCGAATCCTCCACCGCGATTGGACTCTGTACGACACAGGCCACGCTGTCTTCCGCCCGAAGCACATGAGCCCGGAAGAACTCGAACTCGGATATGCCTGGATCTACCAGCGCCTCTTCTCGCACTCTTCCATTTGGCATCGGCGCCCGGAACAGTGGCAGGCCGTGCCTCTCTATCTCGCGATGTCTTACCTCTACAAGCGTTCGAACCGCTTTTGGCATTTGCTGATCAAGCACGACCTAGTCAATCCGGTCTGGAAACCGCTGGTAGAACTCACGCGAATCCGCCACGTGCGGTACCGAAGCCGGCTCTTCGCCCAGGAACCAGCCAGGGGCGGCCTGGGGCATGTGGTTTCTGCCGGGGTTTAGTTTCCGGTGGCACTCTCCAATTCGCGAAATAATAAAGGGTCATGTGCAATCATTCATCTGAGATATTTCTATGGCTGAGAACGCGAGGTTTCCTTCTTGGAGGGTTGCCCCCTACTTCGTGGTCGACGACGTCGTAGCCACCGCCAATTTCTATCGCGACAAGCTCGGCTTCTCCTATGAGCGTTTCTGGGGAGAACCGCCGTGCTTCTGCATGGTTCGGCGCGAAGGCACGACCCTTATGTTGAAACAGGTAGGCAGCCCAGGCTTCATGCGTCCCAATCGCACGCCCGATCCGGAGGACTTTACGTGGGACGCTTATTTCTGGATCGATGATGCCGATGCTCTCTTAGCGGAATATCAAGCCAAAGGGATCAAGATCGTACGCCCCATCTGTGACCAGGAGTACGCCATGCGCGAATTTGATATCGAGGACTGCAACGGCTTCCGCCTCTGTTTTGGGCACGACATTTCGGGTTAGAGGAACTTCTGGCCCGTCAGCTGGCAACTCCGCCGCTTCCACGAAAATATTCCGCCGCATCAGATCGAAGCAGCAGGTAGGCAATCCCCGCAAAAATCACAACGTGAACCACCAATCCATGAAACGGAGGGAATGCCGTCAGCGCTACATGGAACCCCAGCCACGCGATAGCTAGCCAGCGCGCCCAATTCTGTCGCCGAAGCATGAAGATTCCCGCAACCACAGCCAGCAACTCGACGAATTCGATTAGGAAAACGTCCCAATGAAGACCGCGTAGTTCTGGCAAGTGAAAGGCGAACATAACGATCCCTACCGCAATCAGTAGCCAAGCGACGCCAGTCACTGAAATCGGACGCTGATTCAAGTCATCACTCCAGACACACATTATCGGCCGGTTGGTACCAGAAAAAGCTCTGATTTTTGGATCAGAGTTTTCTTGACAATAATTACTGTGTGTAATACAGTATGTGTCATACACTATATGTCAACCAGCATTGCAAGCCTGGAAGCCTTTGAAAACCTTAGGCTTGAGCTCCGACGCGGCTGCCTGACGTTGGCTGTCCTCACCCAGCTTCGAACCGAACGCTACGGGTACACGCTTCGCAAGGCCCTCGCTGACGACGGACTGGAAATCGACGAAGGTACGCTTTACCC
This sequence comes from Candidatus Eiseniibacteriota bacterium, assembly GCA_035500795.1. Taxonomy (GTDB): domain Bacteria; phylum Acidobacteriota; class Terriglobia; order Terriglobales; family Acidobacteriaceae; genus Sulfotelmatobacter. Next base: position 7,086 of record DATJWZ010000378.1, on the reverse strand, counting down.
GCTGCTTCGCCGGCTTGAGAGCCAAGGACTGCTGGTGAGCCAGTGGCGCGAGGAAGAGAAACGCAATAAGAGGTTCTACAAGCTCTCGCCCGCAGGCAAAGAGACCCTCACTCAGTTGTTGGCCGAATGGGAACGCATTAATACATCGCTGACCAAGATTCTTCAAGAGGTATAACGCAATGAGCACGCCGAAAAATCCGCTCGAACTTGTCGACCGCTACCTGCAAGCCGTACGTTTCTGGCTTCCGAAGACACAGCGCGAGGAAGACGTACTTGCCGAGCTCGGCGACGATCTGCGCTCGCAGATCGAAGCGAAAGAATCAGAACTGGGACGCTCCGCCAGAAAAGAGGAAGTCTCTGAAATCCTGAAGCGCTGCGGCATGCCCATGATCGTTGCCGGTCGTCTCGCGCCCAAAAGGTATTTGATCGGACCAACCCTGTTCCCAATCTACGCGTTCGTGCTGAAGATGGTGTTGCTCTGGATCATCGTGCCGGTCTTCGTCTTCATCATCGGCCCGGTAAACCTGGCTACTCACAACGGCGCCCTGGGAACAGCGATTGGCATGACGATCGGCAATCTGTGGTCCGCCTTGTTCATTGCTGCAGGCACGATCACCCTGGTGTTTGTCGCAATCGAACGAACCGCTGCGACCGCGAAAGGGGAATGCAAATGGGATCCGATGAAGCTGCCGGAAGTACGAAAGCATGAGCGAAGACCCTCTGCCGTGCAGACGGTGTGTGAGCTTGCTTTCAACTTCTTCGGACTCGTCTGGCTGCTGCTCATTCCCCAAAATCACTTTTTGATTTTTGGTCCGGCAGCTGGTTATTTGAAACCTGGACCGATCTGGCATACGTTCTACATTCCCATTGTCGCCGTCGCGGCGTATTCAATCTTGCGCTGCCTGATCTCGCTGGCCCAGCCGCAATGGACGTGGTTCTCTGCGCTCGGAAACCTTCTGCAAAACGGTTTCACGCTGATCATCCTGAAATTCATGCTCGCGGCGGCAAGCCATTCCGCAGGCGCAGGATGGCATCCATTCGTTGTCATCGATCAAGCTGCAACGTCGGCACAAGCTCTTAAAGTGTCGGCGATCGTGAACGCATCAATCCTGGTCGGCATGGTCGGCACGTGGATCGGATTGTGCATTGCGGTTCCGATCCAAACCTGGCAATTCATGCGCCGCCTTCGAAACGGTGTCCCTGGCAAAGAACAAACCGCGCCGCTTCACGTGCTGTAAGTGCTGCGATTATCTCTATCATTCCGACGCCCCGAGCGAAGGCGAGACAGGAGGAATCTGATGTGGCAGCGCCACTATCGCTGAACCCAAAGCAGATTCCTCACCGCTCTCACCGCTCTCACCGCGCGGCTCCGAACGATTCGGAATGACAAATCGGAAAGGCTCCGCGTCGCGGCTTCGCTGCCATTCTTGCGGTAAGATCAAAGATTATGACAACGCCAGCTGCCGAGCCTGAGACGGGCGCGAGCCCCGCTCCGGAATCGCGTCCTTCCAACTTCCTTCGCGACCACATCGCCGAAGACCTTAAGAGCAACAAGTATGCCGGACGTGTGCAGACGCGCTTTCCTCCTGAGCCCAACGGCTACTTACACATTGGACATGCGAAAGCAATCTGCATCGACTTCGGGTTGGCCGACGAGTTTGGCGGACACACGAACCTGCGGTTCGACGACACGAATCCCGAAAAGGAAGATGTGGAATACGTCGATTCGATCATGGAAGACGTGAAGTGGCTCGGCTTCCATTGGGACGGACTGTTCTACGCCTCGGACTATTTCGATCAACTCTACGAGTGGGCGATCAAGCTGATCAAAGATGGCAAGGCATACGTCGATGACCTCACCGCAGAAGAAATCCGCAAGCATCGCGGCACGCTGACCGAGCCGGGCAAAAATAGTCCATATCGCAATCGATCAGTCAAGGAGAATTTAAATCTGTTCGGGCGGATGCGCGCCGGAGAGTTTCCTGACGGCTCACGCGTACTGCGGGCAAAGATCGACATGTCGTCGCCGAACCTCAACATGCGCGATCCCGTGATGTACCGCATTCTGCACGCCGAGCATCATCGCACGGGCAACAAGTGGCCGATCTACCCGATGTACGACTACGCGCACGGCCAGTCGGACTCGATCGAGAACGTTACGCACTCCATGTGCTCGCTCGAGTTCGCCGATCACCAGCCGATCTATCGATGGTTTATCGAGCAATTGGGAATCTTTCCATCGCAACAGATTGAGTTCGACCGCCTTAGCCTGACCTATACACTGATGTCGAAGCGGAAGCTGCGCCAGTTGGTGGAGCAGCGCACGGTGCGTGGATGGGACGATCCACGCATGCCAACGCTCTCAGGCCTGCGGCGGCGCGGATACACGCCGGAAGCAATTCGCAATTTCGTTGCGGCAGTTGGCGTGTCGCGCACGAATGGAATCGTCGATCTCGCGATGCTCGAACACTTTGTGCGCGAGGACCTGAACAAGCGCGCTCCGCGGGTAATGGCGGTGCTGCGTCCACTGAAGGTCGTCATCGACAACTATCCTGAGGATCAGGCCGAAGAGATGGATGCGACCAACAACCCGGAAGACGAGAGCGCCGGCACGCGCAAGGTTCCGTTCTCGCGCGAGCTGTACATTGAGCAGGACGACTTCCGCGAAGCGCCTCCGCCAAAATACTTCCGGCTGTCGCCCGGCAAAGAAGTGCGCTTGCGTTATGGATACTTCATCACGGCGAAGAACGTGGTGAAGAACGCAGCAGGTGAGGTTGTTGAAGTGCACTGCACGTATGATCCGGCGACGCGCGGCGGCAACGCGCCGGATGGCCGCAAGGTAAAGTCGACGATCCATTGGGTTTCAGCGAAGCACGCCGTCGATAGTGAAGTGCGCAGCTACGAGACGCTGTTCACCAAGGCGAATCTTGCTGACGTTGAAGAAGGAAAGGACGTGCTCGACTACCTCAACCCGAACTCACTCGAGGTGATTTCGCACGCGAAGCTGGAGCCGTCACTCGCGAACGCTGCGCCGGGCAGTCGGTATCAGTTCGAGCGTCTTGGCTACTTCTGCGCCGATCCTGATTCGAAGCAGGGAGCGCCGGTATTCAACCGCACCGTTGCGCTGAAAGATACCTGGGCCAAGGTGGAGAAGAAACAGACCGGCAAGGGCTAAGCGGCAGAAGAACTCCAGCAGCTTGCGGAATATTAAGGTTAGCTAGCCGCGAAACGTTTGGAATGCCAGGAATTGGTCGCCGGGAAGAAGGCTTTTCGCCTTTACTGTGCGGTATCCGGGGCTGCTTAACTGGCCGACCATTTCCTCTTCGGAGGGCAAGCGGCCAGCACCGCGGGTCGCCGCTCCTCACAAGTTCAATGCCTCTGTACCGAGGCCGCCGCCCTGGCAACAGGTCGTCAAAAGTAGAAAGCCGCCGGGCTTGAGAAAGCTGCCGATGTGGTTGAGCACCGTCACGCGGTCGTCGACGTGGAAGTAGTAGTTGTTGTAAAGCGTGTTGATGTCAAAGAGCTCATCCGGTGTCATTTCGCGAATGTCTCCAGTTTCAACCTTTACACGGCTTTCAAGTCCCCAACTGAAGATTCGTCTATCCTCGACGCCCTCGCTGAAGAGTTTTCCTTCCGGGGACATCTGCAATACACGCTCACCACCGGCGTGGAGTTCTGGTCTTCCGCGGTTCTGCTCTCGACGCTCTTCGGATTTGCCACGCGAGCAATCCCGACGGAATTAACTTGGGCTTGGTGTCGGTGATGCTCTTCGGATTACTGTTCTGTTTGTTCCTGCAGCGGCATCATCGCGAACAATAATCTCTTCAACTCTAGTTTCAGCGGCTCGGCATGGTTCACCGGAGGCAATGTTGTCCAGAGGCTAGCTCCTTCGCTCCGATTATGCTACTCGTTGTCGCGATCTGGTTCAGCCGAAGTTATCGCGAGAATCGATACCAGGCGTCATAGCTCTTCGGGACCTGAGCAGACCGAGAACCCAACTGCGCGCCTAGCTGGATTTGTTGAGATCGTCATCTTTTGAGTACTTCGTTCCCTTGCCCGTAAGCTCTAGTGCCAATCCCTTGTCTGTCAGTTGATACATCCAAACGCCGTCAGAAACCGACGCTGCACCCTGCATGGAGCCGCCTTTTTCCGGGCTCGTTTTGGCGGCCGCCGAAGACTGCCCACCGAACTCCCAACCGGAGTTTACAAAGCCGTCGAAAGCTTTCTGATTGTCGAATACGAATACGACCCTGAACTTCTTGACTCCCATACCAAGGCCGGCTTGGATCTCCAACATCTTCATGAAGGTCTCAGCCTTACCCTGATTGGTGATGGCCATACCCTTACCTTTGCCAGAACCACCAAAGAGAATCTTTACGCCTGTGTTGCTGAAAACTGCGTACCCGTAGGCTTTCTCAACCGCCGCTTTGGCGGCGGGGTCGGCCTTGTAAAGGCGCGTGAGAGTTTCCTGGGACATCTGTCGGATCGCCACTCTCTCTTTCTCCTTATCTTTGGCGTCGTCCGCAAATGAAGCTACGGCGGCGAGGCAAAGCAACGCAATCAATAATCGTTTTACGTTCATTGGAACCTCCGAGAGTTACCGCACGAATCAATTGAAGAGCAGCCGCTAAACGGTTGCGTGGCACCATGAGATCGGGAAAGCGTCCCCACCGGGAAGATGCTACTCACCCGATAGACTGCTATGTAACTACCAGAACTGACAGTTTTGGCGATTCCGGACAATAGCTTCAACGCCGAGTTTCGATCCTTAGCGGCACGGCGACGAATCTGGAAATTCAAGCTGCGCGTAAGCTGGCGTAACATTGACATGCCCGATCTTGGAATCGTAAGGTTTCGGTGCAGCAACCTAAATACAATTTCGATTTTCTATTGAGCACGAGATTCCATCCCGCTCTGAGGCCCACAATGAAAACTTCATCTTTGCGATTGCTTGCCGCAATCTTGCTTTCATCCTTCTCCTTCAACGTCGCCACAGCGCAGGACTCCGGTAAACCTGCTTATCTCGACACTAATCTCTCACCCGAGCAGCGCGCCGCTGATCTGGTCAAGCGCATGACGCTGGAGGAGAAGGCTACACAACTCGTAAATCAGGCACGAGCCATTCCGAGGCTGAAAGTTGCGGCGTATGACTGGTGGAGCGAGGCCCTACACGGCGTCGCGGTCAACGGGACTACGGAATTTCCCGAGCCGGTCGGACTGGCCGCAACCTTCGACACCGACGCGATTCACCAAATGGCCGAGGTGATCAGCACCGAGGCTCGCATCAAGCACGTGCAGGCGGTCAGAGCGAATGGCGGGTATAGCAAGATCTTCCAGGGCCTCGACTTCTGGTCTCCGAACATCAACATCTTCCGCGATCCGCGCTGGGGACGGGGACAGGAGACTTACGGAGAAGACCCTTTTCTCACTGGACGCATGGGCGTAGCCTTCGTCACCGGAATGCAAGGTGACGACCCCAAGTACTTTAAGGTCATCTCCACACCGAAGCACTACGCCGTCCACTCCGGTCCAGAACCGACTCGCCATTTCGCTGACGTTGACGTCAGCAAGCACGACGAGATGGACACGTATCTTCCGGCATTTCGCGCGACCGTCACCGAGGGGCATGCTGGATCCGTCATGTGCTCGTACAACGCGATTAATGGGGAGCCGGGATGCGCGAATCAATTCACGATGGTTGATCAACTGCGCACGAAATGGGGATTCAATGGCTACGTCGTCTCCGACTGCGGAGCCGTCATCGACATTTTCACCGGCCATCATTTTCGCGACACGCAGGCAAAGTCTTCCGCCATCTCCCTTGAGCGCGGGATGGATAACGAATGCGCGGACTTCACCGCCAAAGTCACTGACGATCATGACTACCGGCCCTACATCGATGCCGTGCAAAAGGGATACCTTCGCGAGAGCGCCATCGATCAGGCACTGGTGCGGCTTTTCACCGCGCGCATGAAACTAGGAATGTTCGATCCGCCGGAGATGGTACCGTACACGAAGATTGATGAGAAGTTGCTCGACAGCGCCGAGCACCGCGCGATGGCGCGCAAGATTGCCAATGAATCGATGGTGCTGCTGAAGAATGACGGCACCCTCCCGCTAAAGCCCGAAGTAAAGAACATCGCTGTCGTCGGACCGCTGGCCGATCAAACCAAGGTTCTCGTCGGCAATTACACCGGCAATCCTTCCCACAGTGTCAGCTTCATGGAAGGTCTGAAGGCTGAATTCCCGAACGCGAAGATCACCTATGTGCCGGGCACGCAGTTCCTGCATCCGGAAGGCACGTTGATGCCGGCCAGTATGCTCACGACGCCTGATGGGAAGCCGGGGCTCAAAGCAGAATATGGCGAGGGCCGCGACTTCGAGAAAAAGAAAGAAAGAGCTCTCGTCGAACGTGTCGAAACGAATGTCGATCTGACCGAAGGCAATGTGCCCGCTGAGGCCAAAGGGACGAAAGATCTGTACGTGGAGTGGACTGGTTTTCTGACGCCCAGCGAAACGGGCGATTACCTGATCGGCGTTCAGGCAGAAGGATTCGGTGCGGTGCGGATCGACGATCGACGCGTCGCCCAGGGATGGGGTGGCGGGACGCGGATGGGGCGGGTTCATCTCGAAAAGAACCAGAAGATGGCGATCCATGTTACTTATGGCAGGACGCCAGACAGCAAGGTCGGCGTCCGCTTACTCTGGGCCAAGGTCGAAAACTCAATCCCGCCGGCGGTGATGGAAGCGGCGCGCAAGGCTGACATCGTGATCGCAGTAGTCGGAATCACCAGCGAACTCGAAGGCGAGGAAATGCCTGTCAGTGAACCCGGCTTCCTCGGCGGAGACCGCACCAGCCTCGACCTGCCGCAACCTGAAGAGGCACTCGTGCAGAGTGTCGCTCAGTCTGGCAAACCACTGGTCATCGTCCTCATGAACGGCAGTGCGCTCTCGGTAAATTGGGAGAAGGCCCACGCCAATGCCATTCTCGAAGCGTGGTATTCCGGCGAAGAGGGCGGCGCGGCGATAGCCGAAACGCTAAGCGGCAAGAATAATCCCGCGGGACGTCTGCCCGTGACCTTCTAT
>DATJWZ010000377.1:0-6784 GCA_035500795.1 Candidatus Eiseniibacteriota bacterium | reverse complement strand
TCGCGCACGTTGCGCTCGAGAATGATCAGCATCTGGCGAAAAGTCTTCGCCAGCATGTACACATGCCCGATCGACGCCTCTTCGCCTTCACCCGACGCCAGAATTGCGTCCAGAACTTCCAGCGCGCGCACCCGGTCCTTGCTCGAGATTGCGTCCGTCAGTTCATAGAGCGAACGCTGCTTGGCAGCGAGCACCATGGTTTCGACATCGCCCAGCGTGATGCGCTTCTTTTCGCCAACGTAGAGAATCAGCTTTTCCAGTTCGTTGGAGATCATCATCATGTCGCCGCCGAGCGAGTCAACAAGTTCGCGAGCACCGTCGGGCTCAATCTTCACCGCACGGCTCGTACAGTAATCGGTAATCCAGCGGACAGCCTCGCCTTCCTCCACGCGCGCCAGTTCCACGATTCCGCAGTACTGCCCCATGGTGTCACGAATGCGCTGGTAGCGCTCCTTGTCCTGCATCTCCATTTTGCGGACGTCAGCAGGAATGCTGATGTGATCGGCAACAAAGACAATCAGCGCGTCAGGATTGGGATTTTTGCAGTACTCCTCGATCGCTGCGAGTTTCTCGTCATTCGATCCACGGCCGAACAGATTCTTGACGCCGCGCACAAAGAATACCTGGAACGGCGCCATCAGCGAAGGCGTCCGGGCGCGGTCCAATACCTCAGCGAGATCGTTTTCCGCGAGATCGAATTCGAAGAGACTGAAATCGCGCAGGTCGGGCGGCACAAGGTGATCGAGGATGGCGTCGCGGAAGCGCTTGCGAAAGAATGCCTCGTCGCCAACGAACACATAGGCCGCGCGCATCTTGCGCGACTGCAGGTCGCTTACAAATCGCTCAGCTTGGGCGAAGGCACGCATCAGTTCGGATAAGCAGCGAATCGCAGATTCCTCTGCGCTTCGCGCTTCGGAATGACAACGCACTAAACCTTGACTCTAGCATCCGGTGCGCGGTTCGCCTAGTTGGCGAATCGTGAACTAGAGTCAGAAGCCCTCCAGAATGTTCGACACCAGGGTCCGCGCGAAGTCTTGCGAGAGGCGGCGGAACGCGGGGGAATCTTCCTCAAAAAATGTCGCCAAATCCTGGGAAACTTCGTATTGCTCCCGGAAAAGATACGCAGGGTTCTGATACAAGACCTTGCCATTGCGATCGGTGAACGAGACCTTCATGCTCACCACGACCAGAACGCTTGCAGCGCGTCCAGTAGCCGTGTCGTACGTCAATGGCGAAGCCGCGGTCGAAAGCACGGTTCCGCGCAGGGTAGCGTCGGCGTCATCTCCCGCGTCGTTCACGATTCGATAGCGTGTTCGCGTGGTGAACTCGCGTACGACCGAAGCCGTCAGCATCTGCTCAATGCGGTAATTCAGCGTCTCGTTCTTGAATGCAGGTATGGCGATGGTCTGGACGCTTGCAGGAAGTTGCGAGGTATGACCGGCAGTGTGATATCCGCAGCTGATGGTCAGAAAGAGAGAACCAAGCCCGAGCACCAGCCCGGCCAGCTTTGTCACTGAATCTTCCCCGTGGGACGAGTCGCTGTCATGCTCTCCGCGCACTCCACGGCGGTGATCGCGGAGAGACGAAGATTGTCGGCCGCAGCCCACAACCACACACCATTTGGATTTACAGGGTCAGACTTGATCGCCAGTTGAACGTCGCCTTGCCCTGCGGAACTTACATTGCTAGGCGCATCTTCGTCCGTGGATGGAATGCTCACATGATCACCAGCCAACGCCTCTGAAAAGGTGGAGAGATCGACTGGCTTTTCCATCTCCAGGAAGATTGCGGTCGCGTGTCCGTGGAAAATCGGTGCCTGCAACAGGATCAGCGACGGCTCGAGCGCATTCGCGCCTGCAATTCGTCTATAGTGACGGAGCACGCGCGCTTCGACCGAGTCCAATGAAGGCTGCGATTTCGGCCCATACCGCTCAACCAGATTGAAGGCCACCTGCGCATCGAAAACATCTTTCGGTAGAGGCTGAAAGGAGAGCAGATTCACGGTCTGCTGGTGCAGTTCGTCCATCCCCCGTTGTCCATGCTCCGAAGCAGGTTCAAAGATGGTCGCGACAGCGCGCCGAACGACGCCGGTTTTCTTCACACGAAGGAAAAGCAGTGCGAGAATTACTGCAACTGGGTGCGCGGTCACACAGGGACCAGGCTGCAATTCCGGGGCCGCGACTTCGCCGCGCTCGCGCTCGATCCACAAGGACCGCACGGTGGCCCCAGGTTCGTTTTCCAGCACCGACGATAGATCGATGATGGCGCTGCCGGCATCCCGCGCGTCTTTCCAACTGCGCCGCGTGCTGTCCTGATCCGATGCGAAGAACGTAAAGTCCACATGCTCGAACTGCTCGGCCCGAACGCGCTGGATGAAGCTGACCTCGTCGCCCATGGCCTCAAGCTGGCCCATGGATTCGTCGTCATCGAGCAGGCGGATATCCGCGGCGGGGAAATTGCGCTCGTTGAGGAGCTCAGCGACCTCTTTGCCCCTCAGTGAAGCAGCGCCAACAATCGCGGCACGGTACAACCTGCTGCGCACCATGCTGGTAGAAGCCGGCGCCGTTTTTACTGGATCGGTCATGAAGCTTGCGATGCCTCCTTATAGGACGGCGGTGGAGGACCGGAACGCCGGCGGAAGATCCACTGCAGCCGCCAGAAGACCCCAGAAGCCATGTAGAGCAAGGCGATCGCGAATAGAACTTTGCCGGAGTAGAAATAAATCAGCGCGAAAAGCGCCGCGAGAAGAACGATGAGCCGGAAGGGATGCCGCGAGCGAAAGTCGATGTCTTTGAAACTATAAAACCGCCACGTGCTCACCATCAGATAACCTACAGTGGTGACCATCGCCGCCCATGCGACCGCCGTGTAAGGCGAGACAAGCGGGTCGCCTTCCGCGAAATGGACGACGGCAGCAACAACTCCTGCGCCCGCGGGAATTGGCATTCCAACAAAATACTTCTTGCCCGGCCGCCCGGGATTCGATGGCTGCGGATTCACCGTAATATTGAAGCGGGCGAGTCGACTCGTGCCCGCAATCAAGAAAAGAAAGCTGGCGATGGCGCCAAGTTGGGTCAGCTTGATCGCCCACGGACCTCCGCTAAGTAGCACCTCGGGCATCAGGTGGAAGCCCCACGTCCAGGCCAGCATAGCGGGAGCTACTCCAAACGTGATGGCATCGGCCAGGGAGTCGAGTTCCCGCCCAAAATCGCTGGTAGTTCCGGTCATGCGCGCAATACGTCCGTCCAATCCATCAAAAAGCACTGCGAACCCGATTGCCTTAGCTGCGTTGTCAAGGTGCCCATACTCGGCCAAGGTCGCGTGCATCACTTCCAGAATGGCGTAAAACCCAAGCGCCATATTCGCGGTGGTAAATAGGGACGGAAGAATGTACATCCCCTTGCTGAAACGGCGGCGCGGCCTTGTCGGATAGTCTTCCATCAGCGCACCTTCTCCGCAGCGACTCCCACGTCGCTAACCACGCGTTGCTGAGTAGGCAAATAGGCGAGCACGCTGGAGCCACCTTTGACGTGGTCCCCAAGTTTCACATTCGGCCGGGCCGAGGCATCCATCATCACATCACAGCGCGATCCGAACTTGATGAGCCCGATCCGCTGGCCGCGCTTCACGTGATCTCCGATTTTGGGATCGAAAACGATACGGCGTGCCAGCAGCCCGGCGATTTGTTTGAAAATCACTCGTTGCCCGTCGCCTTCAACAGTCACTATGTTCTGCTCGTTCTCTTCCGCCGATGCCTCGCCCATCGCATTCATAAATTTGCCACGTTGATACCGGATCTCGCGAATCACTCCGCTAATCGGCGTGCGATTCACGTGAACATTGAAGACATTGAGAAAGATGCTGAGCCGCAACTGCTTGTCTTTCCCGGCCTCGATCACTGAGACATCGGTTACTTTTCCGTCAGCCGGAGACACCACCGCTCCCGCCTCGGCTGGAATTGCCCTCTCGGGATCGCGAAAGAACCAAAGGAAGAACAGAGCGAGCAGGAGCGGAATGATGGCCCAAACGGGGCGTGTAAGCCATCCGAGCAGAATAGCGGCGGCGATTAGGGCCAGACCGTAGTAGTAGCCGTCACGAACCATGGGGGATATTTCAATTATAGACGTGGGCGCTCGTGCGCCAATTGCCGCGTCTATTCCGTAAGTATAAATAAAAAAAGGCGCTTCGTTCGCGCCTGCGGAAGATAGATTGATCCTGAGGCGGCAACGCCGCCGGCAGATTGGACAGGATGACTACGCTACGTTGACGCCGTACTGCTGCCGATACTCGCGCTCAATCGATTCCATTTGATCTTTGAGGCGCAGTTTCAGCTTTTTCAACCGCACTTCTTCCAGCTTTTCGTCTTCGCTGAGGTAGCGTTTTTGGGTGAGAGAATCGAGACGTTGTGCGTACTGCGTGTGCTCCTGAACCAGCCGGCGGAACTCGTCATGGCTGTTCAGGAGTTGGTCTTTCGGAGTCAGCATCCAGCAGACCTCCAAACCTGAATTATGAGGCCACGTTAACACAGCTGTAACATGTGGGCAATCCCAAAAAAGTGGTGCATTACCCTAGATGCAGTCTAGGCGCTCTTGAGTCCGATGATAGAGGATCGCGTCCTCTAAAGGATTGTTGTAGTAGGACTTACGGCGGCCAGTCTCCTCAAACCCAAGCTTCTGATAAAGCGCGCGGGCTGCTTTGTTCGACTCTCGAACCTCAAGAAACACTTCATTGCTGTTGACTTGTTTTGCCCTGACAAAAAGGTCGTTCAATAGGCACGTTCCGACACCTTTTCCCCGAATTTCGGGGGCGACCACAATGTTCTCAAGCTCCCATTCGGGACCGATGTATTGTGCAATGAGGAACCCGAAAATTGTGGCGTCCTCTTGGCGTTCAGCAACCAGAGCAAGCCTCGAGATCGCCGAGTCGCCGGCCAGAAGCGATTCATATTGCTGCTCACTCCAATGCGCTGCGGTCTCGGAAGAATTCTCAAGACGCATTATCGAGGGAATATCATGAGCCGTTGCGCGCCGGATTGTTATCTCAGGGTTGATGTTCAAGGGAATGCCGATTCGCTAAGAGCCAAAAGCTAGGAGTGAGAGGTTGGCTTCGAAAAAATCTCCGCATCGGTGCGGCGGAGGTAGTTGGCCTCGAGTTGCTCGGGACTGACAGTCTCGCCCGCCTTCAGCTTCTGAAGTCCCAGGATACCCACCTCTTCGCTACGCGGGCGCCTCACGTTTCTTCGGACAGAATGTTTTTTTGATTCCGACACCTTCTTTCCCAGCGCATCGAAGATCGTTTGGTCTGGCGTCGAAATCCATTGCAGAACCCCAGATTCCAAAAGCGCGGCCAGATTATCCAGACTGAGCAGCGACTCGCCCACAGCCTTTGGAGAGCGGCGAGCCTCCGACCTGACTTCGTACTCTCCGACAAACGCCTCGCCGCGTGAGGCATCAAGCGCCACCGCGTACCGCAGCATCGCGACGGAAGGGGTGTCATGGCTTGCTGCAATCGACAGACTGAAGGGGGCCAGCACTTCCAGCACAGACACCGGAACAATTGGTTTCTGCAGAATCTCCGCAAGCGCTTTAACTGCGGCTAATCCCACGCGCAACCCGGTGAACGATCCAGGTCCGGATACAACGATGAACGTTCCAATATCTGTCTTACGAAATCCGTGCTTCTCAAGAAGGCCCGAGATCTGTGGAACCAACTGTGCCGAAAATGTTCCTCCAGCAAGGGCAATTTCTTCGACCAGTTCGACTCGGTCGGGATTTGCGCCGCTGCCCGTGCGGACCAGGCCGACGAATCCGTCCTTCCCCGATGTGTCCGTGATGAGAAGAAGCATGCGTTGTTGATCCGTTAAAATCCGACCGAATCCGTGACCGATTTATCTTCAGCCCTGCACCAATTCCAAGAGCACCCCGCCCGCACTCGAAGGATGCACGAAGACATACTGATGCCCGCCCGCACCCGTCTTGATCTCTTCGGACACCAGCCGCACGCCATCTTTCTTAAGTCGTTCGACGGCGGCACGCAAGTCTGGAACCTTCATGCAAACGTGGTGCAGTCCTTCTCCGCGCTTGGCGATGAACTTCGCAATCGTCGAATCTTCCGAGGTCGGCTCCAGCAGCTCCAATCGGCTGTCGCCGACCGGAACCATGACCAGCCGTACCTTTTCGTGCTCTACAGTCTCCTCGGGAGACACACTCAGCCCGAGCTTTTCGTAGATGGACTTCGCCGCCGCCAACGATTTCACCGCGACGCCGAGATGATCAATCTGAAAGTTCATGGTTTCCTGCGACAGCCAAAACGTTGTCATTCCGAAGCCGCCCGGAGTTGCCGAAGGCAAAGAGGACGGCGAGGAGTCTGCTGTCCACGCCTACTTCGCCGCTCTCGCCGCGATCTCCTCAATCAGCGTATACGGATCCCGCTTATGCTCGGCAACTTCCGCCGCGAGCTTGGCGATGCTTTCGCCGCTAAGCTGCGCGCGGGCTTTTTCAAGCATCGCATCGCGCAACATCTCGACCAGCCGTTCCTGCCAATTCTCGACGCTTTTTTGCAGGGCGCGGTTCTCTCTCTGAAGGTAGTTTTCGTACTCACCGATCGCCGCGGCTAAGTCTTTCAGGCCCGCACCTTCGCTCGCCACTGTCTTAATTATCGGCGGTGTCCACCCATCCCGACGCCCTGCCAGCGATTGGAGCGCTCGAATCTCGCGCTCGACGCGTTCAGCCCCCTCGCGATCGCTTTTGTTAATGACGAAAATGTCGGCGATCTCCATAATGCC
>DATJWZ010000376.1:0-1400 GCA_035500795.1 Candidatus Eiseniibacteriota bacterium | reverse complement strand
CCGGCGCCACCAGGCTTCAGCAGTTGCTGGAATCGCTCGAGAAACTGATGGCGGAAAAATATGCATTCGACGTTTTCGCAAAGGACTCGATCAACTTCGGGATTCTGATCACCTACCGGCAAACCTGGAAGCCGCTCAAGTATCAAACTGGGGATCTCGTCAAGACAATCCCCCTCGCGCCAAAGGAAGTCCGCCGCTACACAACGAAAACCGTCGTAAAGAAAACTAGGTCCCAGAAAGAACTCGAGGATTCGCTGCGAAACTTCAAACAGGAAAGAGCGGACACCTCGAGGGCGGACGCGGAGATCGTCCAGAAGGCGCAAAACAAAACCAATTTTCAGGTGAACTCGGAAGAATCGTTTGGCGAGAAGGATGTTTACAACATCAAGATGAACCAGATGAACGCCGGGGAAGCCGCCAATCAGTCCGAACAAGCGAAGAAGGATTTCCGCGAGAGCGTTCTGAAAAGCGCGGAGGAATACAAACACGAGCATAAAACGGAAGTCGAGTTTACCTCCAGTGAAGAGACCGAGACCACCACCTTTCACGAGATTCAGAATCCCAACGACGAGCTGACGGTTACGTATTTGCTCTATGAACTTCAGCGCACCTATCGAATCAGCGAAACAATTCACGCCCTGACTCCGGTAGTCCTTGTCGCCAACGAAGTCCCGGCGCCAAATGAAATCACGGACGCCTGGCTTGTTGAAAACGGCTGGATCCTGAACCGCGCGATTCTCGACGACTCATTCCGTCCCGCGTTGCAGTATCTCCTCAACAGTTTCACGGGCGATGAAATCAACATCAGCATTCTTGAAGACAATGCGGTTCTTCAGCAAAACATCGTTCGGTCGCTGACTCAGCAGCTGGGGATGGAGAACCAAGTGGTTGCAAGCGGCGAAGCAGGAGTAAGGCAGGCCATCTTGGGCCTGGCGGGAAGCGAAGCGGGTCAGGGAATATTCAACGCGATCAAACAAGTGTTCGATCCCGGTGGCTTTACAGGCAAAACTGACACCGGAATCCCTACCGCAGCGCAAACCATGCTGGACTATGCGAAGGACTCGCTCGACCGCGCCGACAAGGAGAGGTCAAGGCTTCTGACGCAGTTGCAACTGGCCGTCACCGCTTTGCAAGGGGCAATCGACAAACTTTCCGCTGCGGTGAAGGACCATTACAACCAACTGGCGCAGATCGATCGGCTTCGGCTTCACGTCAGGGAAAATATTCTGTACTACATGCAGGCCATCTGGGACCACGAGCCAACAGATCAGCGCTATTTCCGGTTGTACAACATCGATGTCCCCATGATCACCGCCCAGACCGTCGGCGCCGCTGTCGACGTCTACAACTCAACAAACCCGTTCATGGGTGGCACGTTCACAATTCAGCTCCCCATGCCG
>DATJWZ010000375.1:0-28746 GCA_035500795.1 Candidatus Eiseniibacteriota bacterium | reverse complement strand
CAAAAATGGCAGACTGAGGCAAAGGGACAAATCGAAGGCATTGGAACTTCACCAACGCTATCGGCGAAGGATGGCAATGGTGACGTTCTGGCAAAGACCTCCCTCGACGCAAGCGTAAAGGACGGTCGTGCCGCAATCGATGCACTCGCATCATGGCTACGCTCGAGATTCGGCTCTGCTTACCTCTGTGGCGTAGGACATCGCGTCGTTCACGGCGGCGCCAAATATGATCGACCCGTTCTCGTAACGCGAGATGTGCTGGTAGAGCTCTACGAATTGATTCCTCTCGCGCCCCTGCATCAACCCTACAATCTCGCTGCTATCGAGAGAATCGCCGAGCGGATGCCCGATGTGCCCCAGGTTGCGTGTTTCGATACCAGTTTTCATCGCTCTCACCTAGAGGTCGCTAAACTGATTCCCTTTCCCAAAGATCTTCGTAAATCCGGCCTGCAACGCTATGGGTTTCACGGCCTTTCGTATGAGTACATCGCGTCTGTATTGCCTGAGGTCACTCCAGAAATTGCCGGCGGTCGTGTGATCGTCGCACATCTCGGCAGCGGAGCCAGTATGTGCGCACTGAGAGCGGGAGTAAGCATAGACAGCACATTGGGATTCACAGCGCTCGATGGACTCTGTATGGGTACACGACCCGGCGCACTGGATCCCGGCGTCATCCTTTACCTTTTCCAGAATCTCGGCCTATCCGCAAAAGAGGTTGAGAACCTGCTGTACAAGAAGTCCGGACTCCTTGCCATCTCTGGCATCAGCAATGACATGAGGGAGTTACTCGCCAGCGATCAGCCAGATCCACGCCTTGCTCTCGATTACTTCGTATACCGTGCAGCGAAGGAAATCGGCTCTCTGGCCGCTGTGTTGGGAGGAGTGGACGGAATTGTGTTTACCGCAGGCATCGGAGAAAACTCTCCTGAAATTCGAAAACGGATTTGCCAGGCTTGTTCCTGGCTGGGCGTTGACTTGGATATCGAGGCCAACAACGGCATAGGACCCCGCGTTTCTTCGTCACGTAGCAAGGTTTCTGTCTGGGTTATTCCTGCGAACGAAGAGCTCATGATCGCGCGTCACACGGGCGCGCTGCTTGGGCTTCTACAAACGGCGGCCTAACTTCAAGGTGAGAGGACCATGGCGACTTTATCGATCGATCAGGTTCAAGCGGAAAAGGCGACGAGCCCGTGGGCGGGATTCCAGCCCGGCCTGTGGCAAACCGAGATCAACGTTCGAGACTTTATCCAGCAAAACTACAAACCGTACGAGGGAGACGACTCGTTTCTGGCTTCTGCCACGAGCCGCACAGAGAAGATCTGGAGTCGGCTGAACGAACTTTTCGTGGAAGAGCGGAAGAAAGGAGTCCTGGATGTCTCGCTGATCCCTAGTTCCATCACCGCGCACGCGCCCGGATACATCGACAAGGACAATGAGATCATCGTTGGGCTCCAGACCGAAGCTCCGCTGAAGCGGGCGATCATGCCGAATGGCGGATTTCGCATGGTCGCGAATGCTCTGAAAACCTATGGCTACGAGTTGGATCAGCACATTGTTGATGCATTCACAAAATATCGAAAGACTCACAACGACGCCGTGTTCGATGCTTATACGGCGGACATCCGGCGCTGTCGCAGTTCTCACATACTGACAGGGCTGCCGGACGCATATGGGCGCGGCAGGATCATCGGCGATTACCGGCGAGTCGCGCTGTACGGGGTGGCACGCCTCATCGAACGCAAGCAACAAGAAAAAGAGAGCCTCGATTCTTTGCAGTCAACCGATGAGATCATCCGCGACCGGGAAGAACTTTCAGAACAGATTCGCGCGCTGAAAGAACTTCAGCAAATGGCGAAGAATTACGGTTTTGATATTTCCGGTCCGGCGCGGAACTCCCGCGAGGCCGTGCAGTGGCTCTACCTCGGATACCTCGCAGCGGTAAAGGAACAAAATGGCGCTGCAATGTCTCTGGGGCGCACCTCGACGTTCCTCGATATCTATTTCGAGCGCGATCTGGAGCATGGTGTCCTGAACGAAGAGCAAGTCCAGGAAATCATCGATGATTTCGTGATCAAACTCCGAATTGTCAGGTTCCTGCGAACCCCAGAGTATGACGATCTATTTGCCGGAGATCCGACATGGGTTACCGAATCCATTGGAGGAATGGGAGACGATGGAAGATCTCTTGTAACGAAGACAAGTTTCCGTTTTCTGCAGACTCTCTATAACCTTGGCCCTGCCCCCGAACCGAATCTCACCATCTGGTATTCGCCACGAATGCCCGAGGGGTTCCGCGATTTCGTCTGTAAGGTGGCGATCGAGACCAGTTCCATCCAATTCGAAAGTGATGAGATCATGCGCCGTGCCTGGGGAGACGATGGCGCCATTGCCTGCTGCGTTTCTCCGATGCTCATCGGAAAACAGATGCAGTTTTTCGGGGCGCGTGCCAACCTGGCGAAATGCCTGCTCTACGCCATCAATGGCGGCAGAGATGAAATCAACGGCGAACAGATAGGACCCGTAAGCGAACCAGTCCGAGGTGATTATCTGGATTTCAACGATGTCATCAATAAGTTCGAAAAGATGATGGACTGGCTGGCTGGAGTTTACGTGAACGCCATGAACGTCATCCACTACATGCACGATAAGTATGCGTACGAGCGCATTGAGATGGCGTTGCACGATTACGCTCCACTGCGGACCATGGCCTTCGGAATGGCAGGCATGTCCGTGGTGGCGGACAGTTTATCGGCAATGCATTACGCAAAGGTGAAAGTGATTCGCGATAAAACTGGGCTGATTACTGATTACGAAATAACAGGGGAGTTTCCGCAGTTCGGTAACAATGATAATCGTGTCGATCATCTTGCTTCATGGCTGGCGACCACTTTCATGAGCAAGCTCAGGAAATACCCGACATACCGTCACGCTTTGCATACCCAGTCCATTCTGACGATCACTTCGAACGTGGTCTACGGGAAAAACACCGGCAATACTCCCGATGGCCGCCGTCGTGGAGAGCCGTTCGCCCCGGGCGCCAATCCGATGCACGGACGTGACAAACGTGGAATCCACGCTTCGGCAGCTTCTGTCGCCAAGATCCCATATCGAGACGCCGCTGATGGCATTTCTCTCACCTCCACGCTGGTTCCGGAAAGTCTGGGACGTGTGATGGCAGATCGCGTCGCGAACCTCCGTGGAATGCTGGATGCTTTCTTTGGAGTGACCGGATACCACATGAACGTCAATGTGCTGAACCGCGATACGCTGTTGGACGCTATGGACCATCCGGAGAAGTATCCGCAACTTACGATCCGCGTCTCAGGATACGCCGTAAATTTCGTCCGACTTACCCGTGAACAACAAATGGACGTAATTAATCGGACCTTTCATGGAAACTAGATCATGAGCGTTGCACATCCGACTCAATATCCCCCGCTCGAAGCTAAGAGCCCATTCGAACTGCGTGGTACCTGGAGTTCGACTGTCTCGGATGACGAAGTGCGGGCAGCACTCGCAAGCGGGGAAATGGGATTTCTGCATTCGTTCACCACAGGGTCCGCGGTCGATGGCCCCGGAGTTCGCGTTGTGGCGTGGACGACCGGCTGTCAGTTTCGTTGTCTTTACTGTCACAATCCGGACACTTGGACACTGAACAAGGGAATCCCCGTAACCATCGAAAGAGCGACCGCAGAGTTGCGCAAGTATCGCCATGGACTGCGCACAATGTCGGGAGGTTTCACACTCAGCGGTGGCGAACCGCTCATGCAGGATCGTTTCGCGGTCAAGCTGCTCGGGGCCGCTCACGAGATGGGCATCCATACGGCTCTGGACACCAATGGGAGTTTTGGACATCGGTTGTCAGAAGAGGATCTCAAAGTAATAGATCTCGTCTTGCTCGATATCAAATGCTGGGATCGAGACATACATCGTCGGCTTACCGGAATGGAGCTAGAGCCGGTTCTTGAATTCGCACGTCGCTTGGCGGCTGCCAGGCGTTCGGTGTGGCTACGCTACGTCCTTGTTCCCACCTTCACAGACAATATCAATGATATCGGTCATCTCGCGGAATTCGTGGCAGAACTCGGCAACGTGCAGAGAGTTGATGTCCTTCCATTCCATCAGATGGGAAGATTCAAGTGGAAGGAACTTCATTTGGCGTACACGCTTGACGAGATTCGGCCGCCATCAGCCGAACTCGTTCGCACCGTGTGCGAACAATTTCGGGCTCACGGACTCAACGCGGTGTGAGTGGCCGCGGGACTCATCGCAGCAACTGAAGGTAGTGCGCCTCGATACGTATCCTTTCCACCCATGACAGTGAGGAGAACCTTGGTTGTCAGAATCTCGGCTGGCGGGATTGTCAGAATATCTTTCGACAGCACGACAAAGTCGGCCAGTTTGCCGGGGCTGAGCGATCCACGCACGTTTTCGTCGAAGGTCGCATAAGCGCCATCTCGGGTAAAGTGCCGCAGAGCGGCTTCCACTGAAATTCTTCCTGCCGGATACCATCCACCTGCAGGCGTTCCTTCTGGGGTCATCCGAGTCACCGCGCAATAGATTGCTGGTAATGGCTCGAATGGAAAGACTCCCCAGTCGCTGCCGAAGGCTTGTACGACACCAGCATCATCGTAGATTTTGAAAGAATCAGCATGGGAAGCACGCACTGGACCGAGCAGCGGAGCGAAGTTCTCCAAGACAGTCGCGTCCGGGTTCGCGAACATGGCTTGCGTAGATGCGATCACGCCAAGCCGCTTGAAGCGAGGGAGATCGGAGAGCAGGGGTACCTCTCCGTGTTCGATACGGTGTCGGCGCCCGGTTGTGCCGTTCGTTTTAGCCGCATACTCGAAAGCATTCAAAGCCATGTTGATGGCCTTGTCGCCGATGGCATGCAACATGACCTGAAATCCTTCTTTGTCGTAGAGAGCAACAGTTATGTTGAGGTCATCTTGTTCCCAGAATGGAATACCTTTTCCCCCGCCGACGTACGGATCAAACATGGCGGCAGTCTTTGCATCGACGGTTCCGTCGAGAACTCCTTTTACGGCGATCAGCTTCAGCAGCGGCCCCTGGAATGTCTCGCGCAATTTCTTGTAGGTTTCCAAATCCGCCTCAGTAAGAGGTGTGTCCAGCCTGTGCTTGGGAGGAGCGGCATCTTTAACAGTTGGCAGAAGGGGAGGAGCAAAACGAAAACGCAGCTTCAATTTGTCGGCTGCCGCGGCCCGCTCGAAGACCGGTAAAGTGTCGAGGTTCGTATATGCATCTTGTACGGCAGTGAGACCGGCGGCAGCGGCCTCATCCATGTGTTGGAGCAGCGATTGATACTGGTCTTCCATCGTGCGGCGAGGGATCTTGCTGAAGATCAAATCCTGGGCCATTTCCTTGAATTCACCGGTCGGCTCGCCACTGGCGCTTTTCATGATGTGCCCGTTTGGCGGATCGGGAGTGGAGTTGGTGACGCCGGCCATCTGCAAAGCCTTGGAATTTCCGAAGCCCATGTGTCCGTCTCGTTCCAACAAATACACAGGGCGGTCTGAGATCACCGCATCGATGTATCTCTTGTCTACAGTTTGATTGGGGAAGGCGGAGTAGCCCCAGCCGTGTCCAGTGATCCACGGCAAAGACGGATGCGCTTTGGCGAAATCTGAGAGGCGTTGCTGAAAGTCCTTGAGCGTCTCCACCCCATGCAGGTCAATCTCATTTACGGATCGCCCAGGGAAGTGGAGATGGGAATCTTGAAAACCGGGGACGACGAGGCGTCGCTCAAGGTCGACCACTGCGGTATCCCGGGATGCTAGCGCCTTAATGTCCCGATCACTGCCGACCGCGATAATCGTGTCGCCGCTCACGGCCAGAGCCTGGGCTTGTGGCTGTGTGTCGTCCTCAGTCCAAATCTTGCCATTCACAAAGATCCTGTCGACGTGCCGATCCAGCCCTTGCGGAAACGAGTAGGTGCTGATAAGGACTGATGCAATGACTAAATGATGAAGTTTCGCCATCGTCGGTCCCTTGATAGGTAGGTTTTCTGTGCTGAAGATGTTGCTTCATTACGATGGACTGAGCCAGTTCACCGGAATGTCGCGCCAAGGATAGCAGTAAAAGAGGAGGCTCGCAGCGGACGTAAGAAAGAAAATTCCTAAGGTTGGTGAAAAAGCCCGATTCTCTAACGATGTCTGGTTTTCCCCACGACGGAAAAATCCTAAGACAGAGAGACTCTAATCCAGGAGTTTCGAAGGGTTCCGCAGAGCTTCCGCGAGGTCAGTCAAGAACATCGCTGCTTGGGCCCCAGCGATGACGCGATGATCGCAGGAGATAGTCATGGATATGATTGGGCGGACCGCAGGCCTTCCTTCGAGAGCGACGACCCGATCCGCAATCCTTCCTATGGCTAGAATCGCGGCTTGCGGTGGAGTGATGATGGCGCAGAACCGGTCCACCTGATACATACCGAGATTGCTGATGGTAAAAGTTGCATCGGCAATATCTACGGGGCGGAGCTTTCCGCTGCGGGCGCGTTGTGCGATGTCGTGGCGCCAGGTGGCGATTTCCGCGATACTCGCCCCTTGTGCTTTGTGAATCACGGCAGCGACTACGGCGTCGTTCATGGCGATGGCCAGACCGATGTTGACGTGATCGTGAAATCGAATACCAGTTGGGCTCCAGCTGGCGTTCATGCGGGGGTGCTTCAAAAGCACGCGTGATACCAGCGCGATCAGCAAATCGGTATGCGTGATGCGAACGCTATTCGCAGACTCAATTTGACTGATTATTTTGTCGCGGTATCGGTTCAATCCGGTGGCATCCACATCTTGGGTCAGAAAAAAGTGGGGGACCGTCGTCCAGCTTTGAGTGGTGCGCTCAGCCATGATGCGGCCCAGAGTCGTCGGGGTCTCGACTGATTCGTTCGGCGTCGAATCGGCAGGCGCGGTGGCGGCAGCCTGCACGTCGGAGGCGAGAATCTCGCCTTCTGCCCCAGAGCCGCGCAGGGACTCGATAACGACTCCAAGTTCTTTTGCGAGACGCCTTGCCTTCGGGGAAACCTTGACAGAGACACCAGCGGATGATGGGATACCGTGAAT
The DNA here is from genome assembly GCA_035500795.1 of Candidatus Eiseniibacteriota bacterium. GTDB lineage: Bacteria > Acidobacteriota > Terriglobia > Terriglobales > Acidobacteriaceae > Sulfotelmatobacter. The sequence goes on along the minus strand of DATJWZ010000375.1, from coordinate 21,667 downwards.
TGGACTCGACGGCTGTTGGGATTTGGGCTGCGATGTAGCGGGTGCTGCACTCGCATCGAGTCGAGTGTCATCCGGAAGCTGCTCTCCGGGTGCAACGATCCAGGCGATCGTCTGCCCGACTGGAATCTCCGCACCTTCGGATGCCCTTATTCCAGCTAACACGCCGTCTGCAGGAGCTTCTACCTCGACTACGGCTTTGTCGGTTTCTATTTCGAGGAGAGGCTCGCCCTTCAAGACAGCATCTCCTTCTTTCTTCCGCCAAGAGATCAGTTTGCCGGTTTCCTGCGCTAATTCGAGGGCGGGCATTACCACGCTGAAAGCCATAGGTGTATCGTCCGGAAGCGCCTGCGTTGCTCAGTGACCAAAGTCTTCAGGCCTAGACTCCAATTTTTTCCGTCTTGGCGCTGGCTTCTATCATTTTCAGAACGCTTTTGCTGGCAGGAGCCTGGCTCTCTCTTGTTGTTGGAAGCGGCCCATTGACGGTGAAGTAATGTGCGCCGGCCACGAGAAGTTCCTCAGCCGGAAAACGGGTAATTACCTCATGTCCGGTCGGAGTGACCACAATTTCTTCCTCAATGCGGGCGGCGCTCCAACCATCGGTTGAAGGCCAGAAGGTTTCGAGCGCAAAGACCATTCCGGGTTTGATTTCAACCGGATGCTCGAACGACACGAGGCGGCTGATTACTGGCTTTTCCCAGATCGCGAGGCCGATGCCATGTCCATATTGGAGGGCAAATGCGGCCTCCTCATTGGGAAAACCGAAGTCCTGCGCTTTAGGCCAAACCGCTGCGATCTCGGCTGTGGTGCGCCCGGGGCGAACGAGTTCGATTGCCGCATCGAGATATTCGCGACAACGTTTGTAGGCATCCACCATGGCGTGCGAAGCATATCCGACAGTGAAGCAGCGGTAGTAGCAGGTGCGGTATCCCATGTAGGAATGCAGGATGTCGTAGTACACGGGATCGCCTGGTCGAAGCACGCGATCGGAGAAGACGTGCGGATGAGGATTGCAGCGCTCGCCAGAAATCGCGTTCACCGCTTCGACGTACTCGGAGCCGAGGTCGTAGAGAACTTTGCTGACCAGACCGACGGCTTCGTTCTCACGAAGTCCCGGCTTCATCGTGCGATAAAGTTCGTCGTACGCGGCGTCGACCATCATGGCGGAGTGATTCAGAAGCGAGATTTCATCGTGCGTCTTGATGACACGCGCTTCCGACATCAGCGCTTGCCCGTCAACGATCTCCAGACCTTCTTTTTGTAAAGCAAAGAGCACCGGCAACTCAATGATGTCGATTCCGACTGGCTGTTTGTGCAGTCCGCGAGCTTCGAGTTCGATGCGAATTTTTTTCGCAACGTCTTCGGCGCGGCCCATCTGCGGAGTCATGGCGCCACGGAGCATGGAAATTCCGGGACGGGAGCGCTCGCCAAGCCATGGACAATTCAACTGATGATGTTTTGCGGCGGAGCCGAAATCCCAGAGGATGGGCTCGTCATTTTGCGGAAGGAGCGTGAAGCGGTTCGCTTTGTCCTGCGCCCAAGTGCCGATGTGCGTCGCGGTGAGATAGCGGACATTGTTCATGTCAAAGCAGAGCAACGATCCCATCGAAGACTTGGCGAGAAGATCTTTGGCTTTTTGCAGGCGTTCGCGGCGAAGACGATCAAAGTCGATTCGGTCTTCCCAATCGACCGCCATCGTGCCGTAGGTTTTGAGTGCCATAAATCATCTCCTAGCTGCTAGCCTTGGCTGCTAGCTGCGAGGGCGAAACGCCCTCGCTACGGCCGGCAGGATGCCGGCGTTAGTGTTTTCCACACATTTCTTTAGCTGCTTTGGATACCGATTCTTCGGTGGGAACCGTAACGTCTTCCAGCGGCGGCGAAAATGGGATCGGGACGTGCATCGCGGCCATGCGTTTCACCGGCGCGTCCAAATCATAGAATGCGCCTTCTGCGATCACGGCAGCCAACTCTGCAGCGACTCCGTAACGGCCATATCCCTCGTCCATGATGATGACGCGAGAGGTCTTCTTGACAGATTCGACGATTGTTTTTTCGTCCAGAGGCCAGGTCGTGCGCGGATCCACGACTTCTGCGCTGATTCCTTCGTTCTCGAGAAATGCGGCGGCACCTAGCGCGACCTGTACCATGCTGCTGGTGGCGACGATGGTAATGTCATCGCCTTGGCGCTTTACGTCGGCCTCGCCGAACGGAATCGTGTAATCATCAGGCGGAACGGGTCCTTTGAGCTTGTACATCATTTTGTCTTCGAAGAAGACCACAGGGTTTTCATCGCGGATGGCAGTCTTTAGTAGCCCTTTTGCATCGTAAGGCGTCGAAGGCAAGACGACTTTCAAGCCCGGAACGTGACTGAACCACGCTTGCAAAGATTGAGAGTGTTGTGCCGCAGATCGCCTCGTGGCGCCGAGCGTGGTGCGCAGCACCATGGGAACTTTCCAGTGGCCGCCGGACATGTAGTGCGCTTTTGCAGCCTGATTCACCATTTGATCCATGGTGAGTGTGAGGAAGTCGCCAAACATGATGTCGACGACGGGGCGAAGGCCGGTCATCGCGGCACCGACTCCAATGCCGGTGAAGCCGGCCTCCGAAATTGGAGTGTCCAAGACTCGTTCGCGACCGAATTCCTCCACGAGCCCGGAAAGTACTTTGAAGGGTGTTCCAGCTTCAGCCACGTCTTCGCCGAAAATGCAGACAGACGAGTCGCGCCGCATTTCTTCGGCGAGTGCTTCGCGAACCGCCTGAGCGAAGGTGAGTTCGCGCTCAGGCATAAACGTCCTCGGTAACCTGGTCGACGCCGGGGTACGGCGCATTCATCGCAAATTTAACGGCGGCTTCCATCTCGGATCGCGCGTCGGCTGTCGTTCTTTCCAGTTCAGCCGCATCCGCATAACCATGATCCAAAAGCCAAACAGCGTGGAGCTTGATAGGATCGCGATCTGTTTTCCAGTGCTGTTCTTCGGTCTTGGACCGATAGTACTCGCGATTGACGTCGCCGACATGATGGCCACTATAGCGATAGGTATCGGCTTGCAAGAAAGCGGGGCCTTCGCCGGATCGGGCGCGCTTGGTCAATCGCTCGGCCACTGCATTTACTGCACGAACATCCTGGCCGTCGACCGTGGCTGCTTCGACGCCGAACGCTGTGGCGCGTCCCAGAATAGTTCCAGCTGTCGTTTCGCTATAGTGCGTGTACTCGTTGTAAAGGTTGTTTTCGCAGACGTAGATGACAGGCAGCTTCCAGAGCTGCGCCAGATTCATCACCTCATAAAGAGAGCCTTGGCCGAGCGCACCTTCCCCGAAAAAACAAACCGCAACACGCCCATTCCCTAAACGTTTCGAAGCTAGCGCCGCGCCCGTCGCGATTCCAACGCTACCGCCAACGATGGCATTGGCGCCGAGGTTTCCTGTGGCGGGATCAGCAATGTGCATTGATCCACCTTTACCACGGCAATATCCGGCTTCTTTTCCGAGCAGTTCCGCAAACATGCGATCCGCAGAGGCGCCTTTCGCCAGACAGTGACCGTGGCCTCGATGAGTACTGGTGATGTAATCATCAACACGGAGGGCTTCGCAAATTCCGACGGCTACTGCTTCTTGCCCGCTATAAAGATGAGCGAGGCCGGGCATCAGAGCACGGGTGTAAAGCTCATTGACCTGCTCTTCGAAGAGGCGGATGCGAACCATTTGCTTGTAGGCGCGCAACCATTTCTCTTTCTGGCCGGATGGGTGACCGTTCGCCGCCGGACTGGGTGCCGTAATCGTCACTGCTTCTTGCCTCCAGCAGTGATTGGAGTAATGACATTGGACATGGTCGCCAGCACGTCAAAGATGCAGGCGAAGTCGTACTTGGTCCAGCCCATGCCGCGGGCCGCGGTCAGGAATTCGTTGCTTACCGAGGTGGTGGGGAGGGGCACATCGAGCTGGCGGCCAAGTTCCATGGCCAGCACCATGTCTTTCTGCATCATGTTGACGTCGAACCATGCTTCTTGTGGCTGCTGGAGCACGAATGGTCCGCGGTACTGAATCATGGGGGAGGCGATGGCGCTATGGGTAAGCACGTCGACCGCGACTTCGCGGTCGATACCGCTTTTTTCGGCGAGCAGAACGCCTTCCGAAAAAGCCAGCATCTGCACGGCGAGGCTTAGATTCGTGGCGATCTTCATCGATAGAGCGAGGCCGTTGTCGCCGACATGCGTGACCTTCGGACCGATGTCGAGCAGCAGGGGCTTGATCTTTTCGAACGTGTCTTTGCGCCCTCCGACCATGACGGAGAGCTTTCCTTCCTGCAGAGTAATGACGCTGCCGGATACAGGAGAGTCGACCATATCCGCACCGAGTGCGCGAACTTTGGCAGCCAGCGCGCGGCTCACGGCTGGACTGATGGTGCTCATGTCGATGAAGACTTTTCCAGCGCTGAAACCGGCAAGCAATCCATCTGGACCTTCGCTGATCGCCTGAGTGGCAGCGGCATTCGTGACCATTGCGAAGATGTAATCGGAGGAATTCGCGACGGCGCGCGGGGAGTCGGCCCAGGTCATTCCTTTTTCAACGAGCCACTGCACTTTGGAGCGAGTCCGGTTGTAGCCAGTTACGGTATGCCCCTTGCTGAGCAACCGATTCACCATCTGGCTACCCATCACTCCTAAGCCAATGAATCCGACCTTCGCCATTCCCGGTCTGCCTCCAAACTGAGCTTTCCCATGAACGTGCACTAATGCACGTTTTGTTTGCCGACACCACGCTTGGCGGCAGGCGCCTGGCTGTCGTCCCGCACTTGCGACAAATGGGCACGCATGGCCTGCCGCGCCATTTCCGCATCGTGCTTCTCCACTGCTTCAAGAATCCGCTTGTGATGAATCTGGCCGCGCTCCGGGCCACCCGGCACGCGAAAGATGCGCAGGCGCTGCTCGCGAAGCAACCCGACGACGGAATCCAAGAGAGACAGGATCAAAGGATTCGCGGCACCTTCCGCCAAGGCCAAATGAAAATCAAGATCGGCCTCGATGTAGGCATCGGGATCTTGTCCCGAGCGGTCCATGATGGCGACCGCTTCACGCATGGTGACGAGTTCCGGTTCCTGAATGCGTGTGGCAGCGAGAGCAGCGATCTCCGGCTCGAGAATGGCGCGCACTTCCGCGAGATGATGCTGACCTTCTGCCTGGCCGATCTTCACCATCAAGTCTAGCGACTGGCGGACAGCCTGAGTGGTGCCGTCGGTGATGAAGGTTCCTTTTCCGGAGTAAGCTTCGACTAGGCCTTTTTCGCGCAACGCCTTGACAGCTTCGCGGACCGCAGTGCGACTCACACCGAATCGCTGTGCGAGCTCCCTCTCAGCCGGCAGCTGGTCGCCCGGTTTAAGGCTACCTTTGACGATGGACTCTTCGATTTGCTGAACGATTTGCTCGTAGAGACGGGATGTACGGACGAGTTTGTACACAACACTGTCCCCCCAAAGACGTAGAGAAGAGGCGGCGGAGGCACAGCCGCTGGTCTGGCTACTATACCGCATCTGGCTGGTTCGAGGAGGAACGAGTTGACGATGGCTAAAGGGCATTGGTCTTTAGGTATGATGGTATAACCAATTTCGAGGATATTACTACCAACTGGATATATGGCGTCAAGTAGTACTTAATATAGCCACTTGTTGGTCTCAGCCAAGTCTCCGGCTTGAGACCAGTATTCATAAACAGCTAGCTTGAATTCTTCTTGACAGGCTTTCCCGGACAATGGTATGGCTGTCGGACCAGAAAGTGAGGGTTCTATGCTCTCTCGTTGGATCGCGTCCCAAGAGGGACGGATCACACTCGCTCTTTCTCTAATTGCGTCGATTTCCATATTTTTTCTGCTGTCGCTGGCGGCAATGGCGCAATCCACGACCGGCAGAATCCTTGGAGTTCTCACAGATCAAAGCGGCGCAGCAGTTGGTGGGGCGACTGTGGTTGTCACTGACAAGCAGCGAGGGACTGTTCGCACCGAGAAGACGGACGAGACAGGTAGCTTTACGGTTGCGAATCTGCAGCCCGGGACCTACACGATCCGCGTATCAGCCAAGGGCTTTAAGACTGTCGAGCGACCCTCCGTGCAAATCGAAGTAGCCAGCGACGTACGAGCGGACTTTGCCCTCCAGCCGGGGCAAGTAACCGAAACCTTGACCATCACCGAAGAAACGCCTCTGGTAAACACGACATCGGCGACGCTCGGTGGAACCCTAAGTAACCAGGAAATCAACGATCTGCCGCTGAATGGGCGCAACTATGAAAACCTACTGCAACTGCGTCCAGGGGTGATGCGTTATCCCGGCGGCGGATTTTCTACTACGAGTTCGAACGGCTTGCGGGCTGAAGATAACTCATATTTCATTGAGGGACTGTTCGACAGCGAACCTTATTCCGGCCAGGCGATCGTGAATGGCGCCGGCATCGCCGGAGATTCTGCGACAATCCTTCCAATCGATTCGATTCAGGAGTTCAACCTGCAGCAAAATCCTCCGGCGGAATATGGATGGAAGCCGGGATCTGCGGTGAACGTGGGATTGAAGTCGGGCACAAATATCTTGCATGGCACGGCGTTCGGCTTTGGCCGCGACGGCGCCATGGATGCGAGGAATTTTTTCAATGCGTCACCCGATCCGAAACTGACACGGACGCTGGAACAGTTTGGCGGAAGTCTAGGCGGCGCATTGATCAAAGACAAGGCGTTTTTCTTTGGCGCTTATGAAGGGCAACGCTACAACGTGGGAAATTCCTTCGGCGGCGTGACCAGTCCATCGATGGTCTCAATGCCAGCGAACGGTACCTGCATCGTGATCGCAACCGGCGATTGTGCAGACAGTATTCCGGACGCAATCGCGGATCTGAATGCGGCGGGGGTCCCAATCAATGCTGCGAGCCTGAAGATTGCAGGATGTCAATTGACGGGTGGAGGCGTTGCCTGCGATGGGTCTGGCTTTCCGATGAATAACACGCAAAGCATCAACATTCCGAATGGTTTCAACAATGACGTTCACGTCGACAATGTGGTTGGCAAGCTGGACTTCACGCTGAGTGACAAGCACAGCATCAGTGGGACATATTTCTTCGGCGACAATTCGGGAACGGTGGAAGATTTTCCGGAACTGCAACAGAAGTGGTTATCCAAGATTCACACACGGGCGCAGGTCGTTGGGGGCAATTGGATTTATACGCCGGGGGCTCACTGGGTAAACGAGATGCGTGTTGGTTACAATCGGCTCTATCAACCAACGTTGCCGGGTGATCTCAGCACGCCCGCATCTGCTTACGGATTAAATACCGGCGTCAGCGGCCAATATACAGGAGGTCTTCCGCGTATCGGATTTGGCGGTTACTTTTTTCCCGGTCTGGGTGGCTTCAAATGGCCCAAGTTCCAGGGACCGGATTCGATCACGCAGTTTATCGATCACGTGTCTTACACTGCCGGGAAACACTCGTTGAAATTCGGCGGCGAACTGCACTACGACAGCGTGAGGAACGCCGCGTATGGAAACGCAAGAGGCAGCATTACATTCCTGGGTGGAGTAGCGATCGGAACGGGAGCGGGATCGACTCCGCTCGAGGATTTCCTGGCTGGCTTACCTTTCAAATCATCTGTCGAAGTCGGGAACCCAACGCTGCAGCTGCATAATTGGTCCTACGCGGGATTTTTCCAGGACGACTGGCGGATCACAAAGAAGCTCACACTGAACTTCGGGGTTCGGTACGAGTACTCCACAGTACCGCAGGAGGCTCATAATCTGCTGGGTAACTTCGATCCGAATGTTGGAATGGTTCAGGTCGGACATGGGATCAGCAGCCTCTACAACCCGGATCACACCAACTTCGGCCCGCGTGGAGGATTTGCGTGGGACATTCTTGGCAATGGGCGGACGGTGCTCCGGGGGGGCGGCGGATTAATTTATGAAACGGTGAACTGGCAATCGTGGGTCGCGTTCAATAATGCATTCGGACCGGGCAGCGTTCCAACCGGCGCACCGATCGATGCCTCAGGGAACACTTCGGGCGGCACAATCACAACCGGCAATATCACGATTAAGAATTTCCTGAATCCTGTCCCTTGGGATTCGGCGAGTACGTCTCTATACGGAAGCAACGGTGTGGATTGCAACGCGAGTCCGTGCCCGATCATGAGCGTGGATCACGGTCTGACCACACCTTACGTGTGGAACTGGAATCTGAGCCTGCAACATGCTCTCACACAGAATCTTTCGCTCGAGGCGGCATACGTCGGCAATCACGGAACACACCTCACCGGAATTCGCGATATCAATCAGGCTCCTGTGGGTTCCGGCTGGCCGGCATCGGCGGTTGCGGCGTGTATCGCTTCGGGATATACCGACCCCAACAATTGCGCTCCCGACAGCACCGGAGGCGAAGAGGCGAATCGTCCTTACGCGAACAAGTTTCCATATCTCGCCAACATCTTTCAGATGGCGAATGTGTATCGGTCGAACTACAACGGACTCCAGGTTACGCTGAATGCGCGTAATTTCCATGGTCTAAGCATGGTTGCGGGTTATACGTACGCGCATGCGTCCGACGATGTGGGAGCGAACTGGGACTTCGGGTATGGCTCCGGCTTGCCGCAAAACTCTTACAACCTGGGTGCCGAATATGCAAATAGTGATTTTGACATCCGTCATCGGCTGACCCTCTCGCTTACATATGAGATTCCTGGCCGGAAGGGATACGGACAGATGCTGGAGGGATGGGAGATCAACTCGATCACGACGTTGGCAAGCCCGCAATTCTGGGGTCCGATTGATCTAGGGACCGATGCTGCAGGCACGGGAGCATTGCCAGTCAGCCCGCCGGCTACGCAGCCGATTCGATGGAGCTTCTACAAGGCGGGAACAGCGAGCCTGGGCAATCCCTCTGATTTCAAGGCAGGCAAGGGAGTTGGAATTCCGTTCTACGCACCGGGGGATCCGACGATGCCCGCTGGATGTGCCGCATCCGCTTCGGCAGTGGATGGCGGAGTGGTCGGACCGGAAACGGCAGCTTTGAATTTGTTCGGCTGCTACGCGGCTGGCAACTCGGTGATGATGGCGCCTCCACTGGGCCACTTCGGAAATATGGGACGGAATATGTTCCAGGACAACGGATTCCGGAGCTTTGACTTCTCTGTCGCCAAGAACTTTCATTTCGGCGAGAGAGTGCGGCTCCAGTTCCGCGCGGAATTCTTCAACATCCTCAACCATCCCAACTTCGCCAACCCATATGGCGGACAAAACGGTTTCGGATTGAATGACCCTTCAGTCCAGCCCTTTGGGTGTGGCTGCGCAACCCCGGATGTGGCCGCTGCGAATCCGGCTGTTGGATCGGGCGGGCCGAGATCGATTCAGCTTGGAGCGAAGGTGGTGTTCTAGCGAAATCTTGTCAGATTTGGGCCGGACGATTATTCGGTCCCGCCCTTATCGGTGTTCCTGAAGCTTCCGAATGGAAACAAACTATGACCTGGAGAGGTTCCGTTTTGTTTGTTGCTGCTATGTGCGCGCTCTTGATCAGGCCCAGGACGGGCCAAACTCAGGAACGTCGGGAACGAACCATCGATGAAATCAAGGTGGAAGCAGTCCATCGCGCTGAGGTGGGGCAGTATCCGCTCATTGGGCTTGATCCGGCGGATGTTAAAGAAGCTTTCGAGAGCATCCACACGGCGGACAAAGATGAGTGGGCTGCTGGCTTCATGAAGGTTGCAGATCGCTACTTCCATGAGGGAAAGTCGCTAGAGAAGTCCGATCCGGTTAAAGCGAATGCCGACTACGTTCGCGCGTGGCGGCTGTATTCGTTCGGACGCTGGCCGATTCCGGCGTCTCCTGAAAAGCAGCGGTCGTATGAGAAGGCGATTGGGGCATTTCTCGATCATGCGAAGTTTTTCGATCCGCCGCTTGAGGTTGTACACATTCCGTTCGAGGGAAAAGAGATCATCGGATACCTGCGTCTGCCGAGGAGCGCGAGTGGCCAAGTCCCGCTGGTGATTGCGGTCAATGGACTCGATAGCCGAAAGGAAGATCTGACTGAGAGCTTCGGCGCAATTCTTCCGTTTGGGATTGGTTATCTGGCGGTAGATGGACCGGGCACCGGGCAGGCACCCATCAAAGTCAGCGAGAACTCGGAGCGCATGTTGTCGAAGGTTCTCGACTATGCACAATCGCGTCGGGAGATCGACAAGAACCGAATCGCGCTGCACGGCGTGAGTTGGGGTGCATACTGGGCAACAAAGATGGCGATTGTTGAGCGTGGGCGGCTGCGCGGAGCCAGCGCGCAATCACCTCCGGTGGATGAGTTTTTCCAGAAAGACTTCCTAATGAATCATCTGTTGGGAAATCGCGAGTATCTTTTCGATCAAGTGCCCGCGCTCATGAACATTCTCGAAAACGTGCACACGCTCCATGAGATGGCCGAGTATCTGCCAAAAATGTCATTGGTGCATCAGGGACTGCTGGGCAAGCCTATGGCGCCGATGCTGGTGATCGCAGGGGTACGAGATACGCAAGTGCCGATCGCTGACGATTATCTGCTTCTCAGTAAAGGCGACACGCCGAAGGAGGCCTGGATCAATCCCAGCGGCGGCCATCTGGGACGACAAGTCGGCGTCTGGCCCGACCCGAGGATCTTTAAAGAAGTCATCATCCCATGGTTGGTAAAAACCCTGCAGACACCGACGACTTAGCCATGCCTGTTGTGTAACTTGCAGGCTCGTGAAATCCCTTTTATCGTTCCCAGTAATAAGGCCGGGAAGATCATGCGGCAAATTTCTTTGCGTCGGCTTGCTTGAGCACAAGGCCGTTACCTGGCATGGAGAGATCTGGATGCAATTCTCCATTCTTCAGCACGGGCACGCCATCAAATAACAGTTGTTCGATGCGCACGTGATCATGGAAGTATTCGAGATTCTTAAACGGAGTGACTGCGCAAGCAGGGTGAGTGTGTTGCGCGGGTGCGGTGTGACCTGACAAAGGCACGTTGCAAGATTGGCAAAGCGCCGCGACTTGCAGGAATGCCGTTACTCCGCCGCACCGAGTGATGTCGGCTTGCAGCACATCAACTGCACCGGCTTCCAGCATCCGCTGGAAATAGAAGATGTCGAATCCGTACTCGCCCGCCGCAATGTCCATTCCCGCAGGCGCCCGGTCGCGAATAAGTCTTAGACCGGGCAGATCATCTGAGGACACAGGTTCTTCGAACCAGCAAACTCCCATGTCGTTAAATTTCTCCGCCTGCGCCAGCGCCTGCTTCGCGCTATACGCTCCATTTGCATCCACATACAGAGCTATCTCGGGTCCAATCGCCTGGCGAGCAACCTGAACGCGATGAATGTCTCGGTCAGGATCTCTGCCGATTTTCATCTTGACACTCCGAATGCCTTGGCTGGCCCATCTCGAAAACTGGTTCTCCAACTTCTGGTCGCTGTAAGAAGTGAATCCGCCGCTTCCATAAATGGTTGCTCCGTCTCTGACTTGGCCCAATAAAGTAACAAGTGGCAGGCCGAGAAGCCGTGCTTTTAGATCCCAAACCGCAGAGTCGACCGCAGAGATCGCGAGCGAAGCAATCCCGGGACGCCCGACGTTGCGAACGTCGCGCCACATCGACATATAGATTGAAGAGGGAGAAAATGCGTCGGCTCCCAGGATTCGGTGCTGGAGTTGGCCTCGCACGAGCGAAGCTGTCTGCTCGTTTGCATATGTATAGCCGAGGCCCTGCTGTCCGCCTGCGTCGACGGTCACAATCACAATGGTGGTGTGGTTCCACTCGTAGGTGCCATCGGACTCGGGCGCGTCGGTTGGAATTTTGTAGCTGTGCGCTGATACCCGCTCAATTGAAACCGAATTCCACATCATTATGTCCTCATCAGGGATAGCCGGGGCGTTCGAGGGTCGATTTGTCAGGTGCGATTAAGCTTTGTTGACACTGCTAAAACCTCGCCTGGTCTTAACCTAAGATGCTTTTCAGAGCCTCAGCGTTGATGGTATGGGCACCACCTATTTTGCCGCTAAGATAAAGCCAAGACTGGATTTCCACGAAATTTGATACACACTGGGTTGTCCATTGCACTATGGCTGTGGGGACGCTGCCAACCTTATTGGAAATCCCGATAGCATTGGAGTTGCGGTTGAAGAGCTATCGTCGGTGCAACTTTGAGCGTGCCGTCAGATGCGAGCCGTTCGGATTTTGTAACAGGCGTCGGATTAAAACTTGTGGTTGATTGGAGCGAGGTCGCGTTTGAATTCGGGAGAGTTTCTCGGTAACGATTTTGAAAAAGCGGAACGACCTGTGGGCGAATATATGCCGATACCATGAGCGTGCACAACTAGCGGGAAAAACTAAAGTTGCAGTTTGATCGGCAGGGTCCGCACAAGTTTTTCTTATGCTTGATTTTTCGCGAACGAAAGCAGGTTCGGGTCAGTTTCCGAGATGGAGTTGCTGCGAGTCTTGCCAATGTTATCCGGATTTTGTAACTAAATCTAAATGGTGTTTGCTGATGATGGAGTTGGGTGTATACGTCGAACGCTCGAGTTGGAGAGTTTCTCCCCAAGTTCAGGTTTCGAATCCTGAAATTCTTCCCCGACTAGCACAATAACATTGTTGTCATGGTGTGGCGCCTAATCCCCAAAAGGGCGCGTGAATCCCATGGCGGGGCCCTCGTTTATTTCAGGAGGAAGCGTCTATGAAGTTCGACGCGCTCTCGCGGGAAGTCAAAGTCATCCGAGAACCCATCAAGTCGGTCCGTTCGTACGAAGAGGAACCGGTGCTGAAGATCGGCGGGAGCCGTCGAGCGGCGGCGAAAGTAGCCGGATGGAAAGAGTCAGATGCGACGCGTTATTTGTGTGCGGAGGCGCATCGCAGCGCCAAGTTCCGAGAGTGGGTGCTGAAGAAATTCGCGCGGGAAAAGCACCTGGCCCTGGCGCCGTCGTATGGATTGGACACCGCTACAGTACTGAGGCATTGTCTCGAAGCACGTCGGCGCGTGAACGTTCGCAATGCCTTCCTCACGATTCCATTTTTTGTTCTGTTACTGGTTCTGCTGGTAGGCCTCGGAAATCTGGAATTGTTGCCCATCGCGATCATTCTTGGGCCACTTGCCGCATGGGCCGGCGCTTGGCTGATCGTGGCGTGGGAGCGCTACGAAGCAGAGAAGTTGGTTCGTCATAACCTTCTAAAAGGAAGTTACAACCCGGATTGCGTTCCTCCAGCGAAGCATCTGGAGATGCAGCAAGTGATGAAGGATCTCGATGAGGCGCAGAGCGCGAATGTGGTGATCTACAACGGGTTTGCTCCCTTCGTTGGCAACGGAGGGAGTCTTGGAGGATGGTCTTTTGCTGTTGACGTGAACAAGGGAAAAGAGGATCTCGGCCAGATGGTTGCGCCCCTCTCTTTCGAGGTGAAGGAACTTTACGACGAGATCGCACAAACAGCCAAGTCCCTGGGTTTCGACGGACTCAAAATCGAGAATCTGTTGTGTGTTAACGGGCAGGATATTCGCTCGGACACCAGATTTCTTCCTGACCCACTGGGGCGTCCGTGCACCAGGGTGACGCCCGAAGTCGTCAGCGAGTTTGTCGAGTCGGACGACCTGGTCGTTCGACATTATCAGCGCATTCAAGTCGTCGATTGGAGCGGAGAACTGGCGTTAAACGTGATGCTGAGATTCGTCAATACCGGGCATCACCTGTTCATTGAAGTGAACTACAACGTGTTAACACCGGTGTATGAACGTTATCACGGCGTCGATAGTCTCAATCCGGAGCTTTCGTTTGAAGATTGGATGCAACTTGGGGTTACTTCCTTCTTCCTGACGCCATTTTTTTTGGCTGCTCTTCCTTTTTTGCCGCTGGTGTTTGTGAGCCGGAAGTATGACGAGTGGAGGGAGGAACGGAAGCTACGCAAGACCGTTCGTAACAACCGATCGTTCAATTACGGGGCAGTTACATCGTTGCGTGAAGATACTGCATCGGGTTTCTACCGGCGGTATTTTCAAAAGCTCGACAGTGAACTTTACAAGAAGGTTCTCGAGCGCCAGATATTCGACACGATTATCAAGTTTCTGGACGCTCGCAACATTGAAACAACAGACCTGAAGGAACGGCAAACAACTGTCCTTAACAGTGGAGTCATTGTTTCGGGGAGTGGAACGATTCAGGCAGAGACGTTTGCAGTAGGAAGCCACTCCACGGCGAAGTCGGAGAAGTCTGAACGGCCGTCCCGGTTGAGTTTTGTGAAGAATCTTGGGACAAGAAGCGTGGGCGCGGGGCACTGATGTGTCGACAACCTCATTTTTCGAAACCTATGAGGCGAAGGTAGGGATGCTTCGACTGCAGTTGAGCTTCGCCTTTGCGAAGGTCAATCCACGATCAGCATGAGAGCGCGGGAGGATCAACTATGGGAAATCGCGGAATCATCATGAATGGAGGGTCGATCCAGGCGGGTTCGCTGGCTGTTGGAACGAGAGCGCAAGCTTCGTCGGGAGCGCAAACGACGCCCGCTAATGCATCGTTGGACGAGATCAAAGCGAAGCTCGAGGAACTCATACAGACGTTGCATTCGGAGTCGGGCCGACTGGCGAATCCCAGCCAGGCGCAGGAAGCGACGGCCAACTTAGCCGATGAGTTGTCGAAGGAGAAACCATCGAAGCACAACATCCTGGGAGCGCTTGAGCAGGTCACAGGAGCGGCAGGTGGTGTGACTTCTGTGCTGACTGCAGTGAAGGGATTGATGGCCGCAGCGGCTGTTTTGTTTTGACGGTGCTGGAGCGGTTCCTGATGTGACACACCCGTGTAACGAAACAGGATGATTCTTCACTATCCAGGTGGGGGCCTGGACAGGTCTATCAACATGACAGATTTGCAGATCAAAGATCCGGCGATGGATCGGTATCACTCTTTGTCCCTGTCATCGGCCTGGGAATTGACGAAACTCCGCAAGGCGATCGCACTGGTGGTGGGAGCGGGCGCGCTGGGGAACGAAGTCGCGAAGAATCTGGCGATGATGGGCGTGGCACTGATAGTAGTTCTGGATCGTGACACGGTCGAGGTTGCGAATCTGAGCCGATCGGTGTTCTTTCGCGAATCGGATCACGGGCGTCTCAAAGCGGAAGTGATCTGCGAGCGAGTTAAAGAGCTCAATCCGGACGTTCGAGTGCAGCCACTTGCCGGGGATCTGGATGAGGCCTTAGGTCTGGGAGTAGTGCGGCGCGCAGACATAATTTTCTCGTGCCTCGATAGCAGGCTGGCGCGTCGCTCTCTGAACCGCTTGTGCGAGAAGGCGGGCAAGCCGTGGGTCGATGGAGCGATGGAAAATCTGCAGGGAGAAGTCGGGGCGTATTTGCCGGGACTGGGCGCTTGCTATGAATGCAGGCTGTCCGAGTCTGCGCGCGCTGCCCTGGCGGAGGCGGCATCGTGCAGAGGCATTGCTTTGCGGAATCTCTCACGAGGCAAGGTGCCAACGACCTCGACGATGGGGTCGATTATCGCAGCGCTGCAAGTACAGGAAGCGGTAAAGATGCTGCACGGTGATTTCAAAAACGCTCTCGCCGGCAAACGCCTGGTGGTGAATTGCACGATCAACGACTTCTACATCAGTGAGTCGGAACGAAAGACGCACTGTCCCGGTCATTTCCGTTACGGAGAGATCACGGAAACGAGGAGTTTCCAAGCAAGGTCGACGACGGCGGCCGATCTTATGACGCGGTTTGCACAGGAATACAAGCAAGAGGGGGCGGTCGATCTCGGACGCGAAATCGTCGTCAGTCTTCGTTGCGGCACCTGCAACAAGACGGAGGAATTGGGACAGCCTCTGCGGATGGTGGGCGAAGAGGCTGCGCGATGTCCCGCCTGCAAACAGCTTCGACAACCAGAGACGACTCACATTGTGCTCCCCAAGGAGAGCCGGGCCGAGTGGCCTCTGGCGAAACTTGGAATTCCTAAACTTGACGTACTGCAAGTTGTCGGTGCTGGCGCGACAGCATGGTACGAGATGACGGGAGATCTCGACAGCTATCCCGGTCTTGAACGCGAGACTGCCGTGAGCGAGGAGCAATTGCAACCCGCAACGGTGCGGGAAGCTGCCGCGTAGCGCGGACTGAGGTTAGAAGGAACGTAGTAATGGAATTGCAGAAGTTGCGCCTGACGAAGTTAGGGGTAGTCCTTGTGGTAGATGCCGCCGTTCTCGTAGTGGTTTGGGTCGTTGTGCTTTTCCTTCTAGGAAGCAACGCCAGCGGACTGATTTATCTGCTCCCGATTGCGGCTGCGATTTTTGTGGCTGTCGCGTTCTGGATGAGGCGGCCAAAGTCACGAATCAAGATCCTGGACAACAATCGGACTGTGTTCGTTGCGGAAGCTGACGTTCGACTCTGTTATGGATGCCGGAGGGAGTTGAAGCCGGACCAGCCTAAGTGTCGATGCAGCGTGACGGCAACGCATGAAGTTCACGCGGTGTGTGCGGATGTTTTATTGCGAGGGAAATGCCCGCAATGCGGAAACTCTCTGCTCCCGGAGCGCCTGCGTACGGCGGGCTAGGCGTAGCGAGCGTTCAGAAGCTGTTGCACAACAGTGCAAGGAGGAATGGGGAAGATGCCAGATATCAAGATCCGGGTGCACACGCAGGGTGGCGAGAGTCATTCGATCCAGACGCCGACAGATATGCGAACCAAGGATTTCCTGTCCGAGTTGATTGGAGAGCTAAACCTGCCGATGCAAGATGCGGAGAATCATCAGGTGAGTTGGGTCCTCGACGATAAGAACATCGGGCGGACTTTGAGCGATGACAGAACGCTTGGAGAAAACGGCGTGAAGGAAGGTCATGACTTACATCTGCGGCGTGAAGTCGTTGCTGGCGGGTATTCCGTGGCACTTCCACGCGCATCTGTAGGCCTGAATGGAACAGAGCGATTTGATCCGCATCGTTAACAGGAGTACCGCATGGCGACTGCAGCGTTTGATCCGCGACAGGTACGTTTGGAAGATGAATGGCGACGGCTTGATGCCGTGAATCGTGACAGTGATTTTGTGCGCGCGTCGCAGGTGGATGCGATTCCGGGGAGGGCTGCGGAACGCTTTCGCGTGACTTTCCTGTGCAAGGGGATTGTAGGTATTGATCCTGGCTCACAGGAGCCGATTTACGGGAACGAGCATTCGGTGTTGATGTATTGCGATCAGGAGTTTCCCTCGGAAGTGCCGCGGTTGCGGTGGGAATCGCCAATCTGGCACCCAAATGTACAACATGACGAGCCTAAGAATGTTTGCGTCAACCGCGCGGAATGGTTGGGCGGGACGGGGCTGGACGATCTATGCCGGCAGTTGTTCGATATGGTGCAGTACCGGAATTATCACGCCGACGACAGCCGGTTTCCTTATCCACTCGATCGAGACGTTGCGAAGTGGGTAAGGGAATATGCGGAACCAAGAAGCATCGTCGACAAGAAGCGTGGAATTTCGGTAGACGACAAACCACTTTACCGGCCGAGCGCAGTTGCACGGAGAATTCGGATTCAGGCACAAGCAGCGGAGATAGTTCCAACCGCCGGCCGAAGGATTCGGATTCAGGGAGTTACGCCAGCAGTGGAGGTTCAGGCATCGGCTGCAGTGGCGGAAGTTCCTGTGACGCAAGGGTCCGCGCGACAAGGGCGTCGAATCAAGTTTCGCAATTCATAGACAGAGTTCCCCATGTTAGTCCTGCAAAGCACGCGCCTGAGTCGATTGCCCTTTCCGGGAGTGCAACACACTGCACCGATACTCTTCGCCGCGGCAGAACGGCCAAAGCGAGTCAAAGTGCTGAGAAGCGAGGGAATGGAAAAGAGTACTCATGGTGCAGCCAAGGTTCGCATCCTCTCAAGTTGCCGCCCGCGAGCAAAGTCCGATTCCACCGTCGTATCACAGCTGTCGTACGAGCTTCATTCCGGAGGAGCAGTGACTGTCCGGATGCATGCGAGCGCGTGTCAGCAACTTGTCAGTCACTGTAAGGTGAGCATCCGTCACGGTTACGAAGTGGCCGGTGTGCTTGCCGGGTATCGGCGCGAAAGCAGAAGCGCCAACGGCATTCAATACTGCCTGGACGTTACCGACGTATTACCGATCGAATCGCAGGACCGTTCCAGTTCGCACATTCGCGTTGATGAAAAATCGTGGGGAAGCGTGGAACGCAGGTTGCTGGAACTGAGCGGATCGCAAGAGAAATGCAAGCTTGCGTGGTACCACACTCATCCAACACAGGGCATTTTCTTCTCACGCGGAGACTGGGAATCGCACCTACTCTTCGCTCGTCCCTATCAGTTTGCGCTGGTCGTCGATCCCGGTTCGATGAAAGCCGGACTCTTCTACTGGAGTGATTACGACAGCCGGTTGCAAGGCGAACCTTTGTATTTTTCTGTGAAACAGGAAACGGAGTAAGTGATGGCTGGCATTCCAAGGCGAATCAAGGTTTTGCAGGACGAATCGGTTGCGGCGGGGCCTGCTCCCGCGGACGGCCCGGTCAGTCTGCAAGGTCTGACGAGTCATCGGTCAGAGAACGACGGACATCACGCGGAGGAGTGCATTGTCGTCTTTCCGCAAAGTGCCTATCGATGCGTGGTGGAGCACCTGTCGGCAGATGTGACGCGGGAGCATGGCGGTTTTCTACTCGGATACGAGACGTGGTCGGAAGAGGCCAAGGCCCCGGTGGTAGTGGTCGAGCATGCGATTCCGGCAAGCCACACGTCTGGAACACCGGTGAGGCTGACGTTTACCAAAGAGAGCTGGCGCGAACTGGATGCAATTACGGAGAAGCTATCGAAGAACGGGCACGCGGTGACGAGAGTCGGTTGGTATCATTCGCATCCCGATCTCAATATTTTCCTTTCGCACTGGGACCTTGATGTCTGCAAGGAATTTGATCGCAGACGAAATCCGATTGCGTTGGTCGTCGATCCGGTGAAACGGCGTGGGGGATTTTTCGTGCGGGGGGAAGGTGGATATCGTCCGCAACAGGCCGAGGGATTCCTGGAGAGGCACGATCTGCAGGAGTCGTCGATCGTCGATTGGGTCAATCTGAAGCATGAAGCCGCGAAGTCGATTGCGATTTCTGGGCCAGACGCGAGTGCGGCAGTGGATGTTTCTGACAGCCTCGAAGGGCAAATCCGTGAGATTGCAGCGTTGCTGCGTCAATCGAGATCGGCGAGCCTCAGACTTTCCCTTTTCACAATTTTGCTCGCCCTGTTGCTGAGTGGAGGGACCTGGTAC
This sequence comes from Candidatus Eiseniibacteriota bacterium, assembly GCA_035500795.1. Classification (GTDB taxonomy): domain Bacteria; phylum Acidobacteriota; class Terriglobia; order Terriglobales; family Acidobacteriaceae; genus Sulfotelmatobacter. Next base: position 2,427 of record DATJWZ010000375.1, on the reverse strand, counting down.
GCGGTGAACCGCAGCATCAGCGCTGTGAACGCCGATATGGGACAGACCATTGCGAACCTTCGTATCGAGGTCGATGAACTCGGGAAGGCGGTGGCAGACCTTGAGGGGAAAACAGCAGGCCAGAATTCTTCGGATATCGGAGGGAATGCGCAGAAGCCTGAGCCGCGAGCAGACGGAACAGATAACAAATCGACGCCGGCAGGATCTGACAAGCCGAAACAGGCTGATAGCGCGACGGAGCGCTCCGACAAAAAGGGCGGGAAGCAGAAGAGCAATCCTAAGGATCAGAAAAGCAAGGATGCAAGCTCAGGGAAGCCGCACGGCGCAGACACGGGAAAGAGTGTGACTAGCGAGCAGAAGGATTCTGATTCGTCTACGCCGAAGGCCGCTCAGGCAAGCAAATCAGGGAACGGATCCGACGGTGTAACAAAGCAGGGCGATGTTGCGACGTCGCAGGCAGCAAGCGAAGACAAGGGAACGGCAAAAAGCAACAACAGTGGTGGCGATGCCAAGACGGGAGGCGAGCCTAAGTCTGGGGACAGCGACAGGAAGCCGGCAGATCCCGCGACCAAACAAGACGACAAGACACAGGGGCAAGACTCCCCGCCAGGCAATCGCTGATTTGTATCGCGAAGGAATAGACACTGCTGGACGAAGCAGATTGAAACGAACGCTCCACTTCAGTCACTAAAGATTGGCGGAATGTTTTGAAACGAACGAAGGTTACAGTCAGGCGATGAGTGATATTCACGTACATATACGGAACCAGGAAGATGGCAAAGAACATGTGATCGATACTCCTCCCGACCTGAGAGTCGGGGATTTCCTTTCCGAACTCATCGATGGGCTGCAACTACCGGTGGGTACCTGGGTCCTTGATGACGAAGAGACGGGTGAGAGGCTTGATCCGCAAGGTACGCTGAGTAACAACCGTGTGCTTAGCGGGCATCATTTGCGGCTTCATAGAAATGGAATCGAACCCGAATTGCCGCCATCCAAGCATCGCACTCCGCCTCCTCGTCCAACCAAAGACGAAGTGGAGGAAATTGAGGGCGGGGAGGATCTCGAGAAAGCTCCGAAAAAGCCTGACCGAGGTTCCCGCTACGAGATTGAGTGGCCATGGGTACTGGGATCGCTGGCAGTCGTATTAGTTGTTGGACTGCTTGTAGCAGGAATCTACCGGTGGATGCACCGTGTGACGGTGACGTTGACTCCGGCCGAAGCGACGGTTTCCGCTGGAGACTCGGCGAGATTCCATGCTGTAGTCAAAGGAAATCCGAATCATGCAATTCGTTGGTCACTCAACCCACCGTTGGGCAGCATTGGGGATGATGGAACATACAAAGCGCCGTTGACAGCCGAACAGGGACGGACGGTCACGATCACGGCAAGGAGTGCGGCGGATACTTCGAAATCGGCGAATGCGAGAGTGACGCTTCGTGCTGTTCTTCACGTCGCTGTAAGTCCTACCGAAACGACGGCAACCGCTTCGCAGAAGGTTCAGTTCACGGCGAGTGTGACGGGCAGTTCAAATGGGGCAGTACGTTGGTCGATTTCGCCTGAACTTGGGAGCATCGCTGCGGATGGAAGTTATTCTGCGCCGACGTCGATCACTTCAGCCAATACTGTGACGGTTACCGCGACAAGCCAAGTGAATCCAGGACTGTCAGCGTCGGCAACGGTGATACTGACGCCGCCAGCGGCGCCTGTCGTTACATCGGTGCAGGTAAGTCCGAGCCAGGCTGCTCTTTCGCATAACGGGCAGATGATTTTCCACGCAAAGGTTAACGGCACCAGCAATCAGCGTGTGGTCTGGTCAGCTTCGACAGGCACGATTGCTCAGAGCGGTGCTTACACAGCGCCAGCCTCGATTGAGCCAGGTCAGACCGCGGTGATCATAGCGAAGAGCGTGGCGGACCCAAGGAAAGTCGGCCGGGCAACGATCAAGCTCCAGCCGGACATCGGCATTCGTATCACGCCGACACAGCTTACGATGGGAGCGAGTCGGCGGCAGCAACAGTTCACGGCGTCGATCAGTGGAACGTCGAACAGTGGAGTGAAATGGACGGCCACTGGCGGCACGATTACCTCTTCCGGGTTATTTACTGCGCCACCATCCACGAAAGCGACACAGACGGTCCGGATCACGGCCACAAGCGAAGCTGATTCGACGAAGCAAGCGTTCGCTTCGGTAACAGTAGAGCCGCTACCGGTGAAGAATGAAGACACTGGGACGCCAGCGACGCAAGGCTCGGGACTTGTTTTGTGGTCCGGGACGCTGGACGCGGGGCAAACGTTGACGATCAGCGGTTCGCAGGCGTCGACCGGGAGCATATTGAGCGGAGGGTTGCCGGGCGTCCCGGTCGTTCTGAATGTTACGCCGCTGGAGTTAGTAGGGATTCAGGAAGCGCCGGGGCCAACCAACGG
>DATJWZ010000374.1:0-9014 GCA_035500795.1 Candidatus Eiseniibacteriota bacterium | reverse complement strand
CGCGCGTAGAATCAGGGGGCAATCCGGGGGCAACCGCAGTTCCGTCTATAGACAACAAAGGACTTACGAGTACAACTCATTCCGCAGAGTTCCTGTAGATTCTGCGACTTGATAATTTCGATCCCCACCGCCCCTACCAATATCTCCTTCCTGAATAATCGCTTGCAGACTGTCGAGGGGCCATGAGGGGCCACTAACGCTAAGCCACCTGCGCTGGTAGTACGAGACGAACGACTTTGCTGTTCGCCTCCCGCAATGCAGTGGGAACCGCCTGCGTGTAGATATTCATCGTGGTTCGAATATCGGCATGCCGCAAGAGTTCCTGCTGCACTTTGAGATCGACTCCAAGAGCATGAAGCAACGTTGAATGGCTGTGTCTGAACGTGTGCCAGCCGATCCGGCTTATCCCCGCTTTCTGTGCTGCAGGAACAAGCCAGTTCTCCTGTATTCGACCTGGCCAATATGGTTTTCCCGTCTCTGGATTTGCGAACACCCAATCGTTCGATTTCGCCAACCGAGCAAACCTCGCTTCATGTTCACGTAGTTTGTCCGCCAGCGAACGGTCAAGAGGCATCCACCGATGAGAAGCCTGCGTTTTCACATCGCCCTGCTTACCGTAGACGTATGCTTGCCGCACTGCCAAGCGCAGTCCGTCCCAGTCGATGTCACGCCATCTTAGACCGAGGATTTCGCTCACCCGCAGTCCCAGACACATTGCCACAATGCACATGGTTCGGAACGGTTCGGGAATGTAGTCAAGCACCTTGCGGAATTCTTCCACAGAAAGCGCTTTCGGTTCCCGCTGTCTTTTCGAACCGTCCTTCACGCGAACGAGGCTCATGGGATTGTGCTGATAGGGAATCAACTCCCAACGCATCGCCGCGTTGAACAACACGCGCATTAGGTTTTTGAGATGGGACTTGCTTTTCGGTGCCAGGTTAAGTTTCTTGAGCCAATCCTCGACAAGCAGCGGTTTGATCTGCTCGAGAGGATAGCCTCGCCATTTCGGCTCAACATGGTTCTTCAGCCAGCAACGGTACCGTGAAGCAGTCGAAATCCTTTCAGGGATCTCTTCCGCTAGGTATCGTTGAATGACTGCACCGAACGAAACAGTTGTTCCATTCGATGGCTCTGCGTTCATCGAGAATAACCATGACAGGGCAGCCTTGCGAGCCTGCGACTCAGTTGGAAACTCCTCAACTGTTCCGATGGCTACGCTCCGCCTTTTCTTGCTCCCGTCTGGGAGATTCTCGCGGTACCGCAGAACCCACACGTCAGGACCCTTCTTTCTTGCTTTCAAACAAACCCAACCAAACTGAACCCGTTGCCGCTTATGTTCCATCCGATTCCTCCTGTAAGCGGCACGGATGGCAAGATGAATTTAATCGAGAACGCAACCATGAGTCCAGCTCAGATGCGCGAAAATACCAGTGGCCTCCAATTTGATATCCAGGTAGGTTTCCTTGCCGAGCGTAGCGCTGTAGCGTCTTCACATGGATTTTGCCGAGTAGTCTCGCTGCCTCATAACTGCTAATGAGCGGCTCGAAGTTACGTAACATTGTCTCGCGAAGACTGGTTGGTGAACCAACACGGTGCCTTGTCATCGTGGCATCGTTCCCTCCACCTGTGGCCGCGGGGGCTGGCGCGGCATGTTGCTCGCTTTCATCAAAGATCGACGAATGGTTTCCACTCACGATAGGCGGAGACGGCGCTACGCTTTGCTGCTCGATGCGATGTTCATCCGTCAGACCAGGTGTTACGAAGCGTGAGCCATGTCGTCGGTCGGACGCTGGGTTCTCACGCTTATCGAATTGGAGACGACGGTGCATGCGGTGTCATTTCAATTCCAGTTGGAAAGCCTCCTCTTTCTTAGTTGGTTCGGAAGTCTTGATCTGTTGGCCTGAGAGCCAGGACTGGAACTCTTTGTCCTTTTGACAGACGTGTTTGAGTGCTTCGGTTACGACGTGCGAGGGCGAACAGTCGAGAAACTCAGCGTATTTTGTCAGCTTGCTCCTTGCATCGTCATCGAGTCGCAGTTGTACAACTGTGGTCTTGGGCTGTTTGGGTGGCGCTTTTAAAATTGGCATCGAGAGTTTCTCCCCTCTGTATTTGAAATTCCTTCTTCGCCGCCTTCGGATTTGCTTACAATTCTGTATGCACGCGGGTAAAACGCGGTCACCGTTCCTCGGTGACAGGCCGGGAGCGACCCCACAGGGTTTGGGCGGCTGAAGGCCGTCCAAAGTGGGGTCGCTCCCGGCCTTCCGAGTGTTTTGCCCGCGTGCATTCTTGCCGTCCTTCTCCTTGCATCTTCTTATTCCTCCGGCGTTTCCCGGTGCTCGTTGGTGAACGCGAATCCGAAACCTGGGCTGAAAGTCGGTTGGAGCCCCTTCTTCACCGGAGTGGTCTCCTTCCGCGGCTTTGGATTTGTCGAACTGGGCTCGAAGAGAGCGGTTTGACCGTCCACGAGTTCGGTTCGGAATGACACGTTCCGCTTCGGTGCCAATCTTCGAAACTCTTCCGTAACAGCATTCACGGGAATCTGTCCGTGAAGCCACGGGCGATAAAGCGCCTCGATCCTTGGGTCTTGATACCGCTCTGTTGCATCCTTCAGAAATTCGACTTGCTCCGCGTTCAGCTTTGCGTATTCCTTGTTCTCCCAGTGACGCCGATAGGTGAAGTAACGCAGGCCTTGGACACCGGGGTCGGGATTCGTAACGCGAGGAGCCAGTACGTGGAAGAGTTCTCGCGCCGCTTCGAAGTGAGTGGGACGGGTTGCAATGTAGACTAGCTGCACCTGTGGGATAGCCGAAAAGAGGCTGCCGTAAGCAAACAGATGCGTATCAAAGCTCGCCAGACTCAGCAGTCCGGGGTCCACAAAACTGAAGGTGACCACAGAAGGTGAAGCAGACTCGGGCGAGAAAAACATCGGGAATTTGTCAACGAAATAGCGGTCCGTGGTTCGCTCCCGAATCGTTCCGGCGTAGTGTTTTACGGGGAGCACGAATCTGGCGATACCCAGTTCTTTACAAAAATAGGCAACCTTTGCGTCCTCGGTTTCGAGATACCGGTAATCGAGATGCCCAAGGACGAAATCCAGAGTCGCCAGCTTGGTGCGCATGTGCTCGACGGAATGTTCGCGTCGGTTGCGAAGATGCTCTCGGCCAATAGCCCGATATATGAGACGGGAGAACAAATGATAGACGCGGCCATTTCTGAGGAGCATCCGAGCCGTTGCATGGCCTTTCCCCAACAGCTTCTGGGTGAATGCCGCGCTCCTTTCACCGCTCTTGGCACCAGCAAACGCCAGGTATTGGCGGGCCGAGAAGTATCCAGAGTGCATGGCCACGAGATACAGGAATCTGGCTTCGGCCTGGGTGTAGCCAAGGCTGCGGAGGTTCTCGATGCTAGATTCTCGGAAGACCATAAGCTCAGAGGCTCAGAATCGCGGTCATGATTTCCCGTTCGTCCCGCACTCGGCGGAGACCTGGCGCGTCTTCAGAGCGGGCGTAAATCTGAAAGCCGGCGCGCGCCTTTTCAGTGAGATGTTCGGCATGGTAGTGGCCCGTTGCAAGTTCCAGGTCTATGCGCGAGATTTCCATTTCTTGGTTTGCATACTCGATCCGCACGTCCGGAAAAGCGACCTTGCCATTCACAACGGGCAGTCGCAATTGATCCGCGAGAGCGAGCTTGGAGCGTTGATTCCAGCCTCCACCTGGGGCTTGGGCCTTGCCGAGCTTTCGATAAAGTTTTTCCTTCAACTCGTAGTCGAGCTGAACGCGAAGGACCTTCCCGCCGTTGCGCTCGATTTCTCCTGCGGCCCTTTGATACATACGGTAGAGTGCTGCGTCGTGATTGGATTCCTTAGGCTTTACGAGACCGGAGTAGATCGTCTGGTCCTTTGGCACCAGACCTTGCCGTCGCAGGAAACCTTGTCCCTGTTTGGTGAGTGTCAAGACGTGCTGCGATTCTTTCTTGAGAGCACTCGTGCCACGTCTCTGTAGGAGGCCTTGCCGTGCAAGGTTGCGGAGATCACTGTCCATTCTGGGGCGGTCACTGGAGTAGCCTAGGTTGGCCAAGTCTTCGACGGCCACCACGCGAAACCTGCCTACATCAGTTAACGTTTGGATCTCCGATGGCCTGAGCGAATACATTCTGTTGCGATCGCTATACTGGGTCCGTTCACGGTCAGATCGAGGCGGCAAATCGCGATGGTCTGGAGAAGTAGCGCGACTGATCTCTGCCTGCGAGGCGCGACGGTCTGAGATCGTCTCCTTCTCCCGCAGCTTTTGCAGTTGCAATCTGACGCTAGTGTTGGATAGAAAGCCGTCGCCCCGGCCGGCACCAGTTTCCCTGTCGCGATCATAGGAGTCGGACTCCCGGAAGTCGTCCATCCCGAAAGAATCGAGATCAAATCCTCGCGACATGGTCGTCTCCTCCCGACGGAACTGGACCAAGCAAGAAAGCGGCACGACCACTTCCACCCAATACAAATGGGAGCACAGGGAACAACAGTGGCGGGCACAAGAGGCCGACCGAAAGAAGTCGGAGGCACAAGGCGATACTCATTGGAGTGGATGGGGCTAGCTAGACGGCGGGATTCGTCGTTGCTGGTTGTTCGTTCTCCTGATAAAGAAAAACCTCTTCCACGGTCTTGCCAAAGGCGCGGGCGATCTTGAAAGCGAGCGGCAGACTTGGGTCGTACTTGCCGGTTTCGATGGCATTGATGGTGCCTCGCGCGACTCCGACATAGGCCGCCAGTTCGGCCTGTGACCACTCCTTCTCCGCCCGCAATACGCGTAGCCTGGTCTTCATCGATACCGCCACGAATAGAGAATCAATCCCAAGCTCCACAAAATGATCATGAGCGGGGGAATACCTAGCCAGGAGACAGGATGAAAGCCAAAGCTCTGGAGGAAGCCGATTGCCGCAGAGAATATCAGCGACCCAACAAAGCCAAACGTCAGGGCACGGTAGTTGATCAGGCGTTCGTGCTCGTCGTTTGAGCGTAGAAAGCGCAGCAGGAGGAAGCTGGCCGTAATTGCTCCCAAGACACCAAGGGCCAAAAAGGACGCACGGGAGTTGGGGTTTCTACTGGCAAGGGCGACGCCAAAGACGGAGAGAACCGCCGCGGAATAGAAGAGTAGAAGTGTGGTCCTACGCCGTTCGGCAAGCTCGTCCCTAAAAGGCTGATGGGACACAGGAACCTCCCCGAAGACGCCTCTCAGAGTACGCTTTGACGGTTAGTATGTCAAGTATAGCCTACTATGTGTATCTTTATGATGGCTTCACTGAATCGGCTGAGGCGTACCCTACCCGCGGCCCATCAATCCCGGACGTTTCAGCCTCCCTACCTCGGAATCGGCTTCATGTATTGGCGAAGGATACGGTCGTCCCCGGTCTTTCAATCTCTGAAATCAGCCCCGACAATGAAAAGATCACAGCCGTAGCGGAGTGAAAAGGCGGTCTTGTCCTTGAATCAAACAGTAAAGTAGACCGTTAGGTTCTCAACGGAATGGGTGATGTAGTCCACAACCTTGCCACGCACTTCAGGGTACTGCTTACGCCGCATCGCGAGGCGCTTTTTCATCAGCTTGTGGAGTTTTTTTCGTTCCTCGGGCGTGAGCCGCGTAATGGGTGTACTTCCGACCCACACGATCTTCGGCTTTTTCGTCGCGCCTTTATTAGTCAGGACGCTTACTCCGCGCAGAGTTCTTGGCCTTCGAGGCGGGCTTCCGGCGCTTTGCGGTGTGTTGTTTCTTCCGCTCTTGTTCTGCTTCCCAGCGTTTCTCCGCTTGGGCAACAGCGGAGTGCGGGAGAATGCTGCCGACAACACGGGGCGGCAATCCTTGCTTCTTGCGTTCCTCTTCGCGCCGCTCGACATCGATGTAAACGTCGTCGGGGTCTCGCCATTTCTTCTCAAAGGCGCGCCGTTGCTTCCAGAAGTGACCTTCGTCGAACCGCTCGCTGTCAGCCAGTTGTTCGGTGAAATCCGCATTCATGTCGCAGCGGACTTCTTCGATCTCGACGATGGCGGACTGCAACTCGTCTTTCTCGGCAAAGGGGAGCTTTTCCATGCTGTGCAAGAGGCCGATGAGGTGATCGACGCCCTGATTAAATAGGAAGAGACTCTCGTAGATGCAAAGCTTGAGGGAAAGTGTCTGCGGTTGCGTGGGAAAAGGGGAACGGATACCTTCATTACTAGCCATCGTCGCCTCCTAGTAGGTGATGTTGGTCAGGGGCGCATCCGTGTTCACAGCACGACTGCGCTCCGCTCTCTTTCCGCACAAGCTCTAGTTTTAAGTGCGCATAGCGCTATGTGCATGTCAATTATGGCAGCGTAGTGCCAAAGTGTCAACCGCCATAATTGGCCGATAAAGGTATCCATCGTAGAATTGCAAAATGCGACGAGAAATTATTTCGGAAGTGATGCGCGAAATGGGCAGGAAAGGCGGCAAGGCCGCCCAGGGAAAAGGGGTAAAGGCACGCATGGCTTCCCTAAGTCCTGAGGAGAGAAGCGCGCTTGCCAGCAAGGCCGCGAAAGCGCGTTGGGCCAAGGCCAAAAGGAGCAAAAAGGGGCGCCCGAAACGAAAATGAGGCCGATCGAATCGGGAATCGATACAACGATCCATTCGTGTACAGCCTGTCGGGTTGTCCTGATATGGGGGCGGCCCTCGGCGCCGTTTCCATTGCGGTGAAACCATAACGAAGACACCAACCGGCTTTGTACCGTTGGCCGCCGGTGATGACACAGCAAGATTGGGAAGAGGCTTAGGCAGGTGTGCAGCGACTTCTGAAGGGCAATTCTTCGATTCCTTAGGGTCCGAGAAATCCGGCAAGAAAGTGTTTTCCTATCTCGGGTTCGTCCTTCAACCCGTCAATCTGCTGCTTGAGCCTGACGGTTTAGTGCCTCACGGAATCTAGAAAAGCCTTTCAAGAATTTGGTCCTTTATCTCAAATGCTTCGTGCTCGTAAAACTGTTTGTTCTTGAGATCCGCGAGACACTCGGGAATGCAATTTGATCGCTCGGACACGCATTGGAGCTTTGAGGCATTAGAACTAGAAAATCAATTGCAACTGAATCTGCATGCATGCGATCAGTGCTAGTTCTGCCTCCGAATAGCAAGCGAGCACCCAATATTTCCACAGCTTCGAAAATATTTAAACGCGTCTTTACTTGACATGTGATAAACGTCTGATTGAATAGACGTCCATAAGAGTTATCTAACCCCGGGCGCAGCTTGTCATAGCACATAAGTTCCCTTGAGCAAGGGGGCCGCGAGTTTGGCTTAGCTCTCGGATATGTGACTTATGAGCGGGAATCTGTGTGTGCTTTCAAGTGTGCGAGGAACGTTGAATTTAAGGAGGAGACTGTGATTCGGAAGATCATCGTTTTGCTATTGATTGCAACGGCTTGGGAGTGCGTTCAGTCGCCGTCTGCACTCGCTCAAAACTCAGATCCCTGCGTCGCAATTACGACCTGGTGGTTCCCGGACCCCATTCCGTTTGGTTGGTACTTTTATGGAGCTTATCCTGGTACTTTTGCCTATTTAATTGCGGCTAAAACCTGTCCCGCCCCACCGGAATGTCCTTGCAAGCAGAACACGCCGGATCCGGAAGGCAGCAAACCGATCGTTTTTGCATCTGGCGACACCTATGTGGAAGATACGGACATTTCATTGCCGGGTCTCGGTGGTGGCTTGCGGCTCAATCGACGCTGGAATAGTGTTTGGCCACAGAACGAACTACTCAGTTCAAGTGGGATTTTTGGATCTCAATGGAAATCTACCTACGAGGAGCGGGTCTTCTTGGGTGATGATGGTTACGTGAAGTACGCCCGAGCTGATGGGAGCTATGTATCGCTGTATTACCATAATAATACAATAACGAATCTCGATATAACGCTGCACATAGATCCGATATACTTTGACGTTACTCTACAGAACGGTGGCGAGGTGCGGAATTTTGACAAGCTTACGGGAATGCTTACGGGTATTGTTGATCGGAATGGCAATTCCACACAACTTGAATATGACTCTTCGGGTCGGCTGAGCGTAGTTGCGGATCCCGCTGGTCGCCATCTCTATTTCAATTATCCGAACGGTTCGAGCACACTTGTTTCGAGCGTGACTTCAGATTTTGGCGTCACCGTGACGTACACGTATGACTCGATCAATAGGCTGATTCAGGTTACGAAACCTGATCTGAGCACCATCAATTACACCTACAACTCTCAATCCCAGATCACGCAGGTGACCGACTCTAACGGCAAGGTCTTGGAAACTCATACCTACGACTCGAATGGCCGAGGATTGACAGCCTCCCAAGCCAACGGGGTAAATTCGGTAACCGTCTCCTATCCTCAGTAACCGGCTTATTAAGAGAAACTTTCATCAGTTATGTAACCGCCTCAATTGGCTTTCGGAGTTCGGAGGGTTTGCGCATGTCGGCATTCAGTCCCTGCAAGGCCGGATTCACAGTTTGTTTGTTGTTCGCGCTGTCAAGCACAAGGCTCATAGCACAAGGTGCGCTGCCCTCCGGATGGTCGGATAGCGACATTGGCCAGGTAGGGGTAGCAGGCACTGCCGGTTACGCGAGCAACGTGTTCACATTGCAGGCAGGTGGGAGTTCTGTTCTCGCGACGAGCACGGATGCCTTCCATTTCGTGTACCAACCGTTATCGGGGGATGGGAGCATCGTGGCACGCGTGGTAAGCAAGAACAATTACTCCGCGCAGGCTGGGGTGATGATTCGCGAAACGCTGAGTGCGACGTCGAATTATTTCATGACCTTGAATACCTTTTCGGGGACAGCCTTCAATTCCTATCGGGTGTCGGGCGGGACCAGTAGTTACACATCGGATGGGAGTGCGGCATTGCCGGAGTGGATGAAGGTGACGAGAAGCGGGAACACATTTAGCGCATACCTGTCGACGGATGGGGTGAACTGGACGCAGTTGGGAGGAAGCCAGACGATCAGCATGGCGCAGAACGTCTACATCGGACTGGCCTTGAGTG
>DATJWZ010000373.1:0-12769 GCA_035500795.1 Candidatus Eiseniibacteriota bacterium | reverse complement strand
AGTCCTTGAGAGACGCGGTGACGCCCATCCCCGCGCGCGCGTCAGGCCCAGGTCCGCGACACGCCCACGCGCGCGCTAGGGGCGGCGATTTATTTCACGTCCGGGCCGCGATCGGCGCGGCACGTTGCGCGCCAGGCGCTCCCCTCACAAGGGGATGCCCCACTTCTCGCCGCAGTTGCGAGAAGTGGGAATGCGAAGCTGTCGGCAGCGCCCGTCACGCAACATGCACGAGCCGTCGCGAATTGCAGCTGCGCCTCAGCGAGCATCCATCTAGCAGCCGCTCCAAGCCGGTGCCTCGTTGCTCTCACCACAAGCGGCATTCGAGAAGGGGACGGCGCACGCACGCTCCACGCCCCGAGTGTCCAGGGCGGGGCATTCCGCGTGCGAATCAAAACCGGGAGAGGCGGGCTGGTTGGGAAAGGGTTGACTTACGCCGCGGAGGTCAATGAGTGAAATGGCGATATTTCGCCAACCATCGAGGTACATTTTCAGATGGGTGCCTTCGCCAAGAGATCGATGTGTTCGTCAGGTCGCGTGAGTTCTAGGATTAGCTGCGTTAACCTCCAATGTCCCCCATCCTTGATGGCCGTCGCTCGTAGGTTTCCGCTCTTCATACGGCCTCGCACAGGAATTAGCATTTCGGTGGTCCGCGGATTTCCCAACTCCGTTTTGCCCTCGAAAAACCACCCCTCCGTAACCGGCTCGCCTAGCACGTCAGTAAACTTCGATTTCTCGTGTGCTGTCTCTACCGCCAATCTGTATGCGTCGGACCTCCGCGCAGCGAACTGCACGACCACAGGGACAAGCGTGCCGAGAAGCAAGGCCGCCAACAACCAACGGAGAAACCTGCGCGGCAACCAGCGTTGAGCGAACGCAAAGGGCTTGCCTTCCATGAGGAGAACTCTACGCTGAAGGGAATTGATTTTCCACGGTTGACGCTATCAGGCCGTAGCGCTCAAAACCCCTGCCGGGGGCGTTTTGAGTGTTAAGAGGATTTTGCAACAGCTATCAATAAAAAAGGCTCTATAGGTAGAATACCCACCGGTAGCGATTTATGAGGCGAACCTATGGCAATTCGGAGAGGCACGCTCAGTGCACTAGCCGCTGTATTTGTCGGACTGCTTGGACCCGGACTGTTTTTTGCGCTACGCGGCATTAACAATTCCAAAGCAACCGGTCTGGCAGCGGTCCTCGGAGGCTTTTTGGAAAGCTTTTTCTCCCCTTGGTTCTGGATTCTCGCCATCCTGTTTTTTGCTTTGTTCTTCGCGGCAAGCCGGCTCAGCAGCAAGCCCCTGAGACTCCTTCTATTTTGGACCCCAGCTACCGCTATTTCGATACTGGGACTGAGCATCTTCTCCCTATTTACATTCTTATGGCTACATGCCAGAAGAGGGTGATTGCATACTCAGCCGAGAGCTATCATTGCCGGTTTTGAGTGTAATGGGGATTTTGCAACAGCTACCCACCGACTTGGTGGTCCATTTTGATTTCTACAAGCACTAGCGGAATCCACGAAACAAAACAAGGTAATCAATGCCAAGTGCCCACAGCCAGATAAAAACCCCAGCGGCGCGAATATAGGTTGGATACCAAGGCTTCATCACCATACCGGAGAATGGGTACGCTTGAACGAATTTGCTCTTCGTGTAGTTTCTCTGTGCCCAACCGACCAATGTGTTCGTCTTAAAAATACAAAGTCCACCACAGATGTAGAAGAAGAGACTGATAACCACTAGCCAGATAATCGCTGAGCTTGTCATGATTCGATTCCCCCGAACAGCTTCAGCATAAGCTCTTTGTCAACTTCGCTTGGGGCAAATATGTGCGTCGGCAGTTATGGCCCAGCCGCCCCGTGTTAGTGAACCCCAAGATGTAGCCCATTGATGACTGTTGTTACCAGGCCTTATCACTCTTCAACCCAGAGGAAAAGGTTTTTCCTGATAGTAGATGAGTGAAATCGAGATATTAAGACAGCGATCAGAGACACCCTTCGAGATGATGAAAAACGGACACTCTCTTTAAGATGTCCGCGCTATTCGTTTCAGGTCGCTCGCCTTGTGATTTGGGGTTGAACTCAAAGGCGATATACACGTTGTTCTCGCTGCAAAACCAAGGTGTGCTCTCCTCGCCGATCTTGAGCAGATCGTCCCAACTTGACCCTATAAAACTCGCGTGTTCGCCTCTGAAGTTCGCAACACAGCACATCTGACTGAACCGCTTTCCGTTGATTTGAAGGTACTGTTCGACTTGCTCACGACTCATTCCGGGTTTCAACTCGCTGGTGTATTTGGCTAACAATGTCTGGTATTGAGCCTCGCGTTCCGCCGCCTTGCGGCGCTCTCGGAGATGTTGCCCGCGCCAAGAGCCAAAAACGATTAAAACCACGACTGCAACGATCATCAGCACTTTCAATCGCTTTCCACGCATGCTTGATTATCTTCCAGCCGGAGCGGGCAGATGTCGTAACTTCTGTAATCAGGCCATGTCACAAGCGTGCGCTTTTCGTTCGTCTTTTTCGGGCATTTTGAGTGCTATCGAGATGTTACGCCAATCATCAAACGCCGAGACATTTCCAGCATGTGATAATCGAATCGGGAGCTTCTATGGCGTCGAACATTGTGGGCGCGGTCTTTGTTGGATTAGGTGCTACTTGTGCCGCGATAAGCGGTCTGCTGTACACCGCGAGATAGTCGCGGTCAAACGCAAAGTCTCCGACGCAGAACAGATTTCGTTGTCATATATGTACCCCGGCAAAATGCAGAAGATAAAAGCCGAATACACACGGCTCTATCCAATGGGACGAGTTGAAACGTGGCGGGTGAGGCTGCAAGTTGCCATGTTTGTCTTCCTTGCCTTAGCTGCAGTTTTTCTCAGGAATAGGTAAGAAGATCCTCCCAAAGAGCTTGCTCATCATGGAGCGGGGCGCAGTTTGCCACCTTCGCGAGATACTTCTCCACCTTGTCAAACGTACTTTCCCCACTCAGATCCGAGAGTCGCAAGGACAGCCCGCCGTCAGCAAAGCGGGGTGCGGACATCTTAAGTGAATCAGGTGTCCCCTTTGGGCACGATGGTGTTTTTACTGGCGTATTCCCGCCAGTGAACTGACGGGCTCTTTTTCAATTGCCCCTACGGGACACGGGTTGCGGTTTGTGTGCGGACGATGGAGGGCCGAGAGTTTTCCACAGGCCTCATCCGTTTCGTTGTGACATCTGACCTTGCGCTCACAATCCAAAAAATGCCAGTTTGGGTTGGAGAAACACAAGGTCCCTCCACGCGCTCGGGGATCGGCTTTCGCCGATCCTCTCGCTTGGTCGGGATGACAAGGAGGAAGCTTGGCGGGGGCGAAGAGGCGGAAGCCTCGGATTATTAAAGACAAGAAGAAACGCGGGGAGTGGGCGGAGTCGGTGTTTTTGGCGCGGGCTAATGAGGAGGGATTGTCGGCTAGCAAGCCTTGGGGGGACTCGAGGAGTTTTGATTGTGTGGTGGGGCGTCCGGGAAAGTTTGTGGCGGTGCAGGTGAAATGCACGATCGCGAAGCTGGAGAAGGGCGAGGGATATATCTGTTCGACGTGCAGCAGTCATAAGCCATATAGAAAAGGATCGTTCGATTATCTGGCGGCGTTCGTGATCCCGGAAGATCTTTGGTACATCATCCCGGCGCGGCTGGTGTTTGGGCTGAAGTCGATCTCGCTGTGCACGGTGGGCGGCGAGGCGAAGTATGAGGAGTATCGGGAGGCGTGGAGTTTGTTGCGGAAGGCGTCGGAGGCGGCGGAGCCGGACAGCATGGAGGCTCAAGCATCCCAGAATCCTCATCCTTCGAACATCGCGAAGGATGAGGGAGCCACAGCTCCGGCAGCCGAGAATCCCCACCCTTCGAACGTCGCAAAGGGTGGGCCACCCAGCGAGGCTGCGAGGTTTCCGGGGAATGGAATTGAGCGCATGCAGGCGGCGTTCGATTACTACAAGCGGTATATGGAACGAGGGCATCTGGGTCCGCGGAAGCCTGGAGAGAAGGAGTGATAGCGCGTTCCAGATTGATGCAGGCAGCATAGCGATCCGCCACACCCAGGCATGCTGCCGGCCCATCCAAATCCAGAATGTCGGGGTTGGCGGGGTGGATCATCCGACAAAAGCGTCGGCTTCGATCTCCACAAGAATCTCTGGCGAGATGAGAGCGCTGACCTGCACCATCGAGGTCGCGGGGCGGATATCGCGGAAGACTTCGCCGTGCGCCCGGCCTACCTTTTCCCACTCGGAAATGTTGATCACATAGGTTCGCGTGCGGACGACATCTTTCATGCTGGCGCCCGCTTTCCGCAGCGCGCTTTCGATGTTCTTGAGCGTTTGCACGGTCTGGGCGTGGACGTCTCCAATGCCAACGATCTTTCCATCAGGCCCGGTTGCGGTCGTGCCGGAGACATGCACGTACTGACCGATCTTCACCGCACGAGAGTAACCGACGATGGGCTCCCAGGTTGTACCGCTCGCAATGTTCTGACGCTGCATGACTTGCCTCCC
Organism: Candidatus Eiseniibacteriota bacterium; assembly: GCA_035500795.1. Lineage (GTDB taxonomy): Bacteria > Acidobacteriota > Terriglobia > Terriglobales > Acidobacteriaceae > Sulfotelmatobacter. Next base: position 8,252 of record DATJWZ010000373.1, on the reverse strand, counting down.
ACAGCGGAATTGAAGACGAAGACAAGCGTTTGATGCGCGCGATCTGGCAGCCGATGCATTTGAGTGCCAGCAATCTACAGGAGATTCCGCGCAGAAGTGAGAAATTGATGATGCACGATCTAAGGAGGGAATCGCACAACTCAGGCGCGATGCCATTCCCTCTAACTAATCGGGAAAACGAATGGAGTCGATAAACAAAAGTCACTTGCGCTTCAACAGCAAATTGCGCTATTTAGTCACGCAAGTAGTAGGAACTCCGCGGGTGGCGCGGGGTTCAAGGGGGCCTAGATGATTCCGGAATCGCATCCGCTGCAGCAGTTGTTTCAGGAGTTAGTAGGACGGCACTACGCGGAAGAGATCGGGATTCGAGATCCGCAAGTGGTGGCTTATGTATCTTCCCTGCTGGCGGAGTTTTGCGATACGGAGCAAGTCTATAAGATCCACGACGCGGCGAATCGTCCGCTGTCGGATGTTGGCGAGATGCTGATGGAGTCTGATCCTGTGTATGGGCCGGCACCTTCGTTCGACCGCGAACGCCAGGTGCGCAAACATATCGGAGATTACACGTTGTTTTTTGCGGGGATGTTTCCCGAGAGCATCAACCATTTCCGACTGCGAAAGCAGCGACTGGAGAGTTTTGTCGAATGGGTGAAGGCCGGCAAGGAGAGCTACTATATTGTCTCGAAGTTTGAGCACTTCGAATATGCGAAGGTAGCGCCACTCTTTGCCTGCCTTTCAAAGAATTTCGAAAGCTGCGTTTACGGTCTGAATATGGTAAAGAGCGATCTGGAAGAGATGCAGCATCCGATCGTTCGGCGCGCGAACGAATTGATCATGTAGCCGCAGGGCTCACGCGGACATCGGAAGCCGCGGCTAAGCGGTAGAAACTGAGAGCTGCGTCGCCCTGCTCCAGGCGACGAAACCTGCGCAGTGGGCCAAATTCTTCGGCGGGATCAAATTTCCTGTCGTGCTCTGCAATCACCAGCGACATCGCCCAAATCAGCGAGGATTCGGCAAGCGCCTGCAAACAGTTGGCATAAGCATCGCTGAGCCGGTAGGGCGGATCGAGAAATACAACATCGGCCGTGACACGTTGCCGCTCCATGTGCCAGAAGGCCTTGGGCAAGGATTCCCGAACGATGGTGAAACCGTCGGCGATACCGAGGCTTTGCAGGTTCTTTTGAATCGCATCGGCGGCAGAAGCAAAGCTTTCGACGAAGTGAACTTCCTTAGCGCCGCGGCTGAGGGCCTCGATGCCGACCGCACCAGTCCCGGCATAAAGATCCATCCAGACGGTACCCGCCAGCGCGTCGGGAGACCCTGCTGTGAGCACGTTGAACAGAGTTTCGCGAAGGCGATCGGAGGTGGGGCGAATGTCCATCCCACGCAGTGAGCGCAACTGGCGACTACGGTATTTTCCGGCGATTACCCGCATGATTCGGTACTTTTGTGTGCGGTCACCACTATATCCAAGCATGTAGAATAAAGCTGCGAAGGCCTATGCGAAGCTGGTCCATCTCGGTTGGACGCCTGTTCGGCGTGGATGTCCGCATTCATCTGACATTTCTGATTCTGCCGGTCTTCATTTATTGGACGGATTATGCGACGCATCAGAACGCGGCCAATGGATCGCGGGACCTTGCTCTGGTGGGAATTATTCTCGCGTGCGTGGGTGGGCACGAGCTAGGACACATGTTGGCGGCGCGGAAATTCGGGCTGATTCCGAAGGCGGTAATCCTGCTGCCACTCACGGGCGTCGCGCTCTATGACGAGTCGAAAGTAGAAAAGCAGCCACCCGCTGTTATGTGGAAGCGGGAGGTGCGGATTGCGCTGGTGGGTCCGCTGACGAACCTTGTACTTGCCGGAGCTTCATGGGCTGTAATTCGTGGTTCAGGCATCGGCACAGATTTATGGAAGTGGCCGTTCATGCAGTCAGCAAATTTGCCCCGGAGCATCGTCTGGGCGAACCTCTACATTGCCCTGCTGAACCTGATGCCAGCGTATCCACTGGATGGCGGGCGCCTCGTGCGGGTGCTGTTTGCGCGCACGCTAGATGTGGCGTCGGCAACGCGCCGCGCGGTTTCGATCAGCAGCGCGATTGCGATGGTCCTGATTCTCGCCGGCCTGTTCAGCGACAGCTGGTTGACCATGGTGGGGATCATCGTTTTCTCGGCCGCTCAACTGGAAGAACGAGCGCTGGTGTTCCAGTCGGTGCTCGACAACGTCCGGCTTGAGGAAGTGATGCTCACGGACTTTGCGACGCTGTCACCGGCCGATACGCTGGAAGATGCTCTAGAAAAGGCCGTGCATTCGCTGCAGGATGATTTTCCTGTGGTTCGCGGCAGCGACATGGTAGGCGTGATTTCGCGGCAAAGGATCCTCGACGCGCTTAGGGCCGAGGGCAACGGTTACGTTCAGGCGGTGATGAGCAAGATCTTTGACGTATCGTTGCGGCAGGATTCGCTGGGCTCGGCGTTTCGCAAACTTACGGCGCGCAGTTCCAGCATTATCCCTGTTGTCGAAGATCAGCGGCTCGTCGGGATCGTTACCCTCCAGAACCTGATGCACTCGATGTCTTTGCTGGCTGAAAGCCGGAAGTTGCGGCGAAACGAAAGCGCAGAATAGCAATTCCGTTTAAATCCCCATCAATTGATTCAGTTCAGCGGTCGTGAGGATTCGATCGACGAGATCAAAGTTGCCGGTTTCCTTGATTTGGCGCACTGCGTCAACCAGAGCCGTCATCGCAACGCGGTAAGGAGTGGTCGCAAGACTGATTCGGCGGACTCCGGCACCAGCCAGTTCACTCGCCGAAAACGATTTGCCTTTGATTCCAACCATGAAGTTGAATGGCTTTGATACGGCCGAGCAGACAGTTCGTATCGACTCTATGTCGGGCAGGCCGGGGGCAAAGAGCACGTCGGCACCCGCTTTCTCGAAAGCCTGGAGGCGACGAATGGTTTCATCGAGACTGGGGTTGGGATATATGAAGTTGTGGGCCCGCGCCGTCAGCATGAAAGGAAATGGAAGGGAACGCGCGGCTGCCGCGGCTGCGGCGATGCGCTCTACGGCGAGCTGAAAGTCATACAGAGGCTTTTCGGGCATGCCTGTGGAGTCCTCGATGGTGCACCCGACGAGGCCTGCCTGGGACGCAAGGCGCACCGTTTCGGCCACTGTCTTGGGAGACACGCCGAATCCCTTTTCCAGATCTGCGGAAACCGGGAGAGCGGTCGCTTCAATGATCGTTCGCGCGTGAGCCAGGGCTTCATCGCGAGTCAGGCCGCCGTCTCTTCTGCCGAATGCTGCCGCAGAGGCGGCACTCGATGTGGCGAGGGCCTGAAATCCCAAACCGGCAAGGATGCGGGCGGAAATGGGATCCCATGGATTCGGGATGATGAATGCACCGGGCCCTTGATGTAGATCGCGAAAGCGGACCGCTTTTTGCTCTTGAGTTGGCCTCATCGCTTCAGCTGTCAGACCTCCTTGGGCGCAAGGTAATCCGGGACGATTTCAACTCGAAACTGCCGTAGTGGTTCGGTAGTCCTGGCTAGAACAGGCGTACTGCCTTCGCTTGCTGCACGGCTGCAATACCACGGAGTCGCGTCAATACGAGTTCAGGAACAGCTCCATCAACGTGGACCACGGCAATCGCTTCGCGAGGCTGACCGGGTTCGGATTCTCCTCCGGGGCGCCCCAATGAAAAGTCGGCAATGTTGATCGACTCTTCCCCCAGGATGGTCCCTACTTTGCCGATCACACCCGGAACATCGCGATTTCGAAGATAGATGAGGTTGCGTTCCAATGGGGCTTCAACATCGATGCCATCGACGTGTAGCAGACGCGGCGCCTCCCCATGCAGCACGGCACCCTTCACCATATGCTCTTCCTTCGCAGTTTTCAGGAAAATGGACAGCACGCTTCCGGCGCCGCCCGTTGAAGCTTTGGCTTTGTGAGATTCGATAACCCGCAAGCCGCGCTCGTGAGCAATCGTCGCAGCGTTGACGAGGTTTGCCTTCTCTTCCAGAGCCTGGTTCAGAATGCCTTTGATCGCCCCATTGCGGATGAGATCAGTCTTCCACTCCGCGATATGGCCGCTATAGCGGATGGAAATTTCCTCCAGCGATCCTTCCGAGACCTGCGACAGGAACGCGCCCATGCGCTCCGCGAGAACGATGTAGGGTTGCATCGCTGCATATTCCTCGGCCGACACAGATGGAACGTTGACGGCATTCTGGATTACGCCGTGCTTGAGATACTCCTTCACCTGCTGGGCAATCTGGACACCGACGGCCTCCTGAGCCTCAAGCGTTGAGCCGCCGACATGCGGCGTGAGGACGACGTTCTCCAGTAAGAGTAATGGAGAGTTCTTCGGCGGCTCTTCGGCGAAGACATCGATGGCGGCGGCGGCAACATGTCCACTCTTCACCGCATCGGCGAGATCAGCCTCATTCACCAATTCGCCGCGTGCGCAGTTTACTAGCCGCACTCCCTTCTTCATTTTGCCCAAAGATTCTTCGTTGATCATGCCTGCCGTTTGCGGTGTGAGACCGACATGCAACGTGATGTAATCCGCTGTCGCATAAACTTCATCGAGCGCCGCAAGCCGGATGCCCTGCTCTTTCGCGATGGCGACAGAGACGAAGGGGTCGTGTCCGACAAGCTCCATACCAAAAGCGCGAGCGCGACGGGCGACCTCCATCCCAATGCGGCCCAAGCCGACAACGCCCAGGGTTTTCCCGCGCAGTTCAGTGCCTTGCAGCGATTTCTTTTCCCATTTTCCGGCGTGCATCAAAGCATCAGCGCGGCACAAATGTCGAGCCATAGCGAGCATCATCCCGAGAGTTTGCTCAGCGACAGCTACGGCATTTGCCCCGGGAGTATTCATCACCGCGATGCCCTTGTGGGTCGCAGCTTCAAGATCGATATTGTCAACGCCGACACCAGCGCGTCCGATCACGCGCAGCTTATGGGCATGTTGCAGCAGCTTGGAATCGGCCTGTACGGCCGAGCGCACAATCAGTGCGTCAGCCGAAGCGAGATGCTCGGCTAGCTTGCCGTCTAACTGATCGGCCGTGAGGACAGTCCATCCCGGCTCCTGCAAGTGCGCGACTGCAGATGACGATATCTTCTCCGCAACAATGATCTTCACTATGGTCCCTTTGCACAGCGGTAAATTTCACAAAATTCATCAACAAACAATTGACGCCGAAGCGACAACGCCCTGACAAGCCCATTCGGCGGCCTTTTTACACTCTTTTCAACCGGCCCTGCCCGTGGGAGAACATATGAAAACTATCTATAGTTGTTTACTGGTGGTGCTGATTGCCATCACACTGGCCTGCGGCTATGGGTCCAAAAATTACAACACTTCACCCGGAGCGATTCCGGCAATTTCACAACTCAGCCCCGATAACACTAATGCGGGAACTGCGGCGTTCATGATGACAGTGAACGGCAACAACTTTGCGTCGAACGCGAACGTGAACTGGAACGGCGTCGCCCAGCGCACAACCTATGTTACGGGCAGCCAGCTCATGGTCGCGATTCCCGCGGCGATGATCTCGAATTCGGGAACCGCGCAAATTACAGTCACAAATCCGGCGTCGATCGGCAACGGTCCGTATGGCATGGGAGGCGTACTGGCCCAGACGTCGCAGCCCGTGACCTTCACGATCAATTAATTGCCACCCAACGAAAAGCGCGTTGGGTGGCTCCCCTTCTTAGGCGTTGGCGAGTTCCTTTTTCTCGGACCGGGCGCGGGCATAGACCTGCTGCGCTGCCCGGACCGCCGCACCGTACTCGACCTCTTTGTCTGTCAGGCGGGCGAGTACATGCTCGAGCGCGCCGAGGATGCCGATAGTGTCGAGATAGTCGTAGTAGCCAATGTGGGCGATGCGGAAGAGCTTGCCTTTCATTTCGCCCTGACCATTGGCGACAACAGCATCAAAACTCTCTCGGAATTCTCTGACGATCTTGCCGGAGTCAAGCCCCTCCGGAGCGGTGATGGCGGTGAGGGCCGCAGCCGGATTTGATGCGTAAAGTTTCAGACCGAGCGCCTTCGCCCCGGCCCGCGTCATCTCAGCGCAAAGCTCGGCGTTATTGACCAATTCCTCGCGTCCCCTGGCGAGATCGCCCGCGCCCATTCCACGAATGAATTCGAGCGCTGCGCCCAATGCCGCGAACAGAGATGTCGCGGGGGTATAGGCCGTTTCTCCTTTCGCAGCCGACTTCCGCTCCTTGCGGAGGTCGAAGTAGAAGCGGGGCGACGTAGTTGAATCCATCCGCTTCCAGGCACGCTCGCTGACGGCGCAGTAGGCAAGGCCGGGAGGCATCATCAGGGCTTTTTGCGATCCTCCGATGATTACGTCGATTCCCCAGCCGTCGACGTCGAGATGCGTTGTGCCGAGACCGGTGATCGCGTCTACGACGAGCAGGGTGTCGCTGTTTGCGTGGACAAGCTTTGCGATTCCCTGTATATCGTGCCGCGCGCCAGTAGAGCTTTCCGTCGCCTGCACGAAGACAGAGCGAATGTCGGGCTTGATACGCGCGCGAATTTCGTCGAGCGAGAAGGTCTCGCCATAGGGAACCGTCAGGACGTCAACATTGCATCCGAATGCTTTGGCCAAGCCGGTCCACCGCTCTCCGAATTTGCCGGCTGTGAGGACCAGGACCTTATCTTCCGGCGATGTCAGGTTCGAGATGGAGGCTTCCATCACGCCCGTGCCAGAGGAGGCTAGCACCAGGACGTCGTTCTTTGTGCCGATGAAGTCCTTCATATCGGCCAATACGCGTTGAAAAAGCGCCTTGAAGTCGGCGGTGCGGTGATGGGCGGTAAAGGCCGCCATCGCAGTTTGGGCGGCGGGCAGCAGGGGAGTCGGTCCGGGAGTAAAGAGACGATTCTTATGCAACATTGCGGGGTCCTTGAGTGTAGGAATGATCTTTTAGTTTACCGGAATCCTTGAGACACGGAGAAATTCAAGCAGGTTTTCTCAGTGCCTCTGTGTCTCCGTGGTGAAGTCAGATGGTCGGGCGTCTATAATCGCCCCATGCCTCTAGTCGATCAGATCCAAAAAGATATCGTTACTGCCATGAAGGCCAAGGACGAAGCGCGCCTTTCCACGCTACGCATGGTCAAAAGTGCGCTGCAACTGAAGACTGTAGAGAAGATGTCGCCGCTTGATGACAAGGAATCGCAGGCGGTGCTTAGCACGCTGATCAAGCAGCGGAAAGAGTCGATCGAGCAGTTCACCAAAGGTGGACGCCAGGAGATGGCCAACAAGGAAGCTGCGGAGATCGGCGTGATCGAAAGCTACCTGCCAAAAGCGGCCAGCGAGGCCGACATCGCGGCTGGAGTCAAGTCGACGATCGCCGAAATGGGCTCGCCGACCATGAAGGACATGGGCACGGTGATGAAGAACGCGATGGCGAAGTTCAACGGCGCGGGGATGCGAGTGGATGGGAAAGCGGTGAGCGAGATGGTGAAAAAGGAATTGACAGGCAAATAGACGTGTTACTCTTCACCCGTTCTGATCGTGGAAGCTGGCGTCGCGGTTGATGCACGCTGTGGAAACAGCTCTACGATCCATTTCAATTACAACGAGGGGAAATTCCGGAATGCGAAGACTCGCAGCCGTAGTGACCGTTGTTGTTTTCGGTTTGACTCTATTGGGCATGGCCCAGTCGTCCCGGCGGGTAGCCGTACATGCCGGCCATTTGCTTGAGGTGAAATCCGGCAAAACTCTAAATGATCAAATCCTGGTTATCGAGAATGGAAAGATCGTGAGTAATGGTGCCGCCAGCGAGATAAAAGTTCCTTCGGACGCGGTGCGAATTGAGTTGCCGAACGCGACCGTGCTGCCGGGAATGATCGATGCGCACACGCATCTCACGATGGACCCGAAGTTCGGCTATGAGGTTCTGGCGATTTCTGTGCCGCGCGAGGCGCTGATTGGTGCAAAGAACGCGCGTGCCACGCTGCTTGCCGGCTTCACGACTGTGCGGAATGTCGGCGCGTCCGGATTCAGCGACGTCGCCCTGCGCGATGCGATCAATGCCGGAGATGTTCCGGGACCACGCATGCTGGTGAGCGGGCCGGCGCTCGGCATCACGGGTGGGCACTGCGACAACAACATGCTTCCGTCCGAATACCACGCTGTTGGAGACGGTGTGGCTGATGGGATCGCCGCGGTGCAGCACAAAGTCCGCGAGAACATTAAGTACGGTGCGGACGTGATCAAGGTCTGCGCGACCGGCGG
>DATJWZ010000372.1:0-1521 GCA_035500795.1 Candidatus Eiseniibacteriota bacterium | reverse complement strand
CCTGTCACGCTAACAGGAGCTGTCCTCACTACCAGCTCCGCCCTCACCATCATCGGCTTCTGGCTGTTCGAAGTTGTCGGCGGGGGACCGGTCCATCCCTATCTCGGATTGATTTTCTTCCTGATCCTTCCAGGAATCTTTGTGTTGGGCCTGCTACTGATGCCCATCGGCGCGCTCTGGCGTCGCCGCTCGCTCCGCCGTACAGGCAGCCTGCCGGCCACCTATCCTCCCGTGGACCTCGCCCAACCCATGGTGCGGACTGCAATTGCGTGGGTCGGCGGACTTACCATGGCCAACGTCGTAATCTTTGGAATGGCCTCGTATCGCGGCGTGGAATACATGGATTCGGTGAAGTTTTGCGGCCAGACCTGTCACACCGTGATGCAGCCTGAATACACGGCATACCTCAACTCCGGGCATCAGCGAGTCGCCTGCGTTGGCTGCCACATAGGGCCGGGAGCCGGGTGGTTTGTGAAATCAAAGTTCTCCGGGATCCGGCAGGTTTTTGCAGTTGCGTTCCACACTTACGATCGTCCGATTCCGTCGCCTGTTCTTCAACTTCGGCCCGCTCGCGAAACGTGCGAGCAGTGCCACTGGCCTCAAGCTTTCACGGGCGACAAATTCGTGGTACGAACCAAATTCTCCGACGACGAAAAAAACACCCGCCTCACTACCGTTCTCGTCCTGAGAGTTGGAGGGCACACCTGGCAGGGCGCGGCCGGCATCCATGGCCGGCACCTGGACGCGAAATCGCGCATTCAATACATCTCTACCGATCGCCAGCGGCAAACCATCCCGGTCGTCGACTACATTGACGATAATGGCAAGCACGTCCAGTTTGCGTCCACCGATTCTAAACCGACGGCCGCCCAGCTTGCGGCCGGTGAACACCGGACCATGGACTGCATGGATTGCCACAATCGCCCTACCCACGTGTTTCAGGTTCCCGATCGCGCGGTAGACGAAGCGATGGCGGAAGGCCGTATCAGCCCCGAGCTGCCATACATCAAGAAGCAGGCTGTTGAGCTATTGCGCGCCACCTACCCCGACCGCCAAACCGCAACCGCGCAGATTGCCTCAAAATTGAGTGATTACTACCGCAGCTCATATCCCGAAATCTATCGCGACAAGCGCAGCCTCGTCGATATTACCGCGCAACAGATCCAAGCCATCTATCTGCGCAATATCTTCCCGGAAATGAACGTCACCTGGGGAACCTATCCGAACAACATTGGTCACACGGATTCAGCAGGATGCTTCCGATGCCACGACGGCAGCCATTCCACAGCGGATGGGCGCACGATTGCCAATGACTGCGACTCGTGCCACACCATGCTGGCCGTCGACGAAGAGAATCCCAAGATTCTCAACGAGCTGGGAATGAAATGAAGTCCCCGCGCGTGTTATGCCGAAGTCTCCCCCTGCTGACGCGACGCCTACAGACAGGCACGGGTTTGCAGGGAGGCTCCCGCGCCAGCCCGGCTCTTGCAAGATGGCTGTGCGTCCTCGGTTGTTTGCTGT
>DATJWZ010000371.1:0-7222 GCA_035500795.1 Candidatus Eiseniibacteriota bacterium | reverse complement strand
GCGCATCGCGTTCAGTGGTCCCATGCGAATTACTACCAACATAAAGATCGGCATGATGAGGGTCAGGAGCATGGGGCCGCTGCGCGAAAGATACCGCATCTCTTTCTCGAATACTGCCGCAACGGAATGGGAAAAGCCGGGCAGATCCCAACCAACCTGCAAGATTCGTGGCTGCTTTGTGAGCGGGCGCGCCGCAGCTTCACTCAGGTTTTCTCCATGGAACTGCGCGCGAATACGTACATTCAGGAGAAGTCCTACGGCGCAGGTGATTGTCGCCAGGAAGAGCAGGGAAGTAAATCCCACGAAGAAATCAGCGCCCAGCGCTCGCGAGATCGCGTCGGCAGCGAGGCCCGGAGGCAAAACGGCCTGGATCTTCCCCGCGAGTGCGAGTGATTGCAGCATTTGCGGATGGGAGCCATGGGTGACCCGCTGCATGAGCGGGCCGATCATCTGAAAACTCAGAGTTGCCAGGATGAAAAGGACGCCGAGTACTTCGCGGGTGCGGCGTTGCGCCAACCAACGCTCAAGCCAGGCGAAGATTGTCTGCATCAGCACGAGGTTAAACAACGCGAATGTCACGAGAACAATAACGGCCCAAGGAAAGAACAGAGGACGGGCGGCAGTCACACCGACAAGAACTCCGAAGAGGCCGACAGATCCCAAAGCGCTTGCCGGATCAAGGAATCCGTAGGCGAGCCGCACAAGGAAGTAGGAGTGGTACGTCAGTGGAAAGCGCAACAGCTCGGATGAGTCGGGGTTATTGGTGAACGCCGTCGCCATCACCGGAAAGGCTTGCCAGAAGAAGAGAATGATCCAGAGCGGGATGGCAAGCAGTTGTCCATTGCCGTGCGAAACGAAATACCAGGATATGCCGGCGATGGCAAAGAATCCCCCAAGTCCACCAAGCGCGAACGCAGATGTCACGATGACTCGGGACGCGAGTTCCATCTTGCCGCGACGAGTGCGCAGGCTGTTGACGAACATGCGCCAGCGAAGCTGGGCAATCGCGGAGAGCTGTCCGGTTATGACCTTCGTGTTTTCCACTTCAGGAGAAGTTTAATTTTTGCACATCTCGCGATCCAAGGCGTGATCTCTCGTAATTCGTTGCTGAGCCGGCATTTAGCGGAGCGGTCCCAGTTCGGAGAATGCGTCTTGCATGGTGGAAAGGGGTGTCGTGACTCCAATCACACCAGCAGGTAGGGATGATCACTTGCGCCGAAGAAAGGGCATGACAGGCTAGAGCAGTGGAGGCGACGCAAAGATGTCTGCATCAGAAGAAGCTCCGCTGTGGGAGAGTGTGACACAACCGTTTGCTGATGTGCTGGACATCGCGTTTGGTTGCCATCACCGACGATTAAGCCGTGTATTCACGATCGAGGGCCACAGCTACAAAGTTTGTTGTGACTGCGGCGCAAGTTTTCGCTATTCTCTCGAGTCGATGTCAATCACGCGTCGACGGAGATTATTTCCAGTTCTAAAACGGCTGCAGCTTCAGGGCAAGAGAACATTTCGGCGGCGAAGAACTCGATCTTAATGGATGAAGCAAAGGAATTTACCTTCGGCTTTGCGGACCACGCTTTCTGCTTCTCTCACCGCGTTTTTACTACTCATCCTAGCCACGAGAGTTCCTGATCTGGATGGCGCTCGCCGCCGACGATTCTCAGAAAGATTTCCTCTAAAGTCAGTTTCTCAGCCGCTTGCGACATATTCTCACCTGCCTCGTGAGTTTGCGCCTGCACGCCTGCGCGGAGCTCTTCGAGCGATCCCTGCGCGACTAGCCGTCCTTGATGAATGATGGCGACGTGACTGCAGAGGCGCTCAACAATTTCAAGAACATGCGAAGTGAGAAAGATCGTCGCGCCACGAGCAATCATGCGTTGCAGCATGGATTTGAGAGTGCCGGCGGCAATTGCGTCGACGCCCTCAAACGGTTCATCCAGAAAAAGAATCTTTGGTCCGTGAATTACAGCCGCTGCCATGGCGAGCTTTTTCTGCATGCCGTGCGAATAGTCGGTGACGAGCTTTTTCGGCTGATCGGCAAGTTGCATAAAATCGAGCAGTTCAGCGGCACGCTGCGCGGCGGTCTGGCGATCCAGGCCGTACATTCGTCCCGCAAAACTGAGAAATTCCGCGCCAGTCAGACGTCCAAATAACGCCATGCCTTCGGGGACGACACCGATCTGGCGTTTCACCTCGACGGGGTGCTGCTCGAGATCGAGTCCGAGAATTTCAATTTTTCCGGAACTTGGGGCAAGTAATCCGGTTAGCATCTTGATTGTGGTCGATTTTCCTGCGCCGTTGGGCCCGAGGAAGCCGAAAAATTGTCCAGGTGCGACTTGCAGGTTAACGTCGTCGACCGCGATCAGGTCACCGAATCGCCGGCTGAGGGACTGGGTGGAGATGGAAGGGGCGAACTCCATTCAAAGTCTCGACTCTAGCATACGGGAGCGATGACCATTCGGTCCCAAGCGGCAGTAACTTCATTAACCACAAAGGACACGAAGGTACACGAAGAAAACGCTTCGCTGATCCTTGGTGATATTTCGTGCCCGGTTACTTCTTTTCAGGCTGCTTCTTCCGCGCGTCTTCCGTCCAGGGTGGAACGACTCCGATCATACGTGCATATGCAATCGATTGCCCCAGATGTTCTGCGGTGTGACGAACGATGAATAGCAAGACGCCACGCTCGGTGTTCTTGCCGCCGAACCAGTCCATGCTCTTGTCGAGATCCGCGTCGGGCACGGCCTTGATGGCTTGCTTCGCGTGCGCGAATGAGTCTTTCAAAGTTGCGACAATTTTCGCTTTGTCAGTGGTCGATTTCTCGAGGTTCTTGAGATCGATCCCGGTCGGCGGCTGGGTGCCTACCAGTTTGTAAAGATTGTAGTTTGCGGCGCTGATGTGGAGCATCACTTCGGCGAAGGAGCGCGTGTCATCGGCGGGACGCCAAGTGTATTTGTCCGCCGGAATGGCTTCGGCCAGGCGAGTCAGTTTGTCTTCCTGAACCATCACTTCGGCCATAACCTCGGCTTTATATCCGGTGACTCCTGGTGTGCCTTCCTTATATGGGTTTATCTGGGCTGTTGCTCGGAGAGCCGAGATCGCGAGGAAGGCAAAGCAAACGGCGGCAAATTTGCGTTGCATAATTTCTCCTTAGATTTGAGAATCCGATTTTAGATTTGAACAGGGAATTCGGGGAGCTTCCGACTTTTGACGCTCCAGACAGACAAAAGTCAACGGAAACGTGTTGTGCGCCAGAGGGCAATGCCTCCTGCTGCTAATAGGCCGAGCATGGCGAGAGTGAGAGTGATTGCCCAGGCAAAACTGACTTCGATGTGGGGCAGGCGGGTCATTGACGCGAGTACCGCGAAGAGAGCGGTTGTACCCAGAATCAGAGTCCAATCAATAATGGTTCTGGAGTGAGAGACAGTGCCATAGGATTTGCCTTCCATGCCCGCGCGGACGTATTCGTGTTCGACTCCGTAGCGTTCGCCTTCACGATGGGCGGCATCGCGCCAGGAGGAACGTTCCTTTTCCGTTGCGGAGGACAGAGCAATCGCGACTGCGCCAGCGGCCATCAGAAGAGATCCGCCGCCAACTTGGGAGTAGATGGTGTGACCGCCTCCGCGCAGTTCGTGAAAGACCAGGATTCCCCAAGCTAGTCCCCAGAGCTGATTCGTGTTTGACAGCGGGATTCCGCGGCTGATGCCAACATATTTTGTCGCGTACTGCTGGAAAAGATCGCCGAGTACCCAGACGAATCCGCCGAGCATGAGCCAGAAGAGTACGGGGCGTGCGCTCGTGAGTTCGCTCCAGAGTGGGGCAGGGCCGCGGTAGCCGAGGGCGAGGAGAATCATAGTGATGAGCTCGCCGATCGTGAAGAAGGTGATGAAAGACAGCGGATTCATGCCGGTCAGGTATGCCTTGCGATAGGGGATGTACATCGTGCCCCACAGAATGCCTGCTCCTAACGCCGCGAGCACTCCGAAAGTCGCTTTGCCGGGAACCGCCTGATGAGACGAGGCTATGGCCAGAAGAGTCGCGCCGGCGAACATGCTCAGTGCGCCCCCGATGACGCCGAGCCAGCGTTTCCATCCGGCGTAGTGGAGTTCGTTGAAGAGCAGAAATCCCCAGAAGATGCCGAGCAAGCTATTCGTGTTCCATAGGGGAAACGCAATGCTTAGCCCAACGTCACGGATTGCGTAAATCGTGAGAGTGTTGGCGACAGCCCACATGCATCCGGCGAGGATGGCCCAGACGATCAGGTGCGGGGCCTGTCGAACATCCGCGTTCAGATGCGCCGTTCCGCGGATGAACGCGGGCACGCTCCAGCGGGCGAGGAACACTCCGCAGACCATAATCAGCGACACGGTGATGGGAGAGATGTTGGGATTGACGAGTTTGATCGGGGCTTCGGCGCCGCCGAGCCATGCACCTGCCGCGAATCCGCAAAAAATTCCCAAGGCTTGGAGGCTTCGGAGGCGATTTATGGGGACTACTTCGAGAACAGGTGCTGGATCTTGTGTCAGCCGCGTGGGTTGAACGCTCAACGAATTTTGTCCAGAAGGGCGAGTCCGCCGAGCAGGACGCCGAGCGGAATCCAGAAGTGAACGTCGGTTGCGATGGCGCGAAAGAGGTTGCGGGTGGCGCGATCAGTAGGTTCTGACAATCGAAAGAGCCTCGAAGTCGAATGTTTGATGCCGAAGTGACATCTTAGGGGCGGTTCAGCCGTGAGTCAATGCGGAGCTATCGGTCCCCGGAGAGGATGGCAAAAAATGGTACACGGGAAGTTTGACTGTTTGGCTCACTCATCGCGATAGCTTCAATTTGGCCGAAAGACTTGCTAGTGCGGTCCTATCACGTTGATCGAAACACTGGTGTTTAGCCTTACGTTCACCCGTTGTCCGTTCTTCAGGTAAGTTTCGAACAACCACTCTCTTGCTTGCTGCTCGATTCGAGACTTGATTTCCGGTGTGGGCGCACCTTCGGTTTCCACATTCGTCACAATTCCGTCCTTTGCAATTGTGAGCGTTAGCTTTATGAAAAAAGTTCCTTGCTTATTGTTATCGATTAATATTCGGTCCATGCCGCAAAGAATGCACTGTGGTCCGTTAGTTACCGCGGCCCCGAGCGGAGCGGGAGAAACGGCAACGGGACTGGCTGGGCCCTCCGTATTTTTGGGTTGATCGATTTGCTTTAGGCTCGCACAGTGCAAGCCATTACCCACAAAGCAAATACTGGAATTCGACGCCGACCACTTCGGCGTAAGACCAGGGTTGGATGGGAACTCGCTATATGTCGTTTTCTCTCGGAAAATGTTGGTAATCGTTCCATTGGAAGAGAAGCAGCCTTCTTTCTTGCACACAACACACATTCTGAGCTGGCATGCTGAAACATCTGAATTCCCGTGAGCCCATTTCTCGCCATCTGATGAATAAAAAGCGGCCGCTACTGCATGACCTCCACCGGGTTTGTCTTTCCCGATAACCTGTGTTCCCACAGCCCAGTATTGTCCCCCGACGCGTAGAAAGCTGTAGATCGTGGAATCCGGTATGAGGGCAATGCTCCAGGTCTTGCCTGAATCGGACGAGACCAGGAACCGCTGCCCCTCGTACTGCGCTGATCCTTGTTTTATCATGACGCCCATGTGAGCTGGATCGAGCGCGACTAGAGCAAATGTGTAAGGGAATTGCTTTACAACATCCGCATTTTGCCCGCCGGACACGACTGAAAGATGCTCTCCACCATCAAGCGTAAACAGGAGTGAACTGGTAGTTCGAATAATTCCGTGTTGAGGGTCAGAAAAAGATGCCTGGAGTATAGTGTCTTTTCCGACCGATCGTGACACCCAGCTCTTGCCACCATCTTCAGTCGTCAAAAAAATGCCTCCCGTTCCAGTTGCGTAACCAAAATACTCAGTCACAAATTCAATGTTCAACAACACATTCCCGTCGGGAGTATTGTGTTTTATTTCCCAGTTCTTCCCGTCATCGGGAGACACTGCGATCGACTCGTCAGTGCCACAAATCCACAAGTAGCCAGGGGCGGCAGTTGTATTTAAGACGCGAAACTGAAAATCGTGCGAATTCCATGCTGGAGAGGGTTTCTCCTCTCCGGCGCAGATGGTCGTCCACAAGAGCAAGAGAGTTGCCACTATAGGTAAAACGAAATTTCGACTGTCGCTCTTCATGCCACCGAATTGTTTCATGGTTGTTCTAGGTAGGGAAGTCTGGAGAATGGAAACATTGTTAGCGCTATGGAAGATTGTCGTTTCCCGAGTTTGATTAGTCAAAACGCCGCCTGTGACCGCATGCGCAGAAAAATCGGGCGAACGGAGTTTATGATGTACGGCTATTCCGGTTTAGGAGGAGACTCGCATGTCGACGTGTGTCCGCCGTTATCTTCTTTTTGTGCTTCTCATGTTCGAGATGCATTTGTTGTTTTCTTTGGCGCGCGCTCAAGCGAATCCGAACGCTCCCGCTGCGTCCCTGAATCCCGATCAGATTGACGAGATCTGGCAAAACGCGAGTTCTAAATACGATGCTGCCCGTACTGCGATTCTGAAACATGTCGACGAGGTCAATGCGAAGGGTGGTTTCCGGCCGGATTGGGAGTCGTTGCAGCACTTCGACGTTCCCGAATGGTATAAGGATGCGAAGTTCGGAATCTTCATTCACTGGGGTGTGTATTCGGTTCCGGCTTTTGGCAGCGAGTGGTATCCGCGAATGATGTACACGCAAGGATCGCCGGAATTCAAGCATCACATCGCGACCTATGGACCACAAGACAAGTTTGGGTACAAGGATTTCATTCCCAAATTCAAAGCGGAGAAGTTTGATCCTGCGGCATGGGCTCGATTATTCAAGGAGTCCGGCGCGAAGTACGTTGTGCCGGTGTTCGAGCATCATGACGGATTTGCGATGTACGACTGCGGCGTCTCGGATTGGACCGCCGCGAAGATGGGACCGAAGCGTGACTTGCAGGGAGATTTAGCCAAGGCAGTGCGCGCAGAGGGATTGCATCTGGGTGCGTCGTCACATCGTGTGGAGCACAATTTCTTTTTAGGCGTCGGAAGAGAATTTAATTCGGATGTAAACGACCCCCAGTATGCGGCGTTCTACGGTCCGGCGCATCGTTGGCTAGCAAATCGCAATGGCACTCCGTTGAACAACGATTTCACGTACGTATCGGAAGCCTGGACACGCGATTGGCTCGCGCGGTCGGC
>DATJWZ010000370.1:0-2654 GCA_035500795.1 Candidatus Eiseniibacteriota bacterium | reverse complement strand
CGTGTGCTGGCCGATGTCGTCGAGCCGGTGAAGGACTACAACCGCTGGGACGAGAAGAACGGCCCGATCGACTTTCATTCCCCGCTCACTCGTCTTATCGATGCGGCCTATCCGGAGAGCGATACTGCGCGGCAGTTCAGCGTACTTGTGAATCAATATATCCAGAGCGGCTTCAAAGACCAGGCTGCAGCGGCCCAGATCCGTACTTGGCTGACGCTCTGGCGATACAACGATGGTAAGTTGCGTCCGCTGCTGCAGCAATCATCGCTGCTGCAGGAGGACATCCCGATTTCGCAGAATCTCGCAATGCTCGGCGCGGCTGGCCTCCAGGCATTGGATTACCTCGACAAGGGACTACCCGAGCCGGATCTGTGGAAGACCCAGCAGTTAGCAGTGATCGATCAGGCGAAGAAGCCCGTGGCGGGATTGCTACTCCAAGTCGCAGATCCGATCAGCCAGTTGGTGCAGGCAGCAGGATCGTCAAAATGACCATTCACGTCGGCGTTTAGCCATACCCGATGCCCATTCCCGGAACACACTCGCGTCAGCCGCTGCACGTCAAACTGTAGGGGCTGAAGCTTTTTCACGCTTCAACGCCCTTGCGTCCCATTCCGGCTGAGAGTAACTTGCATCCTTATGGAAGCATGATCCATCAATATCCTCGTGATATCCTAGTAACATCTAGCGGCACCGTCTAAGGCGGATTTCCCCGCGATTCCTGAAGAAATTCAGACGAACAACGAAGAAGAGAAGCCACAACCATGCTTTCAGTCAGTGATGTGTCCATGCGCTACGGCGCCAAGATTCTGTTTGAAGAAGTCTCGACCGCCTTTTCGCCAGGCAAGCGCTATGGCCTCACTGGGCCCAACGGCGCGGGCAAGTCCACATTCATGAAGCTCCTCAGCGGCGAAATGGACCCGCAGAAGGGAACGGTCGTTCGCCCGCGAAAGCTCGGCGTATTGAGCCAGGACCAGTTTGCCTTTGATGCCTACACAGTGATCGACACCGTCATTATGGGCAACAAGCGCCTCTGGGCCGCTATGCAGGAGCGCGACGGCATCTATGCCAAACACGACATGACCGACGAAGATGGCATGAAACTCGGCGAGCTCGAAGGCATCGTCGGCGAAGAAGACGGATACTCCGCTGAAAGCGATGCGGCCATCCTGCTCCAAGGGCTGGATATCCCCGAAGAACTCCATAGCCGCAAAATGGGTGAGCTCCAGGGCGGACAAAAGGTCCGCGTGCTACTGGCTCAGGCGTTGTTCGGGCATCCGCAAGCCCTGCTCCTCGACGAGCCTACAAACCATCTCGACTTGGACTCGATTCATTGGTTGCAGGGATTTCTAAACTCTTACGACGGCGTTCTAATCACCATCTCCCACGACCGCCACTTCCTGAACAGCATTTGCACCCACATCGCAGATATCGATTACGAGACGATCATCACCTACACCGGCACCTACGACGACATGGTGGTAGCGAAGACGCAGGTTCGTTCCCAGATTGAATCCCAGAATGTACAGCGCGAAAAGAAGATTGCGCAGTTGAATGAATTCATTGCCCGGTTCGCCGCCGGAACGCGTTCCAGCCAGGTGCAGTCGCGCCGCAAGGAAGTCGAACGTCTGCAGGTGACAGAACTCGCCAAGTCGAACATTCAGCGGCCGTTCATTAAGTTCGAACAGAAACGTCCTTCGGGTAAGCACATCCTCGAGATCGAGCATCTCGGCAAGTCATACGGAGAAAATCACGTCCTCCGCAACTTCACCGCCAGCATCGGGCGTGGCGAGAAGATCGCGCTTATGGGGCGGAACGGGGCAGGGAAGACGACTCTTTTGAATGCTCTGCTCGCGAATTCACCGACAACACCAGAATCTGAACTTCGCAAAACTAGCGGTTACGAAGGCTCCTTCGTCGACGCGGGCAAAGTGGTCTGGGGACACGAGGCATCCATCGGCTATTTCGCCCAGGATCACCGCAGCCTGATCGAATCTGGAACCACCGTTATCGAATGGCTGCATCAATGGGATCCAGTTGCTGTGAACGAAGAACTCCGCGGCATCCTCGGACAGATGCTATTTGCCCGCGATGAAGCGTCGAAATCGACCACCGTTCTTTCCGGTGGCGAAGCCGCCCGTCTCCTCTTCTGCAAGCTCATGCTTCAGAAGCCGAATGTCCTTGTGCTCGACGAGCCTACGAACCACCTGGACCTCGAATCAATCAACGCGCTCAACATCGCACTGCAGCGCTATCAGGGAACGGTCCTTCTCGTGACCCACGATCACGATCTCATCGATGAAGTCGCCACGCGCATCTGGCGCTTCGAAAGCGATCACAAGATCACCGACTTCAAGGGAAGCTACGAGGAGTATCAAGCAGCGGTCGCTGTTTAACAAGACGGCCGAGGGCCGACGAGCAACGACCGACGACTCTCACCTGCACCATTTCCGTTGCATGTGAATAAACCAGGTTCTCCACAGGGTTTCACACTGTTCACAGTTGCGTTTGCCACGTAAGTTGAAGATAATGAGCGCGAACGGCTTTTGTGGCTAACCCCACGGCCGTTGCGGTATTTGTTCTGTGTATAGCCGAGCCGACCTAATAAGAATTTTGCACATCACTGCTCGCCAGTTGGCGAACTGGGAGCGGGCGGG
>DATJWZ010000369.1:0-35041 GCA_035500795.1 Candidatus Eiseniibacteriota bacterium | reverse complement strand
GGGATCGTGCTCTACAGGTGCGCGGATACGTCGGCGTGCCCCGGTGGCTCGATTCCGGGTACCAACTTAAGCGTTCCCTCAGGAGACCAAGCCGTGCTGCCAAGCCAATTGACAGCCTGGGATCCCTTGGGCATTGGGCCGAACCAGGTGATGCTCAACTATTTCAAAAGTTTTCCTGAACCGACAGATCCGACTTTGGGGGATGGGCTTAATTATGTCGGATACCGTTTCCGTGGCCCGATTCCGACAACCAACAACTGGTACATCGCCCGGGTAGACTACAAGCTGACGGCAAACGGCAATCACTCTCTTTTCTGGCGCGGTGCGCTCCGCAACGACACTCACAGCACCTCTCCGTATTTCCTGGGCGAAACGCCGCTGCAGTCCAACGTGGACTACAGTAAGGGATTCACGATCGGCTATACTGGCACCCTTCGGTCGAATCTGATCAACAACTTCCGCTATGGCTATACACGGCAAAGCATCGGCGTTCTGGGAAACAACGACGCGCAGCCATTTATCTTTTTCCGAGGGCTGAACGACGACAGTTCGCCCGCGAACGCTTCACTGGCAGTCACGCGCAGCTACAACTACCAGACGCCGGTCAACAACTTCACGGACGACTTGTCGTGGATCAAAGGGAAGCATACTCTCCAGTTCGGAACCAACATCCGGTTTATCCGAAATCCGCGGGAGAGCTTTCTCACCAGCTTCAGCGATGGCTACACGAACGCCTCTGGCCTCGACACCGCGGGAATTGCGGGGAAACCCGGCAGCCCTCTGAACCCGGAGAACCATGGTTTGCCCACCGTCGACGATGGATTCCACAACTCGTTCGACTTCCCGCTCATGGCCTTGATGGGCATCGTAAGCGAGGTCGACGCCACATATAACTACGACAGGAACGGCGATGCGCTTCCGGTCAACTCCCCGGTGAAGCGTCGCTGGGGCGCCGACGAATACGAGTTCTACTTCCAGGACGTCTACAAAGTGAAGCCGAACTTCACATTGACACTCGGCCTCCGTTACTCCTTGTTCTCGCCCCCGTGGGAAACCGATGGCACGCAAGTTGCCCCAACCATCAGTCTTGGCCAGTGGTTCAACCAGCGCGGCCAGGACATGCTCAACGGAATCCCGTCGAACGAGGATCCCTTAATTACTTTCAATCTTGCTGGGCCGGCCAACGGGAAGAAGGGTTACTACAATTGGGACTACAAGGATCTCGGTCCGCGCATCGCGTTTGCCTGGTCGCCGAATCCTTCCTCGGGTCTCCTCCACGATCTGTTCGGCTCCGGGAATAAAACCTCCATTCGCGGCGGTTTCGGGATCGTCTATGACCGCGTCGGCGCAGGCTTGTTGTCGACCTTCGATCAGTACGGTTCGTTCGGGCTTTCCACCCAGCTCTCGAACTCCAATATTCCCTCCGTTGCCACGGCTCCGCGCGTGACGGATTTGAACACTATCCCCACCACCGACCAGAACGGAAATCCGTTTTTTCCACCTCCGCCTCCGGGAGGATTCCCCTATACCCCGCCCGACCAGTCCCAGGGTTTGGCGATCAACTGGGGTTTGGACGACACCATTAAGACTCCTTATTCCTACACCGTGGACTTCTCGATCGGCAGGGAATTCGCCCACGGATTCAGCATTGATGTTTCCTATGTCGGCCGGTTTTCCCATCGCTTGCTCGTCCAGGAAGACCTGGCCATGCCGCTGAATTTCAAGGATACGAAGAGCGGTGTGAGTTATTTCCAGGCGGCTAAGCGCTTTTCGGAACTTGGTGCCGCCGGCACGGCTACCGCGGACATTACTCCTCAGAGCGTCGGACCGACGGCAGCTTATTGGCAGGACATCATTCAGCCCCTGGCCCCCGGAGATTCATATTCCTTGGCATGCAGCGGAGGCTCAACAAACAGCCCTCTTCAGGCCGCCTACGATCTGTTCAACTGCAACCTCTTCAACGAGACCACCGCGCTTTGGCAACTGGATCAAGCCGGCTCGGACTACTCCGGTAATGCGGGGATTGCGGGAGTTGCCACAGACGGCGATGGCTATCCGCTCCACTATTACGCTCCGGTGACCGGGGCAAGCACATTTTTCAACAACCAGTTCAAATCGCTGTACGCGTGGCGTTCTACGGGGTCAGCCGGCTACAACGCCCTGCAAGCCAGCGTGCACAAGCGCATCAGCAACGGCTTGCAGTTCGACGTCAACTACACCTTCTCAAAGTCCATTGACTTGATGTCCGACGCGGAACGCGTAACCGCCTGGGGTGGATTGGGCGGGCAGATTATCAACTCCTGGGATCCGAATGCGCGTCGCTCTGTGTCCGATTTTGATCTGACGCACCAGATCAACGGTAATTGGATCTGGGACTTGCCATTTGGCAGGGGACAGCGCTTCGGTCGCGACACGAACAAAGTCGTGGACGCATTCATTGGCGGGTGGGAGCTCACCGGGTTGGTGAGGTGGACCTCCGGTTTCCCCTTCACAATCAACAACGGATACACTTGGGCGACCAACTGGCAGTTGGGCGGCGGCGCGGTGCTCAATGGCCCGGTTTCGACCGGAACAACGGTAGATCCGGCGGGCACGTCTCCTGGCTCCGTCAGCATTTTCAGGGACCCGCAAGGGCCGACTGGCATTGGGGCATTTCGGGATGCTTATGCCAGCGAAAGCGGCGGGCGCAACCAGATCCGTGGGCAAGGCTTTGCCGGTCTCGATTTGGGCCTCGCGAAACGCTGGACCATGCCCTGGGCGGAATCCCAGAGCCTGCAATTTCGTTGGGACGTCTTCAATGTCCCCAACCTGCATCGCTTTGATGTCCAGAGCATCGCTGGCAATCTGGATGCGGGCGGCGCGTTCGGTTTGTATACAGGATTGCTGACCAACCCCCGTGTAATGCAGTTTGCCCTGCGTTACGAGTTTTAGGAGGCGCCCAAGAATCGGGAACCTGCGGCAGCCGGGACCAGGTCCTCCCTGGCTGTGCCTGTTGGGTGTGTGTGAATTCGTTTTGCTTCTGCCCTGCATTTGTGGAACTTTGCTTGACTTCCCTCCGGTTCTGGCCTAAATACCTTTCCATCTTATACGGTGCCGGTGAGTGTAGGTCGAGATGCGTCGCATCCTCGGCCTAGGGGTGTAGTCGTTTTTTGCGCGGGCTCGAAAATATCGGGTCGAGCCGGCCCCGTAATCTGTTTCATTCGCCGGAA
This sequence comes from Candidatus Eiseniibacteriota bacterium, assembly GCA_035500795.1. Classification (GTDB taxonomy): domain Bacteria; phylum Acidobacteriota; class Terriglobia; order Terriglobales; family Acidobacteriaceae; genus Sulfotelmatobacter. The sequence goes on along the minus strand of DATJWZ010000369.1, from coordinate 31,832 downwards.
CCGCGAGTCCGTGTGACTCAAGGGAGTGGCGCATGTACCGGCGTACGTCTTTCTTTTCATACCTGATTGTGTTCCTGTCGAGCCTGGCCTTGGTGTTGCTGCAGCCTCCGCAAAGCTCTGCACAAGGGTCCTCAGCTTCCCTGCGCGGGACGGTTACTGACCCCAAAGGCGCTGTCATTCCTGGGGCAGACGTGACGATCACCAACGCGGACATGGGCGTCACGCTGACGACTCAGACCGACAAGAGCGGCGTCTACCAGTTCAAGGAGGTGCGGCCCGCAACCTACACGCTGACCGTGACTGCGCCGGGCTTCGCCATACTGAAGCAGAACGGGCTGGTTCTGCTGGTCGCTACCCCCACTACGAACGACGTGACCCTGCAGATTTCCACCGGCGTTACCACTGTCGAAGTCACCGCGACCCAGCAAACGATCAACACTTCCGACGCCACGATTGGAAACGCTTTCAACAAGACTCAGTTGGGAAACCTTCCGTTTGAAGGCCGCGACCCGGCGGGTATTCTGAGCTTGCAGCCCGGCGTGGTAACCGTTGCCGACCGCGGCAAAGTGGATACCAGCGGCGATAGCCGCGGCGGCGCGGTCAACGGAGCACGTAGCGACCAGACGAATCTGACGCTCGACGGCATAGACAATAACGACCAGGTGGAGGGTAATGCGTTCGTCGGGGCGTTGCGCACGACTCTGGATTCCATCGAAGAATTCCGCGTGACCACCACGAATTCGGGTGCGGATTCCGGGCGCTCTTCCGGCGCGCAGGTAGCGCTGGTGACCAAAAGCGGAACGAACCAGATTCACGGCACCGCGTACGAATACCACCGGCCGACCAACATGGTCGCCAACGACTATTTCAATAAGCACAGCGAACTGACCAACGGGCAGCCCAACGTGCCCCCACGGCTGCTTCGCAATACGTTTGGCGGCAGCTTCGGCGGGCCCATCAAGAAGGACCGGTTGTTCTACTTTGTCGCGTATGAAGGGCAGCGGACGCGGGAGAGCTATGAAGTTTCACGCGTGGTGCCGAGCGCAGCGCTGCGCGACGGAGTGATCCAGTATCCGTGCGCGCCGGTGTTGGACTCCAACGGCAACGTGGTCACGCCGGCAACGACCGTGTGCCCGGGCGGCGCTGGTAATACCGCGACCGGTTACAGTGGCGCGACCTACACTCCAGGGCCCGGCTTCAACGCTTTGGGGCCGTCGCAGATCACCACCATGGACCCGCGCTGCACGGGGACCGGCACTTGTTCTCCTTCGGCGGGCCTCAGCCCGGGCGTCGATCCTTACGTGGTTCAAACCCTGAACACCTATCCGCTGCCGAACAGCGACAACTGCGGCGACACGTTGAACTACCGCTGCTACGTCTTTTCCGCGCCGACGCCCAGCAAGCTCGACACCTACGTGGCGAAATTCGATTACAACATCACGCAAAGCGGCAGTCAGCGCCTCTTCGTTCGCCTGGGTTTGCAGAATGACAACGCAGTTCCTACCACCGTCTCTGGCGATCAGGACGGCACCAACTCCGGTGCGCCGCAATTTCCTGGTCAGCCCGCTTCCGTCGTGGCCACCGACAATTCGAAGGGCATCATCGCCGGCTACGCATGGGTGATCAGCCCGACCAAGGTAAACAACTTTCACTATGGGTTCGTCCGCCAGGGCATCGGCCAGAACGGGGCCTCCACCGAAAACTTCGCGAGGCTGCGCGGACTAGACACGCCCGTTGCCGACAACCGGACCACCAGCCGGATCGTTCCGGTGCACAATTTCACGGACGACTTCAACTGGACGAAGGGAAATCACACGATCGAGTTCGGCGGAAACTACCGCCTGGTGACCAACAATCGCAATTCCAACGCCAATTCGTTCACCACGGCGCTAACGAACGCTGCCTTCCTGATCCCCACCGGCATTGCCAATACCGGCCAATCCTTCGATCCTGCCGCGTTCCACTTCCCGGCCGTGGACCCTAGCTTCGGCAACTCCTACGACTTTCCGATGATGGCGCTTGCCGGCGTTGTCACCGAGCTCGACACTGTTTACGTGCAGAACAAAGCCGGGCAGCTCATTGCGAGTCCCGACAGTCCCGGAGCCTTCGTGCCGCGCAGCTTTCGGGACAACGAGATGGAGTTTTACCTGCAGGATTCCTGGCGCATCAAGAGCAACCTGACGATGATGTACGGCCTGCGCTATTCACTTCTGCAACCGCCCTATGAGCGTGGAGGCAATCAGGTTTCTCCGAGCCTGGGCCTCGACAATTTCTTTTATCAACGCATGCGGGACGCGACCCAGGGAATTTCCTACTCTCCAGACTTCGACATGGTTCTCTCCGGGCCGGCCAACGGCAAGCCGGGTTTCTGGGGCTGGGACTACAAGGACCTCGCTCCGCGCTTTTCGTTGGCGTATTCGCCCGGATTCACCTCCGGACTGCTCGGCGACATTTTCGGCGGCGCGGGCAAGAGCTCCATCCGGTTGGGCGCGGGAATTTACTACGACCACTTCGGCCAGGGTACTGTGGATACATACGACCAGCAGGGATCGTACGGATTTGTCAGTGACACCACGCAGCCGCCAGGTTACGTGAATTTGGACAACGGCCCGCGCTACACGGGACTCCACGATCTCTCCAACCTGCAATCCATGATCTATCCACCGCCGGCGACGCTGGGCTTTCCACAGACCCCGCCGGACGCCTTTGGAATTTACTGGAGCCTCGACGACAAAATGAAGACGCCGTACTCCTACGCTCTGGATCTTTCTTTCACGCGTGAATTGAAGGATGGCTTTACGCTGGAGGTCGCCTACGTCGGCCGCATCAGCCGGCGCTTGCTGCAGGAGAAAGACTTGGCGCAGCCCATCAATCTGTGCGACCCGAAGTCTGGCCTGTGCTATTTCGACGCGGTGACCGCGCTCGCGAAGGTCTATCGCGGTGGCACCTCCACGCAAGACTTCAACCCCTCCTCGCTGCCCGCGAACGTGCAGCAGTATTGGACCGACATCATGCAGCCCTTGCAGGCGGGAGGCGCGTACCAGGTTGGCTATTGCACGGGCATCAACGGCGCGGGCAACCCCATCACCTATGGCGTGCAGAATCCCGTGGTCGCGGCCTACGACCTCTTCTGCGGCGGGAATACCAACGAAACCACGCCGCTCTCGGTTTGGGACACCGAAGGCATCCCGGACAACAACCTCTCGGACGTGAACTATTTCCCGATCAACGGCGCGTACTCCTTCTACCAGTCGCAATACGCCTCGCTGAATGCCTGGACCACAACGGGCCGCGCCAACTACAACGCCATGCAGGTGATGCTTCGCAAGCGCGCCACGCAGGGACTCACTTTCGATTTCAACTACACCTTTTCCAAATCTATCGACATGGGCTCGGCCGCCGAACGCGTGTCCACGTTCCAAGGCAGCTTCTACGGCATCACCGCTCTATACAATCCGTTCAATCCGGGACTCTTTCGGTCCGTGTCCGATTTCGATATGACCCACCAAATCAACGCGAACTGGATCTACGAATTGCCGTTTGGTCGCTCGCGGCGTTGGGGCTCGAACTGGAACAAGGCGACCGACCTGATCCTGGGCGGCTGGAGCTGGTCCGGATTGTGGAAGTGGACAACCGGCCTGCCGTTTGGCGTGCAGAACGGTTACGCGTTTCCCACCAACTGGGACTTGAACGGCCTCGCCAACTTGGTTGGCCCGAAACCCCGGACCGGCGCCTACACCGACTCCGGCGGCGACATGAACGTATTTCAGAATCCACAGGCCGCGCTAGCCACCTTTGACTATCCCTATCCGGGGCAGGTCGGCAGCCGCAACATTCTGCGAGGTCCGGGTTACTTCACCGTGGACACGGCAGTGCGCAAGACCTTTGCAATCACCGAGCGCCAGCATCTGGACTTTTCGGCCGAGGCGTTCAACGTGACCAACTCCGTGCGCTTCGACGTCTTCAGCGCGGTGCCGGAAATTGACGTTTCCGGCAGCTTCGGCAAATTCACCCACACGCTGAATGGGCCGCGCGTTCTGGAGTTCATGCTGCGCTACAGCTTCTGATCCGCGCCGTGGGCGAAGATTTGCCCGTCGGAGAGTTATGCTTTCCGGCGAAATTCCTCTGGACAGTTGTCGACTGGCGATACCTGGTATCCTAACCGTTGCCAACCGGAAACGGAACGCCGCGGTAGCCCCATGTTCGATTCCTATGCTATTCTTAAATCCCGCGTGGGGAGAGGCCATTTCTCTCCCCACGTGGATTGTCGGGGCGTAGCGCAGCCTGGCTAGCGCGCCTGGTTCGGGACCAGGAGGTCGTTGGTTCAAATCCAATCGCCCCGACCACTTTGAACTTCAATCAAGTCATCACCGGGAAGAACTGCCAAAAGCCCAGCAAAAACCATCTCTGCAAGCTCTTGGTTCTGGTTCAAAACCATGAAACGCTGTTTTTCGCTGTAGACAAGCCCAGTTTGAAACAGGGTGGCCTGAAGTTCTTGCTTTTCACACAGCCCGGCCTTCAACCACGTTGCCTGTAGGTCAAGGAACTGCTGCTGTGTATCTTCAATCAGCTTTTCCATCGTGGTTGCTTCTGAAGCCAGCGTAGCGCGTATGTCTTCAATCTCTGCAAGGCTCTTGTTGATGTGCTCACGCATCTGGTCAGCGTCAGCCTTGCTCAGTCCACCACGCAGTTGAGCTTCTGTCAGCTTCAGGTTCAGACTTCGCTGGTCTTCAAGCTTGGTGGTCAGCACTCTGTCTTGCTCAGTCAGTCTCTGCTGTCTGTGCTTCCATCGTGCCTTGGCCATCTTGGGCAGAATGTTGACCAGCGCATCAGCGGTGGGTTCGGTGAGTCTGAGCAGTTCCAGCCAGTCAGCCTCAATCTGCTGCTTGGACACGCTGACCGGGTTCGTGCAGTCAGGATTGAAACACCAGTAACGCGGGTACTGCTTCCCACCACGGCCACGCGGTGAGCCTGATGTCAGATTCTGACCACAGCTTGCGCACTTGACGAAGCCACGCAGCGGCCATTGCTCTGATGTTGCGATGCGCGGCACGGCCTTCTTCTTCCCAGCAAGGGTGCGCTGCACCTGTTGCCAGAGTTCTGCGCTGACCAGCGGCACGAACGCACCAGCGTACTCTTTGCCATCGTGTCTGATGATGCCGCAATACGTGGGGTTCTTGAGCATCATTGAGAACGTAGACCGGGTGAGCTTGCGGCCTTTGCGTGTTCGCAGCCCGGCAGCAGTCATGACCTTGCGCACGTAGTCTGATGTGTACTTGCCTTCGGCCACCAGTTCAAAGCACTGGCGCACCAGCGGTGCAGACTCTGGGTCATGAATCAGCGTCTTGTTATGGTTCAGGTATCCCAGCGGTGCCATGTGCAGCCAGCGGCCAGCTTCACGGCCAACTTGGAACCGATACCTGACGCGGGAAGAGAGCGCGTGCGATTGATACTCTGACACGCCACCAAGAATGGTGGACATCAGTTGACCCACAGGCGTGTCATCAATACTGGGTTCGTCAACGCTCACCAGCATGACGCCCAGCTTCTTCAATCGGCCCAGAGCCACGGCCTGAGTCTGGATGTTGCGGCTGAAGCGGCTGACATCCTGCACCACGTAGTGAGTGACGCGGCCTTTGTGCTGCTGCACGAAGTCAAGAGACTCTTCAAAGACTGGCCGGGTGGTTTCCCACGCAGATTCTCCTTCTGCAAGGAAGACACGCAACACGGGAAGCTTCTGAGCGCGGCAGAAGTCATCACAACGCTTCTGCTGCGTGGGCAGGTTGGCTTCGTTGCGTTCGGCCTGCTTCGCGGTGCTGACCCGGCAAAAGATGACGGCGGCTGGCATGGCGGCAGGATACCACGATGGAAGTACTACACCACCGGTACTGCCGTTCTATGGTCAGGAAGCAATCGGCTCAGTCACAATATATATCGAAGACCCGGCAGAGGGTGCGGCACACACGCACTTCGCAACACCGTCCACAGGGACGGTTCTGCAATCCCTGAACAACTAGAGAGAACCACGCACGCTTGCGTAGAAGTCTGCGCAATGGTGTGTCTGGAGGTCTGCACAGTGTGCGGCTTAAAGTGGGTCAAATTGACCGCTTTTCGCGGAACACACTTGGACACGCTCTGCGTGTCTGTTTGTTTCTGCATCATGGTTTGTCAGCAAGGAGAGTTTGGGATTTTTGGCCCCACTTTGCGTTACTACGCTTTATAAGCTAGTCGGCCAACGTGGCCGGGCCAAATTGACCGATTTTAAGCTGCACAACTGTGCGCACGGAAGGATACGAAAGAGAGTGAGTGATGAACGATAAGCAATTCAGAGAGACGGTGCGCGGCCTGCATAACCCAGAGACGCGGCCCGAAGGAGTTAAAGACATCCACATCAGTGTTGTGTTCTACCTGTTGCAGCGCAACGCAGATGAACACTGGGTGCGCGTTGACCCTGAAACCATAGCGGCAGCGGTGGGCACGTCAGAGCGAACGGTTAGACGTGCGTTCAAGCTTCTGTGTGTGACTGGTGGTGTTGGCTGGGTGCAGATGGAATCAGGCAAGGGACGGCAGAACTGCAACAGGTACATGGTCATTGTTGCCAACCTGCCAGTGGCTCAGGAACTGAAAGCCCTGCACGTCTCTGACGCCATGCGCAGTCTTGCCACCAAGTACCACATGGCCATTGCAGGCAGTGCTGGGAAGAAGACGCGCATGACACGCGGGAAGCATCAAGGTTTCGCGGCAACGTTGCAGCGTTTCTTGGATGAGCACTGCTCTGGTGACGCTGAACTGTTGCGCAACGTGGTCAACTTCGCGCTGAGTCACCCCAAGCACGTCAAGAAGGCGAAGCGCGGCCCACACGCACTGAAGAAAGTGTTCAAGAGCTTGGTTGCTGAGTACAGAACAGGTGGAATTAAGACGGCAGAACCCGCGAAGCCAGCGGCCCCGGCCAAGTCACAGGAAGAACTGGAAGCGGCTGCAATAGAGACGCTGAAGAACACCACCGTGACCGCACCACCAGAGAAAACCTTCTTCAGCTTGCAGGGGAAGACCGCACGAACGGTGGAAGAGTTCAAGCGGTTGCTGTCAGACCGGAGTGCGTTTGTTGAACGTGATGACTGCCCGTTGTTGGTGGGCACTGTCTCTCACCGCGTCAACGTTGTGTTCATGGGTGGCAGGTGGGCTTTGTATGACGCGGTGACTGGCCGGGGCGTTCAGTTGGAGAAGGCAGCCTGATGAGCAAGCGACCACTTTACGAGCACCGTCTTGCTGATGTGCTCTATCACATTGACGAAGGCACGCGGGTGCAGCGACCCTACATACGCAAGGTTGTGAAATCGCGCAAGCGCAAGAAGCAGCACTCGAACCCGAACCACATGACCCGTGAAGCAATGAACGCCGGGTGGAAAAGAGCAGCAGCAGCGTTCCACCTTGAGAACCCGGTGCTGATGACGCTGAAGCAGCCCAGCATCACACCGCAAGAGTGGGAGCGGATTGACGCCGATGCGTTGGACAAAGCGAAGCGAACACTGAACAAGCCCCTGACTCACACGGACAAGCTGGTGGGTCTTGAGTTTGACCTGCTGCTTGTGTGGAAGCTTTCAAACAACACCACGCACGGACTAATGCGGTATCACTGCCTGTGCGCGTGCGGGAAGCACTGCGAAAAGTCTGTTGGTGGTCTGCTTAATGGCAGGTTCAAAGATTGCGGCCACAGACTCAGCAACAAGAAGAGGCAGAAGCAGTGGCGCAAGCGGCAGCGGCTGGCCCGACACGAGCGCAAGCGTGCGTTCTGGAACATGTTCAAGTACCGGGCAAACAAGCTGAAGAAGGGTAGGTAGAAAGTACATGCTTTAGGAACGTTACGGAAAAGAGCGTTCCCAGCCGCATAAACAGCGGAATTGTGTATAGATATGCCCATGTGTTATGAACTTCTTGTGAAGTTCAAGAGCGCGGCGGGAAAGTTCCACCCCGCGTGCGCACAGTTGTGCAGAACCTGAAGGGCTTTGCGGCCCACGGGTAGAGAGTTCGGCACCCCGTACCCACGGGTTGAAACGAATCCCAAAACATTTCCAAGAGCTTGAGACGCGAAGCGACACCGCTACGCACCTGACCGCAAACGGGCACGTCTCTGTGTGGCTGTTCCAGTGTCCGAACCACTAGCAGCCACACACCCCTAAGTTTGCATCGTGGTTCCAAGCGTTGCTTGGCTGGTCATCTCATCAGTCACCAGTTTCCACCACTGTGCATGGCCGGGTGCGTGGGTGGTGCCTCTCCCCGGCCTTCGATTTCCCCAGTGGCCTTTTTCTCTTTGTGCGTCAACGCACTCCTGCTAAGGCAACACTGGGCTGGGCAGGGGATTCAGAGCCTAATCCTCTCTTTGAACCCTGCCCCACCATATCCTGAGAGTGAGTGAGAGAGTGAAGAAGACGAAACGAATGTACAAGCTGAGGAAGCTGGGGCTGTTCGCATTCATCAGCCTGCCAGCACCAGCAAAGCACAAGGTGCCAGCCGCCAGACGGCCAGCACCCTCAACAGCGAAGCTGTTCTACTCCAAAGGTGAACTGAACTTGATTGAAGTGAAGCGGCAGAATGAGCAGACCAACGAAGACCCGATACCAGTTGACGGCCTGCCACTGCCTGACGCCAGTGAAGGTTGGATGCAGACCCGCAGCAGTGACCCAGAGCTTCACTGCGTTGGAGTTCGCTGCATCAGACTCACAGACGGCAGCCACCTGAAGTACTTCAAAATGTTGGTGAAGCCCAGCGTGATGAAGCGCAAGAAGGCGAAGCTGAGACGCAAGCTGCGTGAGCTTGACCAAGGCATTGCCAGAGCAGCAAAGCAAGAAGCGCGGCTGACGTTGTGGATGATGGGCAAGCAAGTCTAACCACTCACTGAAAAAGGGGTAGGGGGTATCTCATTTTCTGTCAGTGTGTTCGCCCAGACCGACGCGCAAGCTTCTTTTCTGTGTACGGTGCCCGTGAATAACTCTTATACCCCCAAGAAACGAAGGGAAAAGGCCGATGAAGAAGAAGAAATCAAAACTGATGGCCGCTGACCCGGTGCAGGAATTGTCTGACGCCAATGAAGCCTTGGAAATCATGAAAGCGAACCTGAGAAGCGCAACGGCGGAACTGAAAAAGACCGGTCTGATGGTCACCACTGTCATCACTGACAGCAACGGGAAGCACACAAAAGTTCAGCGCGTGTCACCGATGGTGAAAGTACAACGCGAAGCCCTGAGAACCATTGGCGTGTTGAAGCGGCAGATTGCGCAGTTGCAGGAAGAAGTGAAGCTGGTGCAGCAACCCAAGTCAGCTTGGGACTTGCTGAAGGACGCGGGAAAAGTATCGTGAGCATCAGAGAACTGCTACCACCTGACTACGTGTTTGGTGAAGGTGATTTCAAGAAGAGTTTTGAAATCATGCTGCGATATGAAGACGCCACTGACACCGAACTTGAACTGATGACGCTGGCCCAGATTGCAGAAGAGATGCAGCGCAAGAACGGCGGCAAGTGGCCAACGGTTGACGAAGCTGACGCTGAGTTCTGGCGGCAGCAAGATGAGTACTGGCAGAAACATTTCAATAGGAATGCACCCCGATGAGAAAGCAGCAAACACCTTCGTACAGCGTTCTGCTGATGAAGCACAGGTTGGTGTCACCCAGAGCCACGGCAACAGACTGCTGGGGTGTGTGGCAGCGAGTCTGCGAAGACCCTGTTGTGCGAGAACGCAGCATGAAGCGTGCAGCGAAACATCGGCCTCACCAGTTGCCAAGCGTTCACGCTGGCTACACCTACGCGGCACCGATTCTGAACGCAATGACGGCGGCAGAGCTTCAGGCACTGCGTGACCGTCTTGGCGTGCGGCCTGTGAAAGAGTTTGCAGTACGGTAGTTCAATCCTAAAAAGAAAAGTGAGTCTGTATGAGTGAGAAGCGTGAAGTACGCTTTGCAGGCATAGAACTGCGTGCAAGCGGTGACGGCAAGATGGTGATTCAGGGACGGCCAGCCGTCTATAACTCCCTGAGCAAAGACCTTGGTGGGTTCCGTGAAGTGCTGGTGCCCGGCTGCTTTGATGAAAGCCTTGATGACCCAGAAATCTACTGCGCATGGAACCATGACAACAGTCAGATATTGGGCAGGGTTTCAGCGGGAACGCTGCAATTAAGTTCTGACAGCATCGGCCTCGCGATGCGTTGCGAACTGCCGAACAGCCCACTGGGTCAGAACGTCTACCAGAGCATCAAGCGTGCAGATGTGAACAAGATGAGCTTCGGCATGTTCGTTGACCAAGATGCGTGGGACGTTGCCACGGATGAACGCGGCCAGAAGTACGAACGCAGAAACGTGAAGCGTGCGCGAATCTTTGAATGCTCACCCGTCACCACACCCGCATACGATTCCAGCAGCATCAGCGCACGTGCGTTGTTCCCTGATGGTGCGCCTGTGCGCAAGCCTGCCTCTGTTGTTGGCGTTGATGAACGCACGCTTGCAGCGTTGCGTTCGCGTCTGGAACTGGCCAAGCGCAAGTAACCAAGTTTGCAGTGACCCTGAACCCGCTGGGTTGAAGTGACGCGGGAATCCAAAACATAAGCGAGTGAAAGAGCGATGAGTCAAAGAAAAGAAGTACTGGCGCGTGCAGAAGCATTACTGAAGCAGACGCCATTCAGCAAGCAGAATGAAGCGATGGTCAACAGCCTGCTTCGCCTTGCTGATGCACTAGAAGTTGATGAGACGGCAGCAGCACGCAGCAGCAACGGCAACGCGGCTGAACTGTGCACGGACAACACCAGCAAAGAACTGCGTGAAGCGTTGGAGTTCTCCCAGTTCGTGAACTACCGTGGGCAGGAGAAGCGCACCTACGCAAGTTTGAGCGAAGGCGCGGCACCCGGCAGCTACAACATTCCTTCCCAGTGGCGGCGCGAGTACACCAGCAAGCTTGTGAGCGCAAGCGGTTGGTTGACGGCTGGCCTCACGGTGAAGAACACGCTGACGGGCAAGCCCTACATTTCGTTCTTTGATGATGACTCTGCGAACGTTGCCAGCATCATCAGCGAGAACAGTGCATTGCCGAACGCCAACCCCACGTTCAACGCACCCACTGCGAACCCGGTGACGTTTGCAAGCGCAACGCTGCTGAGCAATCAGTTGAAGCAAGACGTGCAGAACGGTTCGTTTGACGTTGATGGATTCTTGCAGACGCTGCTGGGCAAGCGTGTTGGCCGGGCGTTCAATACCTATGCCACTTCTGACGGCACCGTTGGTCTGCTTGCGCAGATTAGCGTTGAAGCAACGGCAGCCAGCACCAGCGTGCCCACGTTGGCAGAACTGACTGACATGTTGGGCGCACTGAATCAAGCCTATCTTGAGGCAGACAGCAAGCCCGTCTTCATGGGTTCTCAGGCTCTGAAGATTCGCCTGATGAAACAGGTTGACGGCAATCAGCGCAGACTCTACCCAGAACTTCAGAACGGCATGTTGCTGGGTCTGCCTTACGTTGTGAACGCAGACATGACGGCAGCAGCGGGTGACGTTGCTCTTGTGTGTGGCTCTGTTGCGCGTCTGGCAATAGTGGAAGACGTGCAGCCCGCACTCATCAAGTCTGTTGAAAGGTTCGCTGAGTACTTCCAGACGCTGTACGGGGTTGTTCACCGTCTTGGCGTCAAGCTGGTTGATTCCAACGCTTGCGTTGCACTAAAGCTGCACAGCTAAGACAACCCAAATTGAGACAAGGGACGGCAGGGGGTTCACGCTTCCTGCCGTCCCCCTTTTTGCCCGAAAGAGTACGCATGTTAATCATCACACCAAGAAAACAACCCAAGAAGAACTTCACCAGCCGATACGTTGGCGTCTGTTGGAACGATAGACGGAAGCAGTGGCGTGCAGCCATGAGCGTGTTGGGCACCAAGAAGATTCTTGGCTACTACGAAACGGAACACGCAGCAGCGTTGGCCGTGAACGAAGCGCAGTTGAAGTACAACGGGCAGTTTGCCCGGTTGAATATCATTGAAGGAACTGAGAAATGAGAAAAGAAGAGTTAGCACCGTGGGAGATTGAGCACCTGAAGCAAGAGCACGAAGAGAAACTGATGCAGCAGCGCACTCGATTCACCAGACGGCAGTGGGTGGAACGGTTCAGACGGCGCGTTGTTGTTCGGAATGAAGACGCGGCCAGAATCATCACCACGGCACGCGGTAACACGCTGCACCTGTTCAGCGAAGCGCAGACCGTGCCTCTGAAAGAGGTGACGTATGTGGACTAAGAGCGAAGTCACGCTTGGTGACGGTATGCAGATGGTGAACGGCAGAGTGCAGCGGGTGACGCCCCAGACGGTGCCCAGCTACACGTTCACCTGCAAGTGTGGAACTACCTGCACCGTTCTGGTGCAGAACCCGAAGGCACCCGTGCGTGTGTGGTGCTGTGGCGTGTATCACTCGCCGCGACCTGAAACGCAGAAGCAGAGCTTGCTGACGCGGCTGCTTTCTTTTGCTATTTGAGAAACTCCGAACTAGAATCCTGCCCAATGAGTTCTCGTAAGAATGATTTCGCGCCACAAGATGCTGTCAAAGCCCTTCTCTGGTGCCGAAGGGTGTGTTGCTTGTGTGGAAAAACCTGTGGCGTGGGAATTGAGCTAGCCCACATAGACAGGGCAGGGCCGGGAACGTTGGACAATGCAATCCCCGTCTGCTTTGATTGCCACTGTGCGATAGGTCACTACGTTGATGAGCACCCGCGTGGGAAGAAGTACGGTGTGGATGAACTCAAGAAGAGAAGAAACCAAATATACGATGAGCAAACCAGCGTTCTAGTTCCCCCCATTGACTTTAGGCTGAGTCAGCAGAATCCAGAGAGACAGTTGCCCGCCGTGGGGTTCCAAATCTTCCACAAGGGAAAAACTCATCCGGTGAGAGCATTTGTCCGAATTACGGTGGCGAAGGGAAGGGGGAAGCACCTACAACCAAAAACTGTTGGTCATTATGATGGGCGGTACCCTTGGAATCTGAACCCCGGTCAGGGTGTTCTAGGTTGGTTCGCATTGACCCAAGACCAAACGCCCTTGAAGGGCAGACCCCTGCGCGCAAAAATAGAAGTTACTATCGCTGATATTTATGCTTACAGGCACGCGCTCTACCCGATTGGGTATATCTTGGAGGCCGGAGCGCAAGATTGGTATGCAGAGCCGTGTGAAGAACTGATGTAAGGAGAACCCAGCCAATGCCTTCTTCTGACAGGTTTGAGCCATGAAACACAGAGGATTGATGGTCTTTTCAGTGCTGACACTATTCGTGCCCCTTAACATGGCAGTTCCCCAAAAATCCGAAGACGAAGTTATTGTGTACCAAGGTTTTATGAAGACTGAGAAGTACCTTGGATTCGGAGAGGCTGAGCGGGCAATCTATGCTGCTGGTCTGATGGATGGGATACTTCTGGCCCCACTTTTCGATGCCCCAAGCAAGAGCAAATACTTCAGGACCATGCAAACCTGTGTGAATGGGATGACCAACACCCAAGTGGCGGCCATAATCACGAAGTATGCGAAAGACCACCCTGAGGAGTGGCATCTTGGTGCCAACGTGGTCGCATGGAAAGCCTTGAGAGGAGTCTGCCCCGTCCAACCCTAGTCAGTAAACTAACGTTCAACGTTCTTCAGGCAGGCACGTAGTCTGACAGCCCTTTGGAGTAGCGGTTCAAAAGTGTGACAGGGTGCCCGACCACTTCAAAACCCTTTGCCCTCAACACGTTTACGCAACCTTCCTTCCTTCGAATTTCACAACGTTTTGTGTAACCAGTGTAACTACTGAAAAGCCCAAGCCCGCGCGTTTGCACCATTCGGACCGAAACGCCACGTCTTCTCGCAACTGCGCGGCGTACCTATCCGTCAAGTTTTGCGCGTGACCGAGCCACAACCCAATGATGTCTTCTGGCACTTGCGCCTTGCGAAGAACCGCAGCACGGAAGCGACGAAAGGCGTGCAACCCCACCCGCTTACCAGTGGCGTGCAAGACCCGTAGAACGTTGCGCTGTTGAAGCGGCGTCCCGTTCGCCGTCGCGAAGAGATAGCCATGTTTGTTGAAGATGAATTCGCGGACCATCCAAGCTAGTGGTTGAGGAAGGTCTATGGCGCGAATTGCGCTCGATGTTTTTGGAGCCTGATCCTGTCCACGCCACACGCTGCGGTCAACGTGGAGGACGCGACAGTCGGGTCCAAAGTCGGTGGTCTTTAGGCCAAGTGCTTCGCCGATGCGAAGGCCGGTTCCGGCGAGCAAAGCAAAGAGGATTCGGTAACGGTCTTTGACGCTTGTGAGAATTTCCTCAAGCTCCGTTTGCGTCATGGTTGGTCTGCGCTGCTTTGTCTTATCTACGATTGGCACTCCGGCGAAATCATTGTTCCACACCCGAGGATGAATTTGATCACCGTTCTCGTTTACGGCTGAGGCGACAACCAGCTTCACGACTTGTGTGTAGTTGACGATTGTTTTTGGTGAGAGTTTGGCTGCATTCATCTTAGCGACGAGTTCCCGAAGGACTTTATTGGTAACGTCGGCAAGCGGCTTCTCGCCTATGTTGGGCAGAAGCCATGCTTTTAGAGCTTGTTCCCAACCTGCAATGGTGGCGGGTTTGACGGGTTTACGAGTGCGGGTGGCGAGATAATCAAGCCACCGCTCCGATTGTTGTTTGAAGGTGGTAGCCGGGGTAGTGTTTTCGCAGAAGGTCTGCTTGCTATTCACGCCCGACTGCTCTAGGTGGAGACGGAGTCGCTGGCGTGCAATCGTGCGTGTAGCGCACGGTCCCAGTGAAACCGTCTTTTGTTTGCGGTATCCGCCCGGCACATCCACCCAAAACTTTCCGTAAGTGGGTGCCTGCGAATTCCAAGGTTTAACGCGTTGGAACACTGCTCCTGCCTGTCCACTTCTCCGCGACAATGAAGGGCCTCGCCTTCGTCTTGTCGTGGTCGCAGGCTTAAGGGTATTAGGAGCGTGCTTGGCGCACAAGCTTTGCTTTTCGTCCACGGGGCGCACAAATCCTGAGCTTGGATTCGCAGGTTGTTCGTTGCGTGGGTAGATTTCGGCGACGGTGTAGTGGCGCTCTTCGAAGGTCTTCGCCGGCAAAGAGGATATGTCTCCCGCTTGTGTCAGCGGACCGCACTTATGCTCGCGCTGGTTAAACTGTGGCGCCACTTCTCCCTCGTTAACGCCAGTAGGTTAAGAATTTAGATTGGAATTTGGAACGCGAGAAATGAGGGGATTAATTGCGGGTGGGGCTCTTGCTTTTTGTCGGCAAGATTTTCTTTTCTATCGTCTGGTAAGCTTGTACGCGCTCGAATGAGAGTAGAGAGATAGCCAGCTGATGAGGTTTCCAGGATTTTGGGTCGTGTAGCTTTGAAGTGCCATGACGATATGGAATATTCGTAAACGCTTCTCCACTGAAGATGTAGCCGTCCCCAGGCATTCCGTGGATGTGCCGCCTGACTTGGTCCCATATGGCCTTCCTGATATGGACTGAAGCGTAGCTGTCGACCGAGTTCCCAAGCGATTCAACGGTATTTGTAGCAGCGGAGTGTATTAACCGGCATTTGGTGAGCAGTGTGTTGTACCGATTCCGCAGACTAACCGCTTCAGCTTGCGTTTGCGGCCTCCTTCCCCGGCGGCCCACTCTTCGGTCTAGGGTCATCTTTTGTTCAATTGTCTTTAGCCATTGATTCGCTGACGGGTGATAATGCCCCAGGTAGGCTAGCCTATAGAGTTGCATCCAAGTCTGACGATAAGCTTCAATTTCTGTTCCAGCTAGTTCTACCCACGCCGTATTCGTTTCAAGCTTCTTCCAAAGGACAGCATCGAAGGCTTCCGAAAGTGTCAAGCCAAACTTCGCCATTTGCTCTTTCATTTGTGGTGGGAAGACTTGTGAACGCAACGGGAAACTAACTACGATTTCGACGTTGTTGCCCTTATCTCGAAGAAAAATCTTTGGCTCCTCGATTTCCCTCATCAGGGCCGAGATCTCTTTTTCTGGAGGTCTCGGGAAGCGTTGAACAAGGCCCAGTTCAGCGTACCAGTCCACCGCACTATTGACAGTATTGGCTCCAGAACCGTCTCTATCTGGCATGTTTAATATCCTCCTTACTGATTAGTGGTCCCTGAGCGAAGGTCGAACATGGCCAAGACCACGGAGGATTTATTGTCCCAGATATCTGCGTTCGCTGAGCGCTCCTTATGATGCCTACTAGTGTGAGCAAGCTACTGACAGAGATTGCGGGCAAACGGCCAAAGATGGTCGCTAAAGCGGGCCGAACTGTTGG
The DNA here is from genome assembly GCA_035500795.1 of Candidatus Eiseniibacteriota bacterium. GTDB lineage: Bacteria > Acidobacteriota > Terriglobia > Terriglobales > Acidobacteriaceae > Sulfotelmatobacter. The sequence continues at coordinate 15,532 of DATJWZ010000369.1, read as the reverse complement.
AATTTCAGCCTGTCGCGCCTGCGATGTCGCTCGTCAATTGGACCCGCAGCGGGCCCCCAGCGCTAAGGAGAAAAAGTCAATGCACAGCCATAGAACTACAGATTCAGAATACGGATATGAGCTAGGCCCAATCCCCGATATCAAGTTCGAGGATTACAGTACGCGGGACCACTATGTATTTTCAGTTTATCGTGGCACTCGACATTGGAAGCGGCTCTCACGAAGGAAGAAGCCCAAGACCACATCGTGGATCGAATGTCTAGCTAGCGGACTTTGCCACCCTGCTAGTGACGCGGATAGAATCTGGCTAAAAGACGTGCTGGAAAATCCCGAGGACTACACAAAGATCGAGCGATTCCCGAGAGAAAGTCATCAGCTTTGGAGCAATCTGCCGAGCTTTGATCCACATTTCGCTCCGAAGCCCAAATGGTTGATTAATTCCTTCCTCGCCGAGAGAAGTATTCAGCTGGTATTCGGCGAACGAGGGTCATTCAAAAGTACATTTATGCTCGTTGCCGCCAATTCCGTTGCCAATGGAGAAGAATTCCTCGGGTTTAAGACTCGTCAGAGGAGGGTTTTGTATTTGGACTATGAGAATCCCCCTACTGTTATCAAAGCTAGGAACGATGACTTGAGACTGGACCTGTCGCGTAGCAACGACCTCAAAGTTTGGAATAGGTTCGGAACCCAACCGACCCCCAGGCCAGAGGATCCATTCCTGGAAGAAATGATAAGGGATTGCGTGTTGGAGAAGGGACACGGACCGTGGATCATCTTTGATAGCTGGGCTAGCTTGCTACCACCGGGACAAGGCGGCGAGTTCACCGGGCACACTGCACCGATCTACCTGCAGCTTCGAAAACTTGCTGATCTCGGAGCAACAGTGACAGTGCTCGACCACAGCCGCAAATATGACAAAAATACCATCTATGGTGGGCAGGATAAGGAAGCCAAGGCCGACTCAATCCATAATCTGACGATTTTCCCGAATAAAACTAGACCAAACAACAAGATCATCCGCGTCGAATCGTGGCTGAAACGATATGCGCCAGAAGGCGAGGGCAGCTTCGCCTTCGAAGTGCAGAGCGAGCAAGATCAAAAAGGCGATTGGCACATCGCCGGCCTTGTCCCTGTTCAGGACCCTATCGAGCAAGCCAAGCTTAGGAACATAGAGATACTGCGTAAATTGATACGACAAGACCCGAATTCAGGCCAAGAGGCCCTTGCCAGTGCTGCCATGCAGGAAGGGCTCTCCCGGGACCAAGCCATCAAGCTGTTAAAAGATGGAGCTGGGAAGCATTGGCGCGTTCATAGAATCGGCCACAACAAAAGCTCATATTCGTTGATTTAAAATAAAGGAAAAGTGGCGCGCATTTTGCGCCACTTTTCGGGCGAAGCCCGACCTTACTTGCAAAACTGCTAGTTAAGCTTAGTTAGCTAGTCCCCGGCCCTTATAGGGCCGGGGACTAGGGTTCTAAGCAGCTTAGGTGGAATGGGATCGAAGTCATACGAAATTTGTTCTACGCCGCCTCGCTAACGCGAGGCGAGGTGGGACATAGTCCCACCTCAAAAAATCATTTTGACTGCGTACTTCTGCAGCTGATATGCAGGCGTTTTCTAACCGAGTTTTCGCAGAAATTTCACAGCGTGCAGCATTTGAGGCTTTCTTCAAAGGGAAGCCGGTTTCTGTCGGTAAATGAGGGCTCCACGGCCAAACTTGGGAGGCCCTTACATATCCAAAATTTTCCGGTACCGACGGATTCGGTACCGGCGAGCTCCACTCCATCTCGGAGAGCTAATGTGCCGGGTACTAGGCCGAACATGTCCGGGAAGCCGTCCCAGCTCAACCGGTCCCGCACGACTTACCGGGCAGATGAACAGGGATCGTCTTCGCGCTACCGAGCAGGCACCGGCAATCGAAGCAAATTTGTATTGACTCCCAACGTCATTTTGCCGACCGTGTCCCAGGAATGGAGTTCCGCCGCGTATTCCCGTATCTCCTGGAGTCGTTTGTCCAGGGCGGCAAATAAATTACCTGTGAAGTACTGTTCAATGGTCGTGGCCAAGTCCGCTGGGTCTTCAGGCTTAAATAGGAACCCGCTCTTGCTTTTGGATCAATAAATCGAGGTCCCATCACCCATCGGCGACTTTGCCCTCAAGCTGGCCGAGCTGACTGACAATGTGCTGTACGGCGACGTATGGGAGCGGCCGGAGCTATCGAAGCGTCGGCCCGTGGGGACTCGATTTACGGTAATTTCACAAATAGCGAGTGTTTATACGGCGTTGCAACACCGCAGGCAATTTCAATCATTACGTTCTCTTACGTCCCGCACGTACTGACCCTTCCTTACAAGATGAGGACCAGAATCGCTACGAATAAAACGCATTCGGTTAACAGCCGGAGAATACAAAATCCTAAATGCCTTGTATGGTGTCGTTTGCAGGGGAAATCAGCGGTATTCAGTCTCTTAGTTGGGCTATTTAGGCCACCAAGCGCTGTCCGCCGTCGCCGCAGGGGCTGGTCAGTTCCGCAACCCCTTGCCTATCCTGCCAGAACTCCGCCGACCTGTATGTTTTGCCAGTCGCCGTCAATCACAAATGGTCTAAGGTAAAAATGTCCTGCGAATTTCTATGAACTTACCTGATTTCTTAAAACAAGAGGTAGGCGTCTTTCATTATATTTCCGACGAACACCTTCACCAACTAGTAAACAACTCCCGGGTCTCTTCGTTTGAGGCCAACGAGGCTGTCGCGCACCATGGTGCGGAGGCCACGCATTTTGGGGTTGTGCTGAGTGGCACGATGCTCGCTTCGATTCCGGCGGATGGTGGCCGACGGCAAACGCTCGGACAGCTGAAGGCAGGCGAAACGTTTGGCGAGATGGCACTTCTGACTGGCGACCCGCTGCTCGCGGATTTTATTGCAGTAACGCCCTGCGAAGTGCTGCAAATTCCGGTTTCGCTCTTTCAGTCGATCATCGTCGCCGAACCACGAGCGGTACGGCACATATCCCAGACGATCCGAGAACGGATGAAACTCGTTTTCGCCAACCCGGCGAACGCAGCGGCCGCGTTGCAGAAGAGCGAAGACCCTTACGGCCTCAAGCTCAAAGGCGAGCGGCCGGAGAAGATTCTCGTCATCAACTGCGGTTCCTCGTCGCTTAAATACACTTTCTACAACACCCAGGACGAGTCCCATCAAGCGCGTGGCCAGGTGGAGCGCATAGGAATTGACGGCACCAGGCTCAATCACGTTGGCCTCAAAGGTGAGGTGAAAAAGGAATTGCCTAAGTGCGGTTTTACTGAAGCGTTCACAGCGATGATCGCCGAGCTCACCGCCAAGGATACGGGTGTTATCGTCGCTGCGAGCGAAGTCAGCGTCGTAGCGCACCGCGTCGTCCACGGTGGCGAAAAGTTTAGTGAGGGGACTCTCATCACCGACGAAGTGCTCCAGCAGATCGAGGAACTCAATCCACTTGCGCCTTTGCACAATCCAGTGAATGTTGCGGGGATTCGCGAAATGCGGCGGCTATTTCCGGCAGTGCCACACGTGGCGGTCTTCGACACGGCGTTTCATCATACGATGCCAGCGTATGCCTACCTCTACGGATTGCCCTACGAGCTTTACGAGCAGAAAGCCGTGCGCCGCTACGGCTTTCATGGCACGTCACATCATTACGTAAACCTACGGGCAGCCCAGTTCTTGGAGCGCAGGCCAAACGAATTACGCGTTGTGAGCTGCCACTTGGGTAACGGGTCGTCGCTTTGTGCCGTGAATCATGGACGTTCAGTGGATACGACGATGGGTTTTACTCCCGCCGAAGGTCTCGTCATGGGCACCCGCTGTGGAGACGTGGACGCGGGCATACTCGCGTTTTTGGAACGCTCGGAGAAGATAACAGCGATTCAGAGCGAAGAAATGTTGAACAAGAAAAGCGGCTTACTCGGCTTGTCCGGCATTTCGAGCGACATGCGCGAAATACTCAAAGCTGCCGATATCGGAAACCATCGTGCGTTGCTCGCGCTAAAGACATATTGCTACCGCGTGCGGAAATACATCGGAGCCTACGTGGCTTCGATGGGCGGACTCGACGCCGTGATTTTTACGGGCGGAATCGGCCAGGGCAGCGCGGAAGTCCGCGCGCTGGCACTTCAAGGACTGGATTGCATGGGCATTGTGCTGGATGAGCAGCGCAATCGAGGCCCACACGGTCCTGATGAGGTTTACCGAATCACAACCAACGACTCTAGGGTTGCTGCACTGGTCGTTCCGACGGATGAAGAACGCATGATGGCCCGCGAGGCGATGCGCACAGTTAGCCGTCAATACGTGACGAGCGTGTTGAAGGCTCAGAAACATCAGCCTTTTCTAGTCGAGGTTTCGGCACATCACATTCATCTCACTCAGGAGCACGTCGAGGCTTTGTTTGGTAAGGGCCATCAACTCACCAAGCAGTCGGAACTCTCGCAGCCCGGCCAGTATGCTTGCAAAGAACAACTCGCCATCGTCGGCCCTAAGGGCCGCATCGAACGCGTTCGAGTTCTTGGGCCGGTGCGCAAGTACACCCAGATTGAAATTGCGATGACGGAACAGTTTAAGCTCGGCGTACAACCACCAATTCGTGAGAGTGGTGACATCGCGGACACGCCCGGCTGCACGCTGGAAAGTCCGACCGCAAGTGTAAAGGTGGACCGGGGCGTCATCTGCGCGTTGCGTCATATTCATATGACACCCGAAGATGCGCTGCGCTACGGCGTCCGCGACAAATCATTTGTCCGGGTACGCATTGACGGCGACCGTGAACTGGTCTTCGGGGACGTGCTGGTGCGCGTGGACCCGAGTTTCGCTTTGGCCATGCACATTGATACCGACGAAGCCAACGCCGCCAATATCAGAACCGGCGAACAGGGATTCATTGACGCGATTCAAATCGAATGACAAAACCACTGAAGATTCGGAGCTAGCATGACAACTCCAACACCTAAAGTTTCACCGGCGGCGTCGACGGAAGCCTGGCGCGGATTCAAGCCCGGCCTCTGGCAGCGCGATGTCAATGTGCGCTGGTTCATTCAGCAGAATTACGAGCCTTACGACGGCGATGAAAAATTCCTCGCGCCGGCGACCGAACGCACGAAACGGATCTGGGAAACGTTGGAAGATCTGTTTATTGAAGAACGCAAGAAAGGCGTACTCGACGTTTCGCCCATTCCGAGTTCGATCACCGCGCACTCACCCGGTTACATAGACAAAGACAATGAAGTAATTGTCGGACTTCAGACAGACGCGCCACTTAAGCGCGCAATCATGCCCAACGGCGGACTGCGCATGGTCTTGAATTCACTGAAGGCCTACAGCTTCGAACCCGATCCGAAAGTTGTGGAAGCATTCACCAAATATCGCAAGACCCACAATGAAGGCGTGTTTGATGCGTATACCGCCGATATTCGCGCTTGCCGTAGCTCGCATGTGCTCACCGGCTTACCCGATGCGTATGGCCGGGGAAGAATCATCGGCGATTATCGGCGCGTGCCACTCTATGGCGTGAAACGGCTAGTCAAACACAAAGAAGCTGAAAAGGCGGCACTGGAATCCGCGATGTCGACGGATGACGTTATCCGTGACCGTGAGGAGTTGAGCGAACAAATCAGGGCGCTGAATGAACTGCTCGAGATGGCGAAAAGCTACGGGTACGACATTTCGGAACCCGCGAGCACGGCAAGAGAAGCCGTACAGTGGCTTTACTTCGCCTATCTTGCCGCCGTCAAGGAACAGAATGGCGCGGCGATGTCGCTTGGCCGTACCTCAACATTTCTTGACATCTATTTCGTGCGTGATTTAAGAGAAGGCACACTTACTGAATCTCAAGCACAAGAAATCATCGATGATTTCGTTATCAAGCTACGAATCGTCCGTTTCCTGCGGACGCCAGAGTATGACGAATTGTTTGCTGGAGATCCCACGTGGGTCACAGAGTCCATCGGCGGTATGGGTGATGACGGTCGATCCTTGGTGACCAAGACCAGCTTCCGTTTTCTGCAGACGCTCTACAATCTTGGTCCAGCACCGGAACCGAATCTCACAATCTGGTATTCGCCGCGGTTGCCGGAAAACTTTCGGAAATTCGCTTCCCGGGTCGCCGTAGATACCAGCGCACTGCAATTCGAAAGCGACTCGCTCATGCGAGGCGCCTGGGGCGACGATGGCGCAATCGCCTGCTGCGTCTCCCCGATGCTGGTTGGCAAACAAATGCAGTTCTTCGGCGCGCGCGCAAACCTCGCCAAGTGTCTTCTCTACGCCATCAATGGCGGCCGGGACGAACTCACGGGTAAGCAGGTCGGGCCAAAGGTTGAGCCCGTCAAAGGAGATTATCTTGACTTCGAAGATGTAGCCGGCAAGTTCGAAAACATGATGGATTGGTTGGCGGGTGTTTATGTGAATGCGATGAACGTCATCCACTATATGCACGATAAGTATGCCTACGAACGCATCGAAATGGCGCTGCACGATTATTCACCGGTTCGCACCATGGCGTTTGGAATTGCGGGGCTCTCTGTAGTGGCTGACAGTTTGTCGGCGATACGCCACGCGAAGGTCAAGGTGATTCGTGACGAAACCGGGCTGGTTGTTGACTACCAGACCGAAGGGGATTTTCCGAAGTTCGGCAATAACGACAACCGAGTGGACCAGTTGGCCGCCGCCGCAGTTTCCATGTTCATGGGTAAATTGCGAAAGTATCCGACATATCGAAATGCAATCCATACCCAGTCGGTGCTCACGATTACTTCGAATGTCGTTTATGGCAAGGGCACCGGGCACACGCCGGACGGACGCCGCAGGGGAGAGCCGTTCGCGCCAGGCGCAAATCCGATGCACGGCCGCGATTCACACGGCATCATGGCTTCGGCTGCTTCCGTATCGAAGATCCCGTATCGCGATGCTGCCGATGGCATTTCGCTTACCACGACCCTTTTGCCGGAGGGTTTAGGCCGCACGCAGGCGGACCAAGTTACAAATCTCGTGGGCACGATGGATGCATTTTTCGGCGGCAACGGTTATCACCTCAACATCAATGTTCTCAATCGCTCGACGCTGCTCGACGCAATGGATCATCCGGAAAAATATCCGTCGCTCACAATTCGTGTTTCCGGCTACGCGGTGAACTTCGTACGCTTGACCCGCGAACAGCAGATGGATGTCATCAATCGCACGTTCCACGGAGTGGCTGGGACTCAATGAGTGATCCCTCAAATCCGGAAGTCCCGTTGATTGCTGCGAGCCCATATGACTTGCGCGTGTCGCTCGGCGAACAAGTCAGTGAGTCTCATGTACGCGCAGCACTGGCCAGCGGAGAGCTGGGTTTCGTTCATTCCTTCACCACGGGATCAGCGGTCGACGGGCCAGGGTTACGCGTAGTCGCGTGGTTGGCCGGTTGTCAGTTCAGGTGCATCTATTGCCACAACCCAGACACCTGGAGAATGAGCAACGGAATACCCGTGCGACTCTCGCAGGCGGTGGAACAAATCAGGAAATATCGTCACGATTTACAAGTCATGAAGGGCGGCCTGACTATCAGCGGAGGGGAACCCCTGATGCAGCATCGATTTGTGCTCAGGGTATTTGCGGAAGCAAAAGCCATGGGCATTCACACCGCACTCGACACCAATGGCTATCTTGGTGACAGGCTCAATGACTCGGCTCTCGATGCCATCGACCTCGTGCTGCTTGATATCAAGGCGATGACGCCAGATCTGCATCAGCGCTACACAGGCATGGGCAATGAGAATGTGATTGGATTTGCCCGCCGCCTCGCCAAGGCACGGAAACCAATTTGGGTACGCTTCGTACTAGTCCCTACGTGGACGGATGACATTGAGGAGATCCGGCGGATTGCCGAATTTGCGGCGAGCCTCGGCAATGTCGAACGCGTGGACGTGCTTCCGTTCCATCAGATGGGACGATTCAAATGGGAGAAATTGGGCATGGAGTACAAGCTGAAAGATACCCAACCCCCGTCGGCCGCTGTGTTGGAGGAAGCAATCGCGCAATTCCGCAGCCTCGGTCTGAACGCATTTTGAGGTCACGGGCAAACCACGACCAGGAGGAAAACAACGATGAAAAATGAGAACTCAACCAATAAAGATGGGCTGTTGCCGGATTTGTCGGGCGGGCAAAATTCCAACATTGACCGCCGATGTTTCATCATGCGCAACGCGGTTATTGGCGCGGCGGCGGTGATGACCGGACAGTTGTGGACGCCCGAGGCCCGGGCGCAGCAGGCAGCGAGCGAAGCCGCGAAGAGATCAGTGCTGCCTCCGCTGGACTCCAGTTCGATGTCATCTGACTTGGATGTAGTGAAGCGGTCCAAAGGCCCCGTGATGACAATTCTCGAAGAGTTTTACAAGGTCGGCCCCGGACCTTCGAGTTCGCATACCATCGGGCCGATGCGCATCACCTACGACTTCTATCAGCGCTGCGCGAAGTTGCCACCAGATCAACTCGCGCAGGCGACCGGTTTGAAGGTGCACTTGTTCGGTAGTTTGAGCGCCACCGGAAAAGGCCACGGCACTGAGCGCGCCGCGCTGGCGGGATTGATCGGCAAGGAGCCTGCCACTGTAGACCCCTTATTTCTCGATGCCATGAAAGAGAAGCCTGACCAATCGTACCCGCTGAAGCTCGGCAATAAAGCATTCAATCTCTCACTGGCCGATATCATCTATGACTCCGCTAAAGGAGAGTTCCCGCATCCAAACACGATGATTTGCAAACTTATGGCTGGCGACAAACCCGTTTACGAACTGGAGTATTACTCGCCGGGCGGCGGCTTTTACGAGTGGAAAGGCTACACGCCGCCGAAGAAAGGTCAGCCGAAATATCCCTACTCGACTATGAAAGAACTGCGCGAACATGCTGAAAAAAACAACCTGTCCATCGCGCAGGTTATGATGGCCAACGAACTGTCCGTGTCCGGAAAATCCGCGGAGGAAATCAACGCATTCCTCGACAAGATCACCAACGCGATGCTAGCAACAGTAAAAGCGGGCCTTTCTGTCAAGGAGGGCATGCTGCCGGGGCCGATCAAACTCCACTCCAAAGCGGCGACAGTTTTCGAGCGGGCCCAAGATGACAAATTCCAAAGCGACAGAGCTATCGGGCAGGTTTCTGCCTTCGCCCTAGCCGCCTCGGAAGAGAATGCCCGCGGCCACCTGGTCATCACTGCGCCTACGGGCGGCTCCGCGGGAGTAATGCCCGCAATCGTGTATGCTCTGGTGAACAGCGAAAGAAAACTCACGATGGAAAAAGCGCGCGAAGGGTTGCTTGCGGGCGCGGCGATTGGCTATTTGTGCAAACACAACGCCACACTATCCGGCGCAGAAGGTGGGTGCCAGTCGGAAATCGGCGTTGCATCCGCGATGACGGCCGCATTCATTGCCCAGGTGATGGACAGTTCGCCACGGGTCACTGAAAATGCCGCCGAATCTGCGCTCGAACACCATCTGGGCATGACGTGCGACCCGGTTGCCGGATACGTGCAGGTACCCTGCATCGAGCGCTGTGCCTTCGGTGCGGTTAAGGCCTGGGTTGCGTACATGATTGCTACAAACGAGATCGCGTCTCGTCACCGTGTTGATCTTGACACAACGATCGAGACCCTGGCCGAGACGGGAAAAGATATGAGCACAAAGTATAAGGAAACGAGCGAGGCCGGACTGGCTGCTAATCTTGTGCTTTGCTAAAACACAGACCACGAACCAATCTGAAGCCGCGAGGAACCGCTGTTTCGGTAGCTGTCTGGGTCGCCGTGACGGCCCACTACTTCTTTCAATATGAATTGCACTCCGCACCGAGTGTTATGATTCCACAATTGACCGAAGTCTTTGGCGTGAACGCACTGGGGATTTCGGTCATTGTGGGTATGTTCCACTACTCCTATTCGCCGGCGGGAAGCGAGTAAGCACATGGAAGTGATCAAAGTTCTTTTCGAGCAGCAGCCGATGATGGTTTTGTTTCTTACCATAGCCATTGGCTACCTAGTTGGTGAGATCAACATCAAAGGATTCTCTCTCGGCATAGGGGCGGTCCTATTCGTCGCTCTTGCTATGGGGTGGTTTGCTCCTAAGTCGGTGCCGGCCCCGATGATCGGGACACTGGGCCTTGCGCTGTTCCTGTACACGATGGGCGTACAGTACGGGAGACAATTCTTCATCGGCCTGACGAGTCCGAGCGGTCGACGTGCCAATGTGATGGCATTGATCGGCGTGCTTCTGGCCGGTGGGTTCAGCCTAATATTTGTGAAGACGACCAGCATCACCCTTGGACATGCTGCGGGACTATTCGCAGGATCCGGGACCAGCACACCCACGCTCCAAGCGGCCATCGAGGCTTTGCGAAATGACGATCCAGCTGTGGGATATTCGGTTTCTTACCCCTTCGGTGTAGCCGGACCCATCCTGTTTCTATACTTGGCTTTCCTATTCCTGAAACCGAAGATTAAAACCGCTGCGGCGACGGAACTCGAGACGCGGGAGATCAAGGTAAGCAAGGCGGAACTCTTCGGTAAAACGCTTGCCGAGGTGACGGCCACACTCCCCACTGATGTGCAGATTGCGGCCTTGCGCAGGGCCGATCGCAATGAGACGGTTTCCTCCACCACAGTGCTAGCTGAGAACGATGTGCTGCTCGCCGTGGGTGCCAGCAAAGACATACTAGAAAATGTCACTCTGGCCCTGGGCGAACCGGCGCACGGGCGCTTGATCAAGGACCGCGCTCACCTGGATTATCTTCGGGCGTTTGTATCACACCCGGCAGTGGTAGGCAGAGCGTTGGGGGATCTCGAACTGCCGGGTCAGGAGGATTCCGTAGTCGTCCAGGTTCGGCGAGGTGATAACGACCTTCTAGCTCGGCCTGATCTGGTGCTTGAGTTTGGTGACCGGGTCGGCGTGTTGGCCAATCGCGCAGATTTCTCGGCGATGCGTAAGTTCTTCGGTGACTCGATCAAAGGCACCGCGGAGTTCAGCTACATCACCCTCGGCCTGGGCATGGCGCTCGGTTTCCTGCTCGGCGCAATACAGATACCCGTTCCTGGAATAGGAAAGATTGCGGTTGGGCTTGCCGGCGTATTGATCGTTGCCCTGATCCTTGGGCAATTGCGCCGTACCGGCGGCCTGAATTGGACCATCCCCCTTTCGGCCAATCTCGCCCTGCGCAACCTCGGACTCACGCTCTTTCTTGCACAGGTCGGGATGTCTTCTGGGCCAAAGTTCGCAGCAACGGTAACGCACTACGGATTTGAAATGCTGGGAATGGGGGTGGTGGTCCTGGCCGCGCTCATACTTCCAATCATGATTCTAGGCCTGTTTGTCTTTCGAATGCCCTACGACGAGGTGGCAGGCATTGTTGCAGGGGCCTGTGGAAATCCGGCAATTCTGTCTTATTCAAATCGGCTCACCCCGACAGACAAGCCGGAAATCGGCTACGCGATGATTTTTCCCAGCATGACGATCGTGAAAATCCTTTTTGTGGACGTCGTCGCAAAGCTCTTTTAAGGGCCGTGCGATATGCAGAGAACGCATTGAGGTGGACAACACGTGTTAGACAAACTCAGAATATCCACTGGATTCGCGGTTGTGCTGACGTTGGTTGTGATTAGCTGGCAGTGGCACAAGTGAAAGCGCAGGAGAGTATGCGAGTCATTGATCTTCCGGAGTTCGGGCTGAAATTGATCCGATCGCAAGATCCAAGCTTCGACATGCTGCTAAGGACTTCACTTGGGGGTGAAGCAACGCCGGAGTTGGACGTGCTAAAACCTTACACAGCGATTTTGCAGAACAATTCAAGCAACGTGCTGGTGGCCTACTCGGTGCGTTGGGAATACACGAGGCCGGATGGACGACTTGTGCATGTGGATTATTCCGACGGCCAGATCGGGCGGCTTCTAGACGGTGCCGTCAGTAGACCGATCACGGCCTACGATGAAGGCAGCGCGATGCTTTATCCTCATTTTCATTGTCGTAACGCCCACAACGACCCTCAAACCGGCAGCTGGGTCTCGAGACAGGGCAAGCGACTCGAACTACGTGACGCTCCTCCAGAGGTTGTCGAGCCGATTCAATGAGGCACGGGATATTTCAGCGACGATAGACGGGGCCTTTTTCGAAAATGGTTCTTTTGTGGGAGCCGACAATACTCGTTTCTTCAAAAAGTTCACTTCCGAAGTTCATGCAAGGCAAAGCCTGGCCCAGAGGATTGTCGAATCCGGCCGACGAGGACGCGACGTGACTTATGTTGCCCGCGAAATTCAGGAGTCGTTGCCGACAGTGCCTCCAAAGTTGACGCTCGCCTCTTACGGCACGTTGCAAGAATATGAGGACTACTACAGCCCAGTTTTCTGCCAACTAGGCTTACACAGACGCATCGAAGCCAAGCGAAAGCAGGTAGACTCGCAGCGGGTACTCCCCGCATCCCCCGGGCCAATGCCCGTTGCCCTCTCTGTGGATCAGGCGTTACCACCGGCTCAGTGTATTGTGCTAAATGTGCCCCTGACGTGAATCGGGAGAATATGTTGTGGCAAGCGAAGTTGGGGCAGATTGCGACGCACAGTGTTATTGCTGAGGCTCGGAGATCAGCGACACAAGCGAGGCAAGCTGAAGGGCTCCGCCGATGGAATCCTTCTGAACTCCCCATATGGCTTGACGAAGATTTCTATCGACGCGAAATACTGCCTCGATTGTCCGATCTTACGGTCAAGAAGATAAGGCTGGTGACTGATGTATCTCACCCGTATGCGACTCTAATCAAACGCGGCAACAAAATCCCTCATCCGAGGCACTGGTTTGCACTCGCAAATCTGGTTGGAATCACACCGCCACGCTGACCGACTTTTTTGCCTTTGAAGGCTTTCTGGAACGAGCCACAGCCCCCACCACGTGCAAAAGTAGACTCCGGTCTTGATCGGACATTCTGGAAGCCGCATGTTGGAACTTTCTGAATAACCGATGACCCTTGCCGTGAGAAGCCCAGTCGTCCCTTTGCACCTTCGGTATCGTCGTAATTTTGGCGGGCTCTCCGTTTTCATAAAACAGCTGGTGCAAGGGTATTTCCAGGGCACGAGAAATCTTCTCAAGGGTTTCCAGCGATGGAATCGTGTGACCGTTCTCAACGCGCGAGACGTAGCATCGCAGGAGCCCCGTTCGCTCTTCGATATCTCCTTGCGACAGATTTTTTGCTTCTCGGAACACTCGAATTCGGTCTGCCAGAAACATAATCTGTCTCCTTGTAGGTTACTATACCTAGTCGATATCACATCGTATACGCTTGCGTCAATACATTCCGAACTTAACAGGCGATCAAAGAGCGAGGAGATTTACACAGGGACTCCTGTTGACAGTCCAATAGCGCAGGTGTTTACTCCCCCAGTCACCATGCAGACCGCGCAAGAGTTCAACGCTGAGCTTCAACGAAGGCATGCGATGTGGCAGGAAGTTCAAGGGTTTGCAGCCGAAACCAGATACACGGCCAACTACGCAATCAAAAGTTATTGCAAATATCTAGCGGATAAACCAGCGACCAAGGCCAATCATTTCGACATTCAAGACCATCTTTATAAGTTGGCAAAAAGCGGTATCGCCCCTGCCACGCTGGCTACCCGCCTTTCTTCTTTGCGAGGTTTCTATGACTTTCTCAATATGGGTGGAATGGTCAAGTGGGTACCGCCCCGACTGGTCAGCCTGACGAAAAAGCTTTCCAAACCCCCAAGGGTTCTCACCGAAGACCAAGTTTTCCGATTAATCGCAAAAGCTTCTACCGATCACGAACGGGCGTTGGTAGAAGTTCTCTACGGGACTGGATGCAGAACAGGCGAGCTCACTAGCATGAAAATACAGGACGTAGATTTTCGTGCGCTTCGAATCAAGGTCTGCGGCAAGCGCGGAGTTCGCTTCGTGCTTTTCAGCCCTCGCGTAGCCAAAGTGCTTCGAAAATATATCGGTAAGAGAACCGATGGCTACTTATTCGTTAGCAATTTTCCTGTATCTCGCTTACTGATCACCAGGACTGCGACTGGAGGTTGGCGGTGTCGGTGGAACGTGTATGACAAAGACGGGGGTTTCAAGTGCTACGGACGAGGACGAATTGATCGTTCTGAAAAATTGTCTTATCCGCAGGCATTCGCGAGATTTCGCAAATTGTCCAACTCTGACCGGATCACACGTCCTCTTGGATTGAAGCCGCTTCGGACAAGCACAATCGCCAGGCAAATACGGCATTTAGGGCAGCGAGCGCGAGTAAATGTGACACCTTATTCGCTCAGACATAGCTACGGAACTCACCTGCTGGATCACGGGGCTAACTTGCGTGCCATTCAGGAACTCATGGGACACAGGAGTCTCGATAGCACGCGGATATACACACATGTGAGCAAGCACATGCTCATGGATACCTTGACACAATGCCACCCGCTTTCCGTCGACTCAGAAGAGTGAAGGACGTTGGCGTCGAAGGGGGAATATGAGACGCAGCAATGCAGTGAACAAGGATGATTCAATAACTTGGTTCGGTTCAGACGAAATCCGCTTCAAAATTCGCAGATTGTTGCCACCTGAATACTTGAGACGGTTCCCGCTATATTTCGAGCAGTATGGATGCATCCATTGCAAGCGAAGAGATGTTCCGCACTGTTGCAACGGCCTATGCTCGGCCTGCAGCGCTCTAATTAGGCTTCGATTTGACCGAATTAGCAAGCGATTGAGTCAAGAGAAGCAACCAGCCAAATCCGAACGCGCAACCCTGTATCTGCGGAAAGTGTCATCTGCTCGACAGCTATTGGAGGACGTACTTGGTGATCCAACTAACAAGAAATTCCTATCGAAAAACGGCTCCCGTCTGCCTGCCACTTACCTCGGGAAAAAATCGTATTATCGTGTGTTTAACAGCGACTTTGATAACGGAAAAGTTTCTTGGAAACGAATAAGCTAAATCACCTGAAATCAGCAAGTAAATCTCGTGCGCTGGTAAGACGTTTGAGAAAGGCTTTCGAGGGTAGCCCTGGCTGCTTCGCATAACGCCACTTCAATTGTCGGTCAGTTGATCTCAGTCTATTCGTAATGGTCACTAGTGTGACCTACTTTTCCGATTTGCCATGATAGGTCAGTGTCAAGAGGCAAAAAGCTCTCCCGATGCGCTCAGGTGGAGCGCGGGTGTAAATTGTGATTCTTGCTCAGCGCGTCGTGTTCGCCTCTCGGCCGCGGTTCCTATTCGTGAATAGAACAAACCAGGACTCACTGTCATTTTGCAGGTGGTAGAGGTCGAGAGTACTACTCAGGATTTGGGAGCGTAGTGGCGCGCCCCTATACAATCGGCGCGCTGGTCGAATCTCGGCGAAGTCCGAGATTTGTTTCGTAAATCAGTACAATGACAAGGACGATACCCAACTCCACCGCGAAGGAACCCCAGTTAAACCGCGCCATGCTTTGCCGCAGGAGAGAATCGTCCCAGCCAATTCCAGCGTTATTGTTCGCGAGCGAATGCAGCATCACTC
>DATJWZ010000368.1:0-3006 GCA_035500795.1 Candidatus Eiseniibacteriota bacterium | reverse complement strand
ATCGTTTGTCTGTTATTTAGTTCCGGTCTGGTTCATCCACAGACTTCCACCCAGGACACATCAGGGCAGCGCAAGACAAGCGAGCCATATACCGGAGACCTGTCAATTTTCGATTCGCCGGGAAGAGAGGATGCGCTGCAGATCCAGCGAGTGATGGACATTCTGAAAATTCAGAAGGGTAAAACGGTCGCAGATATTGGAGCGGGCTCGGGCTGGTTCACCGTGCGCGCCGCGCGGCGGGTTGGGACCGACGGTTCCGTGTATGCCGTTGACATTAATCCTGAGGCAATTGCGCATATCGACGGCCGAGCAAAGAAGGAGAATCTTTCGAACGTAAAAACCATTTTGAGTAAGCCAGACGATCCGATGCTTCCGACGAATTCAGTGGATGCAGTGTTGCTTCTGAAGACATATCACGAAGTGGCGCGGCCGGTGGAACTGTTTCGGAATCTTCGTGCAGCTCTGAGACCAGAAGCGAAAGTCGGAATCATCGATCGCAATGGCAACGGTGAGAACCATGGAGTCGAGAGTGAAGTGGTGATCCGCGAGGCCAAAGAGGCGGGATACGATCTCAGCGGCAAATATGACTTTGTGAAAGACGGGATGGATTATTTCCTGGTGTTTACTCCAACGAAGTAAGGTGCTGGACCATGGGCCGGTGCGTAATGGAAAATCGCTTCTTGCGCTGAAAGCACGAGAATAGGGGCATCGCTCGCCGTGAATACTTCAAGCCCCTTCGATCATTCCAGCCAGCAGTAACGCCCGTCGCGGCAATTCCGAAATCACGATGTGTTCGTGGATAGCGTGGGCTCCTTCGCCGACTGCACCCAAGCCATCGAGTGTCGGGATGCCAATGCCCGCCGTGAAGTTACCGTCGGAACCGCCGCCGACGGCGGCTTCGTCGAGCTTCCAATCAATTTGATGCGCGACGGTTCTTGCTTTCTCGTAGAGCGCGGCGACTCCGGGCGTGCGCTCCATGGGCATGCGGTTGATGCCGCCTTCCATCTTGAGCTTGCAATGTTTGTCGTGGGGTTTCAGTGAGCGGAGTTTGCGGTCCAGCCCTTTGGCCTGCTTCGCGCTCTTGATGCGGACATCGATTTCGACGACGGCCTCGGCGGCGACGACGTTCGTGCGCGTCCCTCCGCGAAGCACTCCGGGGTTTACCGACACGCCTTGCTTGAGATTATTCATTCTCCAAAGTGCCTGGATCTGATGCGCCAGTTCGACGATCGCGCTATGTCCTTTGCCCGGGTCGAGTCCAGCATGGGACGAGACACCGTGAGCCGTGAGGAAGTATTCCCCGACTCCCTTGCGTGCGGTCTTGACCGCACCGCGCCCCGCTGCTGGTTCAAGAACCAGCACGGCTGCTGACTGTCGCGCGAGAGACATCGTGATTTCACGGGAAGAATGGCTGCCGACTTCCTCGTCTGAGACGAGAAAAACAGTCACAGGCCGCGGTAGCTTGCCGTGCCAAGCCTTTAATCCTTCGATCGCGTAGAGCATAAGCGCAATGCCCGCTTTCATGTCGAGGACGCCGGGGCCGAGCATGCGGTCTTTCTCGACGTGACAAGGCATCTTGGCGAGAGTTCCGAGAGGATAGACGGTGTCGAAATGCCCGAGCAGGAGGACGGGCTTCTGTTTATCGTCGCCGGGAAAATCAATCTGGAGATTGTCCCCATACTCTTCGGCGCGGTGGATCGTCGCTTTACCTCCGATCGCTTCGAAGGTTCCAGCGAGGAATGCGCCCATGCGGTTAGCGGCTGGCTTGTCGTCACTCGGAGACTCGATCTCGACAAACGAGCGGATGGTCTGGACGAGCGCGTCCTGGCGGGATTCAAAGTATTGCAAGCGTTCACGCCAGAGTGGGTTGGACGTATCCCTGAGTTTCAAGGTTTTCTTTGATGACATACAATCTCCAACAAACTTCCCGCCCGTTCGACTTCGCTCAGGGCAGGCTTTCTTGCGCGAACGGTGCGCGAGAATGGGGCACCCATAGCTTACATGCGGGAGTCGTACAGTATAATCTTCACGCCGTTTGATGCGAACTATGAGTGAGAACACCCCTGTCACAGAGTCTCCGGCCGAGCCGTCGAAGACTGTGCTCGATATTCACGAACTCTTCAAGATTCTTCCGCACCGCTATCCGTTGCTGCTGATTGACCGCGTGATTGAACTCAAGCGGAAGGAGCGGATTGTCGCGATTAAGAACGTTACGATCAACGAGCAGTTTTTTGTGGGACATTTTCCCGGACTGCCGATTATGCCGGGTGTGCTGATTGTCGAGGCAATCGCGCAGGCGGGAGGAGCGCTGTTGCTGACTGAAGTGCCGGATCGCAGCGAAAAAGTTATGGTGTTCACCGGGATTGAGCGGGCGAAGTTCCGGCGTCCTGTTGGACCTGGAGATCAGCTGCGGCTGGAAGTGGAGTTGAAAGGCTGGCGGGAAGTTCCTGGCATGGTCGCCGCGAAGATGCAAGGTTATGCCTTCGTGGGCGGCAAGAAAGTGGCCGAGGCGGTTGTGTCGTGCCAACTCATCGACAGTTCCCGCGGCCGGGGCGGCGGTTCCGAGGCCTGAGTTCGTGCTGGGTCGCATAAGCTCAAAATCGTTCACCACAAAGGGCACGAAGGTACACGAAGGAAATCTCTTTCGGCTTTCATGAACGTTCATTCCACGGCCATTATTGATCCCACTGCAAAGGTTCCCGCTTCTTGCAAGATTGGACCGTACTGCGTAATTGGGCCCGACGTTGAGCTGGACGAGAACTGCCGGCTGATCTCGCATGTCGCGATTGAGGGGCCGACCAGGATTGGGTCCAACAATTCTTTTTTCCCCTTCTGCGCGATTGGCATGGCTCCGCAGGATGTGACTTATCGTGGCGAGCCAACCCGGCTGGAAATCGGCGATCACAACGAGATTCGCGAGTACGTCACGCTCAATCGCGGCACGGTGAAGGGCGGAGGTGTGACGAGAATAGGAAGCCACATCCTCATCATGGCTTACACGCATGT
>DATJWZ010000367.1:0-18906 GCA_035500795.1 Candidatus Eiseniibacteriota bacterium | reverse complement strand
GAGCCAATGGTAGCACTCAGAAACGGCTGATCAATAACGCGGACTGACGAAAAATTCTGGTAATACTGCACCGAAGTCTCGGACGGCGAGACACTGCGCCAGCGCCCCCTGACACCGATCGGATCGCCGGCGCCAGCCCTAATTCAGGCTGCAGGCTTGATGTTCTGATTCACACAGAAGAAGTTTGTCGGGTCGTATCTCTTCTTGATAGCAGCGAGGCGTCCGTAGTTGTCGCGGAACGATGCCTGTACTCGTTCCTGCCCTTCATCCATCATGAAGTTCACGTATGCGCCCCCCGCCGAGTAGGGATGCAGCGCTTCGTAATAGCTCTTGCACCAGTTCGTAATTTTTCCGGCGTTGGCGGGGTCCGGGTCCACGCCGACGATGACCTCGGCGAACAGAGTTTCCCGGAAACTGTAGGCGGTATCATTCTTGCCCACACGTTGCGCTGCGCCATTGACGGGGTAGAGGTGCATCGTCGAAAGCATGCTTGGCAGCTTCGATCCATGCTCGACATGCTTCGCAACGGCCGCGTCACTCAGTTCCGTGAAGTTATCGGCACGCCAGTACCACTGCATTCCGGGAACGAACAAAGCGTCGAAGGCGCTCTGGACCATGGGAAAAGGAGCGGTATGGACGGCATCGAGCAAAGGCGTTCCCACGTTACGCATCGACCGGGTTGCCTTCTCCATCTCTTCAGCGGTCCCGAGACCGCACCACACGATGGCACAGACGGTCTTCAGGTGAAGCGTCTCGGGGAACATCGGGGCGGGTGGCACAACGAGAAAGGCAAAGAATCCGTTCACTTCTTCCGGAGCCGACACAATGAATTCGCGATAGGCTTTAAGAACGTCTCCCGCCTGCTCCGGCGGCCAAAATGTCGGCCCGAACTGGACGCTGCTTACCGGATGCAAACGGAACTCGAACGACGTGACAACGCCGAAATTTCCGCCACCACCGCGCACCGCCCAAAACAGGTCCTGATTTTCTTTTGCATTTGCGGTGACGAATTGCCCATCCGCAAGAACCATGTCAACCGAGAGAAGATTGTCGATGGTCAATCCATAGCGGCGGCTAAGGTAACCGATGCCGCCTCCCAGAGTCAGTCCAGCAACACCAGTCGTCGAGATGAAACCGCAGGGCGTGGCCATGCCAAAAGCGTGTGTGGCGTGATCCACATCGCCCCAGATGCAGCCAGCAGCTACACGTACGGTTCGCGCTGCCGGGTCTACATGCACGCCTTTCATCAATGAAAGATCGATCACCAGCCCGCCGTCGCAGGTTCCGAGACCGGCGCCATTGTGGCCGCCACCGCGGATTGCTGTCAGCATCCCGTTATCTCTTCCGTAACTCACTGCAGCCATCACGTCTGCGACGTCTACAGCGCGAACGATGAGCGCGGGCCGCTTGTCGATCATTCCGTTGTAGACTCGCCGGGCCGCGTCATATGCGGCATCTGCTGGCTGAATTATTTGTCCCCGAATGGCCGCTTTCAGTTGCTCGATGGACTGTGCCATGGAAGTTTTCCTTTCAGAAGCGATGGCCAGTGAGTGTCATGCTCCCGCGAATGGCTGCCCCTGTCTTTCTCACCGCAAGAATTGTGAAATGCTGAAAAAACGCCCCCGGTTGGTTGGATCGAAAATATAGCACAACACTGACACATCCACGTCAAAAGGCCCGATCGTCTGGAAAATGCAGCAGCAGTTGCCCCTAGGATGGGAGCGCTAATTTTGTAAGAAGGGCGCGGAACGGCGGGGTGTTTCTCAAGGGGTCCCAACGGGGCTCGCAAGCAAGGACGAGAATGGCCCAGTCTCCTTGCTCGTAGCTTTGCTGCAGGTACTGAAGGGCCGCATCATTTTCCCCGAGAGCAACTTGGATGACCGCCACATTGTAGGTGGGAACGAATCCTGACTGAGCCCGCTGCTCCAGATAGCGCAGGATCTGTCTGGCCTCAGCCTCGCGGCTACCGGCGGCCAGGCAATAGGCCATTTCCGTAAGAGCAAGGTTGCTGTCGGGGAGAGCGCGTTGCACGATCTCGGCTTCGGCAATCGCCTCTTGGTACGCACACATCTGCGAATAGACGCGCGCCATCCAGAAGTGGGTGCGATAGTAGTTGGGATCGAGCTGCATTGCCTTCTGGGCTTGCACCAGCGCGCCGTCGTAGTCGCGAGCGTAGTACAGGGTGCGAACCAGCTCGGCGTTGTTGGGCAGCGAAAGAGGATCGCTGCGCATGGCCTCATTAATCCTCTCCCAGGCTTCACCATGACGTAACTCAGCGGCCAGCAGTGCAGCGTAGTTGCGTTGCGTATAGGAATCGCTGGGATTGAGTGCGATCGCACGCTGGAATTCCTTCTCAGCATCCCGCCAGCGATACATATTCTTCATCGCTCCGGCTAGTGCGCTGTGCGGTTCGGCCAGGCTGTCGCCAAGAAGCACGGCCCGGCGAGCGGAGTCCATAAACTTCGGAAATGCCTCAGCAGGCGAGAGGAAGTCGGTAATTACAAGGTACCGATAGCAGTTGGCCAGACCGGCGTAAGCTTCGGCGAAGTTTGCGTCGCGGTCGATCGCATGCTGATAGTAGTCGATGGCTTTGCGGTAGCCGTCAGGTGTGAATTGATTGAAGAAAAACCGCCCGCGCAAATAGGCCTCGTTCGCTTGGGGATCGCGGCGTGTGCGGAGCGGGCGCCCGGCAAAATCCCGGCCCAGCTTCACTTCAATCTGCGAGGCAATCGCGCGCGCGACCTCCTCTTGCAGAGCAATCGATCCGCCGATGTCGCGGTCGTAATTTTGCGCCCAGATGTGAACCTGATCTCGGCTGCGAATCAGCTGGACCGTGATGCGGAGTTGGTTACCATTCCGCCTTACACTGCTCTCCAGCACATAGTCGGCCCCGAGTTCCTGGCCGATTTGCTGCACACTCTTGCTGGTGCGTTTGTAGGCCATCGAAGTGGTGCGCGCAATTACCCCAAGCTGCTCCGGGCTGAGCGATCCCAGCTGCGCGATCATCTCTTCCGTCAGGCCGTCGGTGAAGTAGTCTTCGGCGGGGTCCCCACTGAGATTTTCGAAGGGGAGTACCACCAACATCAGGTGGGCGTGCTTTTCTCCAACAAAACGGTAGCCTTTGCCGGTGACGGTCAGAACAAAGCGGGGCTTATCGGGATCGTCGCGCAGGATCTGGCGAATCTTGCGGATGGCAGTATTGATGCCGTTCTCGGTATCAACGAAAACCTCCTTTCCCCACAGGCGGTCGGCGATTTCCTGCCGGCTGGCTACGCTGCCTTGTTTCTCCAGCAGGAAAATCAGCAGCTCCATCGGGATGCGTTCCAGCTTCTGGACGCGGCCGTTCCGCCGCAATTCGTAGCGGGGCACATCAAGCTCGAAATCGCCGAACTGGTAGCTGGAAAGCGGCAATAGGCCCTTCTTCTAACGATCGCAAACTATAGCATTGGCGCCGAATTAGTGTGTAACATCCCGTCCTCGCAGTCACTTGCGGGTTCAGCCCGTCTTCAGATGAACTTCATGCCGCCTCCATTGTGCGGTCTGCCCTTTCCCGGCAAGATGCCGCCCACGAGTTGCAAAATTCGCAAGGATCACAAAGGAGAAGGACCATGAAGACCTCGTTCAATCCCAGGGGGAGAGGGCAACGAATTTCGCTTCAAACTGTGACCAAGCTCGCGGCATGTGCCTTACTGGCAATCGGGCTCAGCGCAAGCGCTGTGGCGGCTTGTGGAGATAGCTTGGCTGGCATGGCCAGTGGCAAGGCCATCGTAAGCTCGCCCCTCAGCAAACAGTTGGCCGCAGAAGCAAAAAGCAACAACCTCTTTTCTTCAATCGTCGGGCTGTGGGATGTCCAGTTCGTAGTGGAAGGGCAGACCATTCAGGAGGCTTTTCAGAACTGGAATTTCGGCGGCACCGAGGTACACAATCCGAACGTTGACCCCCGGGGAGGCGATGTTTGCCTGGGGACATGGGTACCGATTCGGGGCGGCGGTTTCAAGCTCGCTCACCGCGTTTGGAACTATGACACCAATGGAAACTTCTTAGGGACCATCCACCTGAGTGAGACGGTTTATCTGAGTAACCATGGCAATACGCAAACCGGTTCGTTCAAGATGGATTTCTACGACCCAGCCGGCAACTTCGAAAATGAAGTCGCGGGCAATGTTACCGGACAACGAATCCAAGTCGAGTGATAGGGCTAGAGGCTTGCGGGTGAGAAGAGCCATGCAAAACGCTTGGCTCTCTCCCTCGTAAGATTCATGACGTTCCGAGCGGACGGCGGCGAACGGAAAGTTCGCCCAGAGACGATCTGTGAGGTCCCATCTCGCTTGCGCAGAGTCAAGGCTGCTGCGCGCCTTCGGTTCCGACATAGAGCGCGTAAAGCGACTGGCTCGCAGCCATGAAGAGGCGGTTCTTTTTGGCTCCTCCAAAGCAGATGTTCGCGCAAGTTTCAGGCAGATGGATCTTGCCGATCAGCGTTCCATCGGGTGCGAAGATATGGACTCCATTGAAATTATCTGGCCCCCATCCCGCGGCTGACCAGACATTCCCATCTACGTCGCATCGAATTCCATCCGAAGAACCGGGAGCAAGATTGGCAAACATACGCCCGTTCTTCAGCCGCTTCCCATCTTCGACATCGTAAACACGAATCGGCCGAGGATCGCCCGTATGCTTGGGTTCGCCAGTGTCAACGATGTAGAGCTTCTTTTCGTCAGGGGAGAAGCAGATGCCGTTGGGTTTATCCATGTCACCCACAACGACCGTCGCTTCCCGCGTGTTCGGATCAAGCCGATACACGTTCGCAGGCAATTCGAACGCCGCCTTGTGCCCTTCGTAGTTCGACATGATTCCGTAGCCGGGATCGGTGAACCAGATCGTCCCGTCGGAGTGAACCGTAAGATCGTTCGGCGCGTTAAACGGTTTGCCTTGGAAGTGATCGATCAAAACTGTGATCGTGCCATCGTGCTCGGTTCGTGTCACACGGCGCGAATCGTGCTCGCAGCTGATCAGCCTTCCCTGCCGATCTCGCGTGTTGCCGTTGCTGTAATTCGATGGGCTGCGGAAAACGGTGACCTCGCCTGTGTCCTCGAGCCAGCGCAGCATCCTGTTGTTAGGAATGTCACTGAAGACCAGATACCGCCCATCTCCAAACCAGACAGGCCCTTCGGCCCAACGCGCACCGGTGTACAAACGTTCAACAGCGGCTGTAATGATCTTGTATTTAGCAAAACGCGGATCCACCACTTCTATGGCAGGGTCAGGATATGCGACAGGATTCTTCATCTCCTGGGTCTTTGACTCTCGCCCTTCTGCTCGCTGCAAAGGATTCAGCGCGAGCGCTGTTGCTGCGCCCGCAGTTACGTTCATGAATTTGCGTCTATGCATGTAGTCTCAACCTTGAAAATTCCTGCGCGCTGCACCTTATCACGGATTTTTCCCCGGAGGAAATAAGCTGAAGATGTGGCCTTTCCTTATCCGTGATAACGGGAATGCCTGGATTGCGCTTATAGGTTCAAAAGGCGCGCCCAGAGCGGGATTGCTTCTGGTAATCTTTCTAAGCTATCTGGCGTCAGAGGTTCATATGGGCGTTAGCGATCCTGAGATTCGAAAGAAAGTATTCGGACCGAAATGGCTGGAACTTCAGCACGTGTCCGAAAAACAGGGCTGGCCCTGGTGGAAGCGCTTGTTGCATCGCTTCCAGCACTGCCCGATCTGTAGCCCTGACACGGTCAACGCGAAAGACTGAATGCATCCGCCGGCACTCTCCCCCCGCGAACCAGAAAGATCATCTTGTGGCCATAGCCTGCTCGAAGTACCCTAAATCCACCGGGTGCCTTGACTTATGGGAAACCTGCTCCGGATTTTGTGGTCTCAGGATGACGCTCAGGATATCGCCGAATATGCGGTCATGTTGGCGGTGATCCCGGTGCTGGTGGTCGGTACAATTCGCCTGATCGGAAGCAACGCGACAAACGTGTTCTCCTCGACGGCGAGTTCAATTCAATAACAAAGGCGAACAGGAATGTTGATCCCATTTCTGCTGTTCTTGATCACGATACTGCTCTTGTCAATTTTTTGGGAGCTGACCAAGATCAACAGCCGTATAAAAAAGGCGCTTACAGGTAACCCCGGAAAGGCTATTTCGCCAGCTAAGGCGGAGTGATTGCCTCTCGGTTACCGAATTGCAGCGCAGGGTGAAAGCATACCCTTGCGCAGCGCCCTTACACCTTCCCATCGTCGGGAGCATGAATCGGATCGCTAGAGTCTCGTCATTAGTTTTCTGCCACCGGTTCTTCCACGAACTTCTCCAGCCAGCCAAGTACCCGCTTCCAGCCCTCACCGTGGCTTTGAGCAGACGGCAAGTCGCCGGTGAATCCTTCATGCCTTACCTTCACCAGCGTTCCGGTGCCGGATTTTCGCGGTCCAGTGGGGTACAATGCATTCACAGTCTGCGCTTCAAGCTCCCATCGCACCACCGTTTTGGTCTTATGGAAACTGCCGAACCACGTATGTACAAGTAGCCGCGGCGGGTCGACCTCCAGATATTCGCCTTCCACGTAGAAGGTGGTACCATCAGCGCCCACCCCTTCGCTGCGCCACTTTCCTCCCGGACGAACATCCATCGTGGACTTCGTGACATGGTAAAGCCCGTCCTGTCCCCACCAGCGCGGCAGCTGATTGGGATCGCTGATCGCTTGAAATACGCGCGCCGGCGGCGCAGTTATAAAGATCTCGGCAATGACAGCATCTTGATCGGGCGTGATAGTGGCAGTAGCCATTTGATTTCTCCTGTCAGAGTCAGGGTTAAGCTTCAGGGACTAGGGCGAGGGTTTGCAAAACTGGTGCTGCGGCAACCAGCAATTCTCCTTCGAATCAATTCGGTTCGAAGGCCTAGTCCCTGGCGTCGATTCTTATTCCCTGTGTTCCGCAAATTTCTTCAAGTGCTCCACCACACCTGGCCATCCGCCCGAGTAATCCTTGCGGGCTACGGGCAGCGAAGCAAGTCCGCTATGAGTAACCTTCACGTGCGTGCCGCCCTTCGTCGGCGTTAATTCCCAGCGTACGATTGTGGTACTTGTAGGATCGTCATGCCAGTTCCCGATCCAGGTATAAGCGAGTACGCGGGGTGGATCGCATTCGACGATCTCGCCATGGCATTTGAACTCGCTCACGCCATTCACCGGATGCGAAGCTGTTGCCGAGGCGAAAGAATATTGCCCCCCGACGCGGGCATCCATCTTCCAGAACTTCACCGGGCACTCTTCGCCGCCGTTGAACCACCGCCGTAATTCTCCGGCATCGCTGATCGCCTGGAAAACACGCTCTGGAGGCGCCGAAATCTGAATCTCGGAGACGATAGCGTCCAGCTCTGGAGTCACGATTGTTGTATACATGAGCATTCTCCTTCTGATTCTCGATAAACGTCTTAAGCTCCTGCAGGACTCCCGGCCACCCACCCGCATAGTCCTTGAAGGCAGCAGGCTCGGCTAAAAGGCCAGTGTGAGTGACTTTCACATGCGTTCCACTCTTAACAGGTGTCAGCTCCCAGCGCACAATGGATCGGTGGTTCGGGTCCGCGTGGAAGTTTCCGAACCAGGTGTAGACCAGCAGCCGCGGAGGATCGATCTCGAGAATCTCTCCTTCATGCTTTACCAGGCTCACTCCACGGTAAGGTTCCTGCATTCGTACTCCCATGCGCCACTTCCCGCCTACGCGCGAGTCCATCTCGAAGACATTCAGATAAGGAGTACGACGGCGTACGGTTTCATCGCATATTCCGCGGAAGACCCGATCGGGCGCCGCGAAAATATCAATCTCGCTGATGATCGTGTCGTGATTCCCCGTAATGACGGATGTAGCCATGAGAGTCCCTTATTCTACTTACCATCCTTGCGAGTGCCCTGGGACGTGGCGGCGTATGCCGCCACGTCAGCAGTGCTGCGATCACCTACGCTTTGCGGCGGAGGTCGAATGTAACCCTGTGTTCATGTCCGTGATCGGCGAAGACCCATTCTTCAGTGTGATGGTTTGGATCAATGACAGTCAGAATCATCTGCTGCATGTGCGCCGAATCTGTATCTGGAAGATTCGTCGCGTCGACAAAGCTGAACGTAAAGACCTTGCCGTTAGGCGAGATACTCGCTGCCATGCGCGGCTGGTTTCCGACTGCGCAGTAATGCGTAAGCAAAAGGCGGTCGCCGTCCATGTGGAACATCGAGATCATGTCTTCCTTGCCCAGGATCTCGCTCATGACGGCAGAGCCGGTGCCTGTGACTTTGAACGTGACCTTCACAGGCCCTTCCGCGCTGGTCCCTTCCCATGTCCCCGGCATGTCTTTGAGAATGGCAAACGCTTTTTGGGTCTCGGTTTGTGCTAAGGCGAATGTGCTCGCTAACGCGATGGCGGCTATCACTAAGCTGGCAAATTTCTTCATTGTGATTCCTCTTCGTATTTTGCGTGCGAACTCCTTCTTAGTCCGGCACGGATTCATTTCGGTTTTTGCTCGGCCTCTTCCGTCTCGCGGGCATGTTCGGCTTCAACAAAGGACTTCAAATTGTTGAGGCTTGCCGCCCAGAAGACGCGGTATTGCTCGATCCAGGAGTCGACCGCGCGCAACGGCTCCGGATTGAGATGGTAGATACGATTGCGCCCCTCGCGATGCTCACGGACCAGGTGAGCGCGGCGAAGCAAGCGCAGGTGCTTGGAGATCGCGGGCCGGGAAACCGGAAAGGCATTGGCAATCTGCCCGGCAGGCTGGCTGCCTCGACGCAAAAGGTCGAGAACAGCCCGGCGGGTGGGATCGGCCAAAGCCTGAAACGTGGCCTCCTGGATACGCGGGTCCTGATATGTAACCGATCGGTGACGCATAATGCGTAACTTTACGGTTACTTATTGCCGATGTCAAGAGGAATTTTGAGGAAACTTCTTTCCGCGGTAGACAGAGACTTATTTGGGGCTCTCGCGCGACGTTCGGGTCAATGGGACAGGTCCGTCGCGGGCGGGGCAACGCGCCCCATAAACCTATTAGCGGCCGTTCCTTACGAGATCGAGGAAGGTTTGATGGATTCGGGTGTCTTCCGATAGTTCCGGGTGAAAGGTGGCTGCCATCGTCCTTCCCTGCCGCACAACGACAGGATCGGATCCTTCGGTCGCCAATACTTCGACACCTTCGCCCACGTGAGAGATCTTCGGGGCACGAATGAATACCATCTCCAGGGGAGCATCAATCAGCTTGCCTTCAAGGTCGTGTACGAACTTTCCTTCACGAATGGAACTGTCGATCTGGCGTCCGTAAGCGTTACGCCGAATTTGGATGTTGAGCGCGCCGAGGCCGGCCTGACTCGGATTCTCGACCTCTTTCGCTAATAAGATCGCTCCCGCACAGGTGCCAAACGTCGGCTTGAGCCTGACGAATTCCTTCAGTTTCTGAAATCCCGCTTCGCCAAGAAGCTTGAGAAATGTCCCAGACTCTCCGCCGGGGATCACAAGGCCGTCAATTTCATCCAGCTGCTGCGGATTTCTGACGAGTACGACATCGGCCCCAAGCTCTTCGAGCCGGCGGCGATGGGCGTCGAAATCGCCCTGTAGGGCTAAAACTCCAATTCTCATGGGAAGTGTTTCCACAAAAGCCGACCGGGTGCTCCACGAGGACCTACCGCATAGCTTCGATTGTATCGGATGACCACCAGCGATATTCCGGATTGCTGATCCCGGCATAAACGAGCTACACTTTTAGCCAGTTTTTGCGGCCGTAGTTTCCCCTGCTGAAGTTCCTCGGCGAGGTTAGCGTCCATGATTAAGAACTTCCTGTTCTGCGCTATTGTCGGTGTACTGCTATCCTCCGTCGCCAATGGCCAAGTGCTGAGCATCCCAACTTTCGGTCCTAATTACACCAATGCGCTTGCAGGAGACGCCGTCGAGACCGCGCGTATGGACTTCGACGTATTCACCATCAACGGACAGAATTCGGGCTCGACGCCGTTTCAGACCCCTAGCGGTTCGATCTCGCAGCTTGATCTAACGGCTCCTGGGAAAGCTGTCAAGGAGTACACCAAGGGTTATCAACTCCTGCTGAAAAAAGATTATCAGGGAGCCGTGGAGCATCTGGAAAATGCAACTGATATCTATCCCAAATTCGTCGCCGCGCACAATGCCCTGGGAAATGCGTATCTGAAGTTGAATGAGAATGAAAAAGCACGCGCGGAGTTTTCCAAAGCAGTCGAACTCGATGATCACATGCCGAATTCGTATCTCAATTTGGGTTGCTCGCACCTGGCGCTCAAGGATTTCAAGGGAGCGGAAGATGCGTTCAAGAAGGCGTCGTCCCTGGCGCCGCTCGATATGCAAGTGCAGCTAGGCCTGGCATATGCGGCGTACGCAAATAAGGATTACCCGGCGGTGATCGCCACCGCACAAGACGTACACGCCCACGAGCATAGGGGAGCAGCCGTAATTCATTTCTTTGCAGCAGGCGCCTATGAGGGCCAGAGTAACTTCGAAGGGGCCCAGACTCAGATGAGGTTGCTGCTAAAGGAAGACCCAAAATCCGCACAAGCCGACGATTTCCGCAAGATTCTCATTGGATTGAACGAGGCCGAGCGTCATCGTGGTTTGCTGAAATTCAATCCGGTTGAGAAGGTGAATTATTCGATCGGCGTCCCGACAGGGCCCAGCCCCGAAGTTGCGGGCCGGATGGCTCAGGTCGCGTTCCAGGACATGGAAGAGCGTGAGCAGATCGCCGACGCAGACGAGGATCCCGATCCTGTTTGCCACGACTGCGGAACAGCCGTTGTGGAAAATGTAAATCCTGAAGCCGACGTTATCGCGAAGAAATTTTCTGGCGCGGTCATTCGCTCGACTGTCGACGAGGTTTCGATTCTCTTTGCAGCAACCAATCACGGTAAATCGGTCATGAATCTGTCCACTTCCGATATCTCCGTGCATGACAACAGCCAGCCTCCAAATGCAATCCTGAATTTCCGCAACGAATCGCAATTGCCTTTGCGCCTCGGCCTGGTCATCGACACAAGCAATTCGGTGTTGGAGCGGTTCAAGTTCGAGCAGGCGGCCGCAATCAAGTTCCTGGAAAAGGTGGTCACAAATAAGGACGATCTGGCCTTCGTTGTTGGCGTGAACAATTCTGTCTTGCTGGCCCAGGACTTCACGGGGGACCTTGGGCTCATCTCTCACGCCGTCAATGAACTCGCTCCAGCGGGAGGAACCGCGCTGTGGGATGCGGTGAACTTTGCCTCAGAGAAACTGGTGAGCCGTGGTGAAATTCAGCCGGTAGCGCGAGTGTTGGTGGTGATCAGCGATGGCGAGGACAATTCAAGCCGAGGCACGCTGAAAGAAACCATTTCGAAGGCGCTACGGAACGAGGTCGCAATTTACACCGTCAGCACGCGGGATGAAACCAACGATGAGGAGACAGCTTTGTTGGGCGATCAGGCGCTCAAGAAGCTTTCGGAACTGACCGGAGGCGCGGAATACCGACCAGGCTCGGTCTCACATCTCAACGGAAGCCTTACGGAATTGCAAGAGGTCATCCGCAGCCGCTATCTGGTGTCTTACAAACCTGCCGGTTTCCAACGCGACGGCCGATACCGCGCCATCGATATCACTGCGGAAAAAGACGGCCATAAGCTGCGAGTCTACGCGCGGCGGGGATACTACGCCGCTTCCCAGACTTCGACCACTCGAACCGTCGTCACCCAGTAGCACGCTTCCGATGTTTCCGCGCGCATGCAAATGCTGCACAGCTTTTCCGGGGTGAGGCGGGGTGCTGCTTTGCCCGTCGATCAAGTTGTTTTTCGTCGCCATGATCGGATCATCGCGGTTCGCAGTAAGAGGCAACACCGGGAAATTCGCCTAGGAGCAGGGTTGGAACGCCTGGAACAATTCAAAATCTGACGATCGGCCCGAAAGTGATTCTCAGATTGTTGTGTGCGCCGCTGTTGAAGTAGATTTCGTCACCCATTTCGAAGCGAAGGCCCACGGGCCCAAGTGAAGCCTCGACGCCTCCAGCGGGATACAGGGCCGCATTCAGATTCGACGTACGCAGGCCCAGCACCGAACTCGCCAGGTTGCTGTACGGAAGCAGGCTTGGACTCAAGCGGAAATCGATGAACCCGGCTTTGAGCGTCGCAAACGGGCGAAAATGCCCGTGAGCGGGTTGTACCATTGGGCCAAACAATCCGTGAGTGACTCCGATAGACGTTCGCTCGATCGCCACGATATCTCCTGTCGTGATATTGCGAAACGCTTCATCGAAGTTGAGCCCGTAATCATAGGCGAGTTCGCCTTCCAGCATGACGTGACTGTGAATCCGATATCCAAACCGGGCACCCAACCCGATATTGTCGGTCGAGGTCTGCGAGATGCTAAGCCAATCGAGAAATAT
Source organism: Candidatus Eiseniibacteriota bacterium (assembly GCA_035500795.1). Lineage (GTDB taxonomy): Bacteria > Acidobacteriota > Terriglobia > Terriglobales > Acidobacteriaceae > Sulfotelmatobacter. The sequence continues at coordinate 6,503 of DATJWZ010000367.1, read as the reverse complement.
CCCAGCCTCCATTCGCGATTGACCAAAAGAGTATGTTGCGATTGAGAGAAAAAGAAGCAGCCCGGAAAGTTTAATCATGACCCGGGTTTACGATGAGGGCCGCCGCTTTCGGGTTGCTGCGGAAGACTCGACGCGAGGCATGCTATCACGTAATCGAACGCCCCATTTCTCGGCTTGACGCGCGCGAGAAATGGGGCGGGATCCTCGGATGTATCTACTTGGTTGACTTCAACGATGCCGCAATTGCCTTCGCGGCAGCCGCATCGCCGTTGTCATACTGCACTTCGACGATACAGACTTTGTCTCCGGCGGGAACGGCGCGATAGACGTTTGGCTTGCCGTTGATTCCCTTGCCTTCCATGATGAATTCACTCCCCGAGTCTTGCGTGACCTTATCTTGCGTATACACCGTGGGGGCCAGTTGATGCACCTGCGCAAGGCTGGTCAGTCCGTGCTTGGGCGAGGACACGGTTAGTGACACTTTCTTGTCCGGAGATTGTGCGCCGCCCAGAGAATCTGTGGACCAATTCGCCGGGACCGAAACGGAGCAGTTGCCATCGAGGTTTTTGGCGAGCTTCGTGTCCGCGGCGCTGGCAGTGAGGGCAACGACGAAAATGCACAAAGTCGTACGAGTTTTGTTCATGGAATCTCCCTTTCTTACTTTGGATTTGTGCACGGCTGTTTAGCAAAACGGCAACGTCAAGACTGCTGGATTACGATCTCGCTCCCACCAGAGCGTCGTTCACTTTCCTCCAGTCTGCACTCCGGAGTAATTCGCGAATACGATCGGGAGATCCTTGCAATTGGATAACGACGTTCTCGACTACAGGAGTGTGAGGAGGATGTTTGAAGTGGAACATGAGACCTTGGGTAGCCACGGTTGCCGACTTCCAGTCTCCGAAAAGAAGAACGATACTTTGGGAACGCTTGTCCTGGCTCTCCTCCGTCATATACGAGTACGCGGCGCCTGGAATCTGAAGCTGAGCCTTGGTTTTTGCGTCAGTGTCGGCACCGGCCCGGTTGAAATGCACTTGCACTTCAAGGCGGAGCAACTTCAGCTTCTGGCCCGCCTGTGCCAGCTCGGTCGGACTCATCTGTTCCATCTTTGCAAGAAAAGGCGCAATCTCACGCTGATAGAGCGGAGAGTCTTTTTTCACCGTGTAACTGCGTTGGATCAGTTCATCGACATCGAGGGGATACTCGTTCCCTTGACTCACCAGGACGTTGTCGTCAACATCGTAATCCACTCTGGTATCCCAGTCGTCAGAATCGAAAGTGTCGAGGAATGGATGGATTACTCCAGTGTACTGATCCAAGACTTTCTTCTCAGTAGGCGTGGGATCGCGAAGCGGGGATTGAGCATGGCTCGCCAGACACGATACCGTGCCGAAAAGCATGCACAACATCAAGCTCGGCAAACTGTTGCGGAAACCTCCAAAGCTGCGCCATACAGCATTCATTTCTGAATTGTTGTTCTTCATTGTTTCACCGGTTCTGTGCGGCGGTTCTTTGCGCGTCCGCTTGTTTCCTGTCCATATGCCGCCCTGGCGCAGAACAGAGCCGCCGTCAGGCACACTACAACCCGAGCACAACGTATCTCCATGGATGCCCCCAAGTGTGAAGTCCCAAGCAAGTGCAGCAGGATACAACACCCGGAGCATTTGGCGGAAGTTGTTGGAATGGATACGGCCCCACGCTAGTTCTAAAGTCTTAAACCCTTAATTTGCGGGCTTCCATATGGCAGCACCGATTATCTTTCCGGGGCCGGACTCCTGCGCGAAGGCGACGAGGCGAAGATTTTTGAATTCTTCGCCTTGCTTGAGCTTCAATTGAATGTCCGGTGCGAACGACTTTCCCTTCGAAAGTTTTCCCACTCTCGTCAGTTGCTGCACAACCGCAACGTGAACAAGCTGCTTGCCACCATTCTCTCCCCGAAGCACCTTCGATTCCACGTGATTGAGTGCAAGGGCAACATAGACGTCTACGTTATGCCGTTCGGGGTTCGCACCGACCTCTAATCGGGCTCGCATAGTCGTTGGATCGGACGGATCAATCTTCACATCGCCGATTGTCAGTGGAATCTTCGGGTCGCCCTTAGCCTTGTTCAGGGCGTCTTCGAGAGCCTGCAACTCCTCCAGGCTGACAGACTGAGTTCCATCGACCACGAACTGCGGAGTGTAGACTTCCCTCTCGCCGAGCGCGCTTTCGTAGGAGTTCTGGCGATCGGTGAACGCCGCGGAAGAGTTGGGATCCTTCCAGCCAAGTTGGTCCCAGTAGGTAACGTGCTCGCTGAGGACGATGAGTTGCGCTCCGGGAATGGGTTGGAACTCATCGAGCCTCTTCAGAATGATGTCCGCGGGAGGGCAGCTGGAGCAGCCTTCCGAAGTAAAGAGCTCGACCAGAACCGGAACGTTTTCACCACTCGCGATTGGGTCCGAGATCTTGTTCTCGGACTGACTTACCTGCCCCAACACAGCGATCGAAGCTAACAATAGAAATGAGAGCGCTGATGCAGATTGCGCGTGACTGCGGGAAAGCATGGGCATGAATTTTAGCATCGTTATCTCTGAGCAAAATACAGCGGACGTTGCCATGTATGTTGCTGACTTCGTTCCGCTACCACTCTTCAAAGCAATCGTAATTACTCTGTCTGGCAATCTTTCCGTCAACGAATTCGAAGAACATGGCGGAGTGGCAACGCATTTGTGTTCCGGCTGTAAGATTGCCGAATCCCAGCACAAGCGTTCCTGTCCACACGACTTCGACCGCGACCCTCTCTTCCTGCGCGACCGCGGTCTTAATTTCGTAGGTCTGCGCGGAAAACAGCGTGCGTCCTTTTTCGAAAGCGTTCTCCATCTGCGAAAGCGTGCCCAGAAGCCCTTGCGGATAGATGCGATTGGGCAGTTGCTCCATGAGAGCGTCGCGTTTGAACAACGCTTTCACAACGGAGAAGGCTCCTTGCTCGATCCCTTGAAGATAGCGGCGAACGGTTACGATGTTATCGATTGAAGCAGGCATGGCGGAATTCTCGCATGCGGCCTTGCTCAAAGTTGTCACGAAACGGTTGTCTCGCATTCAGTAACTTGGACACCTCGAGCCAAACAATGAAAACAGCCCATCCGGCTCCGATCAAAAAGCAGGATGGGCTCTGAGCCTACTGACTGAACGCTACGCCGTTGAAGGACGCGATTCCGATCGAATCGGAGGTCGCAGCAAGGGTCAAGTCGCCATAGTGATCAATCGAAAAAACCGAAATGCGGCCGCCGCTTCCATCCGCTGCCGTGAAGATAACGGCCAGCCACTTCCCGTCACCCGAGACGCTGACATCGGTGGGAACTCCCGCTACCGGCACGGACTTGTAGAAAGTCCCGCCTTGCCCATCGCTGAAGAAGATTGAAACCGCCTGTGCTGGACTGTTGCCGGAATACCAGATATTTCCGGGTCCTTTTGCCAACCAGCAGGGAGCATTGGTGGGATACGGCGGCTGCGGCCCGAGCACAGGGAATACGTCGCCCGCTTTATCAACCAACGCAAAGCTGTCCGGACTGTGTGCGGGATTGAATCCCAGAGTGTCACCCCAGAACGCAGCTCCCAGAGGGGTATCGTCGGCATTGGCCGGGAGCGTTATCGTCGAACTCGCCCCGTTCAGCGCTCCACTCCGGCTGAACCCGAGCCCAAGAACCGAACCGGATTTGAGTGTCACCGCCCCCCAAGTCTGTCCACTGACAATTTGCGCTGCGGAATTGTCGGGGAGAGAAACCGTTCTGCCATCTGGATTGCCATAAGGCCAGGAATAGCTCTGCGCACAATTTGCGCCCACAACCAGCGCATGCGTCTCATTGAGGGCGACCGATACCGGTTGAATACAGTTGGAGGTCAACTGGAACTGGCCGGCAACTCGGATAGAGCCATCATCGCGAACCAGACGGCTTACGGTATTCGACCCGTAGTTCACAACTGCGCCATGGAAATCCTGGAATTGCACCGCGCCTGCGTTGCCTGCGGCGCCTCCCTTTCCTCCCGAAGGTAAAGTGCTCTCCAGGGTCAGAGATGGTGTGCCTTCAGAATTCAATCGGAATACGACGACCTGATTGCCGGTCGCGTCATTTGAACTGGTAAGGACGAGGGTTTCTTTGTGGCGAAATTGGTCGGCTGCAAAGGCTGATACCGCTGCGAGAAGAGCAAAGGTCAGCATTCTGCTGATATACGAGAAGTGATTTTTCACGATAGTTCTCCTGTTTCAATTCTGATTTCGTAGCGTTAGTGAGTGAGGGGCACAGACTCCGGCGGCAGCGCGGTTGAGACACACCACGACTAACCCACCGGGATCTAAGACCGGGATTCCCCGGCTGTTTCTGTTTCGAATCTTGCGCCCCGCATGCGGCGGCGAATATCGGATGCGGACGGAGCCAGAAGGTTACACGGGAGCATTTGAATCTTTTCGGAAATGCCAGATCATCGTTATGCGTTCTTATGAAGGCGCTGGCTGTTCCACACGTCCTGAACGATTGCAGCAGGCTGAAGACGTCGAGGGTCAGCTATCTGCACACTGCCGATGGTGGCGCTTGCGGCGGTGATATGTATCAGAAATCCCCGGCATCGAAAAGCATGGAATGAAGCGTGCGCAAGCAATATCGATCAGTGATTCACATCTCGTGACTTCAATGGAGTATTCAGCGCTGAATCTCGATGAGAAGTACCCAGGCTCCGAACAGACCCGATGCAAACGAGAGCAAAACACCGGGAACGATCCAATACAGGCCCGCCAGCCTGCCGGAAATGAACAATATTCCGGATATAACGAATGGCAGCGGCGGCAGCTGATTGACGAGAAATCGAACTGTGAAGCCGATGTACTGGCGATCGTACTCGCGCGAACGAATGAACGATCTTGTATGCGCAGCCCAAACGAAGAGACCCGTCAGGGCGATTTCAATGCCCAGAGCCCTTATGCTCTGTCCCGGGATTAAAGCGAAGGTGGCCACGAAAACCACTCCGATCAAGTCCAAAAGAGACTCAGCGGCCCGGCCTGGCAAGTGCGCGAACTCGAGAATCCGCTTCAAATTGATGGAGACCGCGACGAAGAGCAGTCCACAAAGGGCAGCGGCCGCCCCAAGTTCTGCCGTGAGGAAAGTGTTCCAGCGTTGCGCCAGTTCGATGGGCATAGTTGGTGTGCGGCATTGTAGCGGATGCGTCCCGTTTTCCCGGCATGTGATTCAATCCTTGATGCGCAATTCTTAGTGCGCGGCGAGCGGTCTTGGTGTCGCATTCGCGTCAACCAATCTCATCGCCCACTTGATAGCTTCCACGTACATCGTCTGGAGGCGCGGATCGTCCCAGTTCTCCGACACGTGGCCCAGAGTCGAATAAAACACCCGGCCCTTGCCGTACGTCTTTGCCCAAGTCACGGCAAAGTCTCCATCAGTGCGGTGAACGCTCTTGTTCTTCAGATCAAGCTTCGACGGATCGAGACGCATCAACACCCGCACTTTGTCGCGAGAATAATCTTTGAGTTGATAAATCTCGTCCCGCAACATAAACTCGCGCGGCCACTGCTGCATGCCGGGAAAGGCCGGATCTTCCACGATAATCGGCGCGTCGAACGTACCCCAAGGATGCTGGTCGAAGTAGCCGCCGATCATCTCTCCATATTCTGGCCATGAGGTAAAAGTGATGGTAGCGCTGTGGATGCCGACGAATCCCTTACCGTCATCGTGCACGAATGAGAGAAAGTCGGCTTTCTGCTGCGCGTCCATTTCAAGTTCGCCGCCGGTGTAGAAAAGCACCGCATCGAAATCGTTCAGATTTTTCGCGTTGTACTCCAGCTTCTTTTTGGTGAGCGCCTCAGTGTCGGTGCGGAACGTTGTGTCCCACAATCCGGAGTCATGTCCCAACCGCTCTATCGTTGCGAGCGCGTGCGATACCGCTTCGTGCCGATAACCTTTTTCCTCGCCGATCGCAAGCAGGTGTTTGCGGGGACTCTGCGTTGATTGCCCAAGGAGCAGGCTGGAATACAAAAGAACCAGAAGAAGGCGAAATTTCATGGCGTGAGGATAGCACTGTAAACAATGAAACACCGTCCTATCTTCGGGAATGCGTCGCTACAGTCGTGTGCGTTGCTTCTCTGCAGGCTGATAGTTCTCCAGCCTTGAATTCCCTCCCCAACAAGGCTCTAATGATCGCGCCAAGAATCTTTTATGGATCTGAATCCGATTTTCAGGAAAGTTGTTCTGGGAGCTGCGGAAGGTTCGCTCGATGTTGCGGGTTCGGCCTTGCTTCCCGGAGCGTGGCCGATCCTCAAGAGCGCCCTCCAGCCCGTCCTCGACCGGCTAAAAGAGCGGCTTGGAGGCAAAGACGTAACCTCCTCGCCCGAGCTCGCCCAGAAAGCAATTGAGGAGTTCCAGGCAGATCGCCACTTGCAGGAAATCTTCCGCAGCAGGTTGCTCGAGCAGCTCGACGATCTGGTGCAGCACCAGGCCGCAATCAACGGCGACGTGCAGAAG
>DATJWZ010000366.1:0-8977 GCA_035500795.1 Candidatus Eiseniibacteriota bacterium | reverse complement strand
GAGACCAATCGCTGGTTGGGGATGGTTTCTCATGGATGCCGCCACAAACCTGCTGCTGGGCTCGCTGATCCTCAAGCAGTGGCCTTCTAGTTCGGTCTGGGCTATCGGTACGCTTATCGGGATATCTGTGCTGATGAGCGGAATCTCCAGAATCATGATCGCCACGAAGATACGGAGCGGCGCAGCCGACGTTGAGCACTTCGTTCGAGCCGCATAGTTCCAAGGATTGGGAACGACAACCCGACGAATAGGATCAGGACTTTGTCGAACTTGCACATACAACGGACACCGAGAGCTCCATGACCCTACTACTACATTCCTCGCTGACACAAGATGCCTCGGAGTTTTCGGTCGAGAACCAAAGCGGCAACGCTTATAGCTGGGAGCTTGCTGACACGACGTGGAGACAGCAGGTACAACGGATCCAGAGGGAGACGAAGACGTTCTACTTTGCGTTCAAGCATCCCCGCGTCCATTGGCGGGCAAAATTGGTCGCAGCGTGTACCGCAGGATACCTGCTTAGCCCGGTTCAACTAATTCCAAACTTCATTCCGGTGATCGGCTTATTGGACGACTTTCTGATCTTCCTCCTCGGAGTGAAACTGCTTAAAAAAATGATTCCGGTTGACGTTCTCACGGATTGTCGTGAACGGGCGAAAGCCGCCGAGCTGCAACGGGGAGGCACGGGGATGTCAATGGCGGCTACTATTGCATTTCTCGCAGTCGCCATGGTATGGCTCCTCGCGGCGATCACAGTCACAAGGCTAATCGCGTTGTATATGCCTTTGGCTCAAAAATGAGTGCACCATAATTTCACGGACTTATTTCGAAGCGACTACGCTTATAAACGGAACACGTATCATGACTCCATCGTTGTCGGTTGACCACTTGAACTCCCGATTTCTCGACGGGTTGGCCAAGCCCGAGCGCGAGTCGATTCTGAACGCCGCGACAGAACGGCGGTTCGATGCCAATTCTGTAGTTACAGATCAGGGCCAGCCTGCTGACCATCTGTTTCTGTTGACCAAGGGTCGAGGGAGATTTTTCTTTATCACCGAAGACGGACGAAAACTTATTCTTCTCTGGCTCCCGGCGGGAGAAATACTCGGAGTTCGTACGCTCTTGCCGGTGCCGTCTTCGTATGTCGCCAGCGCAGAAGTACTGAGGGAGAGTTGGGCGTTGGTGTGGGACCGCAACACGATCCGAGATCTTGCTGCTCGCTACCCGAGATTACTGGACAATGCGCTGTTAATCGCATCTGAATATTTGGCCGAGCACATGGAAAGCTACATAGCGTTGACGAGTCACAACGCGCGGCAACGGCTAGTCCATGTGCTGACCACCATTGCGCCTAGCATCGGCCGAAAGGTTCCCAACGGCATTGAACTCGATGTCACGAATGAAGAGTTGGCTAATGCAGCGAACGTGACGCTATTTACCGCAAGTCGCGTCTTGAGCGAATGGCAACGAACTGGCGATGTTTTGAAAAGCCGGGGAAAGCTCCTACTCCGCTGTCCGGAACAGCTTCTTGGGCAATCCGCCTGATGCAGTCCGTCTACACTTTCACGACGTGTATAAAAGCGACGGGATTGGTTGCTGAACTGTTATTCCTCCCAGCCCTTAACGCCAATCTGCTTTTTCATCCGATCGGATCGTATCCTGGCCATTAACGGATATTTTTCCAGTTGACAGCGACCGTGGCTCAGCCCGGCACCCGGAGCATCAGCGTGCCTCGCGACACGGACCCCCTCAACAGGTGGGGGGAGCCGGACTGAGTCGATTTGACAATCGCACATGCAGCATGACGGCGTCGCTGCCCGCGAGCAATCACGATGAGCCTGATCGTCTGGTCGAAGCCCGTTCTGTAATCCAGCCTTGGCGAGATTGAGAATTGCACGCGCCTCCCACTGTGGGGACCTCCGACGGCTCTTTCGGGAACTTCGATCCGAATTGAGCGTCCGGCCTTTGTGGTCAGATAACGCTCGACGACCTGCTTCGGAATCCGAAGGACGCGATAACGACGCCGGGACAAATTCTCCGGCTGACCGAGGTCGATGACGCCCTCCATTCTGGCGAAGACGCGGATGACCTTGTCTTCTGAACATTTCATGACTTGCGCGACATCCCTGACTGTCAAGCGTTCGCTCATCGTTGACCTCGCTGCACGGATTGTCCCTCCGTCTTGTCGTTCCGGTCATTTTGTGTACCCCAACTGCGGAACGGCACAGATGCTAACTGTTTCTCCATGCGCTCGGAGATAAGGTCTGCGTAGTGCCGCTCGACAATGCGGACGGTGTCGCCGAGATACGCGGCAACCTGCTCGACACTCCGGCCCTCGCTCAACCAAAAATCGACCGCCGTGTCTCGAAAACGATGTGAGAGGTTGCCTTTAATCCAAACCCCCGCGTCTTGCATCAGCTGTCGGAGATCAGCCTGCCACAACCCCGTCGCGGATTCCGGCAGACTCATCCCGTTCCAGAAAACATACTTCGGATTGCCGTTCGTCACCCTGAGCAATTCTTCATGCAATCCGGGACGCAAGGGTTGACGAACAGGTCTCCCAGTCTTCTGGCGTTCAATACGGAGCCAGCCACCTTTGATGTGGTCGCGTTCGAGTTGAACCGTATCCCGGATGGCAAGGCCAGTTTCGACTTGGCAATGGATGAGCGCAGTGACACGGGCCTGCTTCTCGATGTCATCGGGAAAGGTCTTCGGGACTTGGCCGATAAGCGTCGTCAATTCCTTGTCGCTGAACGGCTGCGGCTTCAACCGTATGGTGTCTTCCTTCGTCAACTTGATGGGCTTAAGGACACGGAGGATGTCTTCGAGTTGCTTGCCCTCGCACGCGGACCGAAGAAACCCACGGAGATTTTGCTGCGCCTTCTGGCGGGTGACGTTGGATTTCCACTTCCAGCTCGCACGGAAGTGAACGACATCATCGGTGGTGATTTCATGCGGGAAGAATTTCGAGCGGTCGGCCAGGTACTGCTCGAACAGTCCGAGTTGGTATTTCAATTTACGGCGGGTTGAATTGCTCAGGCCCTCACTCTGCTTCGCGAGGATGTGAGTCGCAATCTTGTCGGCGATGGTTGTTTTCTTGGGCTGCTCCGGTTTGGCCGGAACGACAACTTCGCCTGAATTGAGGCGACGTTCAAGTTCCCGCGCTTTCTCCTCAGCCGTACCGAACGACCGCGTGTTGGCTGGCTGTCGGAATTGTTTCCCGTGGCGGGAGTACCGCAGCCACTTGGCGCAGCGGCACCTTGCGTACCCTTCCTCGCTGCTATAGTCGCGTGTCGCCTTGTGCCGGACGAAGACCCTGACCCGAATCGCCTGTGCTGGCTCGTTCACTATGCCTCCTTTGGGGGGAGACAGAACCCGCATTCAAATTCGAACTCCTAACACAGGCTCTAGCACGCTAGCGATGTAAGTCAATGAAAACAAATGGCGGAAGCGAGTGGGGGTCGAACCCACCGGTGACAGGATTGCCTGCCACCCGCCGGTTTTGAAGACCGGGACGTTCACCGGAACGCATGCGCTTCCGTTACTCACTTCATTCTAAGCGAGACGAAAAAGGCGCGGGCTGGCACCCGCGCCATTCCTGAGATCCTAAAGGGACTACTTCGGCTGAGACGCGGTTCTTAGATACGGTTTGATTGTTTTGAAGCCCGGGAATTTCTGTTGAGCCTCTTCGTTCGATACAGCGGCGGTTAAGATAACATCTTCGCCGGACTTCCAGTTTACCGGCGTCGCCACTTTGTGCTTCGACGTGAGCTGCATCGAGTCGATCACTCTCAGAATTTCGTCGAAGTTGCGGCCAGTGGTCATCGGGTAGCTGATCTGGAGCTTGATCTTCTTATCAGGACCGATTACGAAGACCGTGCGCACCGTGGCATTGTCCGCGGGCGTCCGGCCCTCACAGGACTCGCCAGCGTCCCCGGGGAGCATTCCGTAAAGCTTAGCTACCTTCAGTTGCGGGTCACCGATCATCGGATAGGTTACTTTCGCGCCCTGTGTCTCTTCGATGTCTTTCTCCCATTTTTCGTGACTTGAGACCGGATCAACACTGAGACCAAGGATCTTCACATTGCGTTTGGCAAACTCCGGTTGCAGCTTCGCCATGTATCCGAGCTCCGTCGTGCAAACAGGAGTGAAGTCCTTGGGATGCGAGAACAGAATGGCCCAGCCGTCACCGATCCAATCATGAAAGTGGATCGTGCCTTGGGTCGTTTCCGCGGTGAAATCTGGAGCGACATCGTTGATTCTTGGGACGCTATGGGTCTCGCTTGCGGTCGCTGTCGTCATTGGTATTCCTCCATTAAGATGCAGATCGATTGAAGATTCCGAAGTCCGCCCTCGCCCGGTCCCCAATTTATAAAGCGGATGAAAACAGAACCCACCCGCTTTACCGGGTGGGTGGGGAAAGAATTCGTTGAATGCTACCCACACACCGGCATCGGGCGACAACAACAACACATCGCTCCGGCGGTGAATGGATGAGACATAAAACTAGAATAGGCGCGCCAAATAATGCTGTCAACGCCGCTGGGCGGGCCGCGAAATGATTTTCTGCATCGGGCACGAGTTTGCAATCATCGTTTGCATGCGGGAACTTTTCACCTGAGGGACAGCATGGCTACGGAGCAGCGGCGGTTTGCAATGGCCCAATGGGACGTATTTTCGTCCAACCCACTCGAGGGTAATTCCCTGGCCGTCCTTTTCGACGCACGCGGCCTGAGCGACTCTGAAATGCAAGCCATCGCTAAGGAAACAAATCTGTCGGAGACAACGTTTGTTTTGCCACGTGATCCAAGGATCGAACAAGAACGCGGCGTGCGGGTACGCATCTTCACAGTCGAGGAAGAATTACCCTTCGCAGGTCATCCGACATTGGGAACGGCATTCGCCTTGCGCGGGAACAGCGGCGCTTCTGAAATCCAACTGGAACTGAATGTGGGCAAGGTTCCAGTTCGGTTTCAACGCACCGATGGACAGCCGGATTTTGGAGAGATGACACAGAACGATCCAGTCTTTGGAGCGGTGCATACTCGCGAGGCTGTGGCGCGCGCAACCGGGATGAATAGCCAAGACTTCGATCCGTCGCTGCCAATTCAAACTGTTTCGACAGGACTTCCATTCACGGTCGCGCCATTGAGATCGCTTACAACAATCCAGAATCTAAGGCTCAACCTTCGGGAAGCAAGTGAATATCTGCAGAAGTCCGGAAGCAAGTTTTTCTACTTTGTCAGCCGTGAAACTGTCGATTCGCAAGCTGGTCTGCACGCGCGGATGCTCTTTTATAACGGTGAAGATCCGGCAACGGGATCGGCCGCGGGCTGTGCTGCTGCGTGGATGGTGCAACACCGTATGGCCGAACCGGACCGGGGTGTACTCATCGAACAGGGGATCGAGATGCGACGTCCGAGCCGAATTTTTGTTCGCGCTTCGCGTCGCGATAACCGTGTAGTTAACGTTCGCGTCGGAGGCAACGCCATTGAAGTAATCCGCGGCGAGATTTTTCTTTAACGCACTTCGCGCAAAATGCGGAAAACACTGGCAGGCATTCACTCGCGGAAATTACAATAGCCGAAAGGTTCCATTGGCTTTCACGATACTTTACAGCAACAGATTTTCCCTTTAGCATCCATTTCGCTCTGTACATTCTTTCTATAAGAGAAGCCTGCACAGAATCGCTCGGCTCCCGAGCAGCGTGGTTGAGAAAGGTACATGAAACCAAAGCGCACGATTCTGTGTGTGGATGACAATGAGCAGTCGCTCTCTCATCGCAAAATCATGTTGGAAACACGGGGCTATCGCGTAGCCAGCTTTTCGCGTGGCGAGGAAGCATTCGATTGTTTCTCCAAAGGTGGCGTGGACCTGGTGATCGCCGATATGGCAATGCCTGGTCTGGACGGACCGCAACTGATTGCCAAGATCAAAAACCTGTCGCCGCAAACTCCTGCGATTCTGATCTCCAGTAAAGTCCGAATCTACGATCACGATTCCAAAGCCGACGTATTTCTGACGAAAGGGATGTATTCTCCGGCTGACCTGCTTGAGCGGGTACGTCTGCTTTTGATACGCAAGCGCGGCCCGAAAAAAATGCAGCAACGAAACGCTGTGGCAGCAGGACAAGTTGGCGTTGCCTGACACGGCCCTTCTTTGGAGTTCAAACCTGGTATTCGGCTCTCACTGCCCCGCTCCTTCCGCTGCTTCGTGTAAGATTTCTTCAGCATGGGCGAAGCCTTTATAGAAGCTAGAAGTCTGCGCAAGACCTATCACATCGGGAAAATTGAAGTGGAGGCGCTACGCGGAATTTCGTTTAGTGTCCGAAAGGGTGAGTTTGTAAGCGTAGTTGGACCGTCGGGCAGCGGGAAATCCACTCTTTTTTACTTGCTCGGGGGATTGACCCGTCCCGATCAGGGAAGCGTGATTCTCGATGGGGACGATCTAGCAACGTTATCAGACGCCGAACGCACGCGTATGCGGAAGCGTAAGATCGGATTCGTGTTCCAGAAATTCAACCTGCTGCCCACTCTGGATGCGCGCTCCAACATTTTTATAGCGCGGGAAATCTCCGGGAATAACAATCACGACCCCGCGTTTTTCAACCGCATCACCGACTTACTGGGCCTGACCCAGCGACTTAAGCATCGCCCATCCGAGTTGTCGGGCGGGGAGCAACAACGTGTTGCCCTTGCTCGCGCGCTCATCAATAAACCAGCCGTGGTGCTGGCAGACGAACCGACCGGAAATCTGGATTCGAAGAACTCCGAAGTCGTGCTGGGCATGTTGCGGCTTTCAAACCAGGAGCTCGGCCAAACGGTGATGATGATTACGCACAATCCCGAAGCTGCCGGATACGGCGACCGCATCATTCACATGCGTGACGGGCAGATCGTGAATCCTGAACAAGACCCGCAGTGGGCCCATCATTAGGCGGTGATATCCTAATTCATTGAATTCCTATCGAGGCTGTCACCGTTCATGGCTGATCCGTTGACTTCTAATACCAATCCAGAAACTCAACCGGCTCCCGAAAGCACGGAGTCGTTCGGCGAGATTCTCTCTCAATTTCAAAAGACACACTCACGCAAGACGGAAGACGCGCGGCAACTGGAAGGAACGGTCATCGCCGTGACACCCGAAGCTGTCTTCTTCGATATCGGGTTCAAATCGGAAGGAATTCTTCCGTTATCAGCCCTTCAGGGAGAAACTCTCAAGGCAGGCGATAAGGCTCTCGTCACCGTAAAGGGCCGCGACCTGGACGGATACTACGAGCTCTCGCGCTTCAAGGTTGAACGGCCGATGGACTGGTCCGCCTTGGAAAAAGCATTCGCTGGGAAATCTGCAGTGCTCGGAACAGTTACCGCGCAAGTCAAAGGTGGGTTCAGCGTCGATGTTGGCGTGCGCGCCTTCATGCCCGCATCTCGCAGCGGAGTGCGAGAGGCTGCGGAGATGGAAAGTCTCGTTGGGCAAGAGATTCGCTGCCGCATTATCAAACTCGATGTAGCTGACGAAGATGTCGTAGTGGACCGCCGTGCAATCGCCGAAGAGGAAGAACGCGCCGCAAAGGACAGACTCTACGGCCAGATCAAGGAAGGAGATACCGTCAGTGGCGCAGTGCGCAGCCTGACAGATTATGGCGCTTTCGTCGATCTCGGCGGGGTCGATGCACTGCTGCACGTGGCCGATATTTCTTGGGGTCGCGTTAGCAAGCCGGCCGACGTGCTCTCAGTAGGCCAGCAGGTCGAAGTAAAAGTTTTAAAACTCGCTGAAGAGGGCGGGAAGAAACGCATTTCCGTGGGCCTGAAACAATTGCAGCCGCAACCGTGGGACGGCGTTCCCGGAAAGTACAAGGCCGGCGATCGTGTGCGCGGCACAGTAAGTCGGCTGATGGACTTCGGCGCGTTCGTCGAACTCGAACCTGGCATTGAGGGCCTCATTCACATCTCGGAGATGTCGTGGGCCAAGGGGAAGATCCGCAAGGCCAGCGATGTAGTCAAACCCGGCGAGACAGTTGAGGTTGTGATCCTGGGTGTAAGCTCGGCAGAACGCCGGATCTCGCTGGGATTGAAGCAAGCGCTCGGTGATCCGTGGATAGATGTGCCACAACGTTTCCCGATCGGCTCCGCGATTGAAGGTCCGGTCACGAGTCTCACGAAGTTTGGAGCATTCGTAGAGCTGTCCGAAGGAGTCGAGGGCATGATCCATGTAAGCGAGATCAGCCCCGACAAGCGCATCGGACAGCCGGCGGAAGTGCTTCGCGTAGGACAAATCGTCAAGGCTCTGGTCATCGGCATTGAGCCCGAAAAGCGCCAAATTCGGCTAAGCATGAAGCAGTTGGTCCCCACGGGGCTTGATGAATATCTGGCCGAGCACAAGGAAGGCGATGTCGTCACCGGGCGTCTGATGGACGATAGTGGCGATCAGACACGGGTCGAACTGGGTGAAGGCATTTACGCCGCATGCAAGCTCACACAGGAAAACAGCGTTCAGAAGGAATCGAGTGGTTCGGCGAAGGCCGACCTCTCTTCTCTGACTTCCATGCTCCAGGCGCGCTGGAAAACGGGCGCGGGGGCGCCAGTCAAAGCAGAACCCACCCGGGCGGGACAAGTACGAAGCTTCCGAATCAAGAAAATCGACCAGGCTGCGAAAAAAATCGAGCTCGAACTGGCCTAGCACCTCAACCTGACGTAACAGCACAGAGGATGCGGCCAGCGCGTTTCCCCTTGCAAATGCTGTATAATTTTCTTCGTCGAGCGGGAGTAACTCAGTGGTAGAGTGCGACCTTGCCAAGGTCGAAGTCGCGGGTTCAAATCCCGTCTCCCGCTCCAGATTTCTTATGATTCCAGCTTGCTCGTGCTCCGCTGACGGACTCGTCCGGGCGCTGGATTGAGCAGGGGCGCGGTACCCAAGTGGTAAGGGAGAGGTCTGCAAAACCTTTATGCGTCGGTTCGATTCCGACCCGCGCCTCCAA
>DATJWZ010000365.1:0-4825 GCA_035500795.1 Candidatus Eiseniibacteriota bacterium | reverse complement strand
AAAAGATAAGTGCAACCGGAAAGCTAGAAAGAGGCCAAGTTATCCTGTCTCTGGCAACATCCATAAATGCAAAACTTAGGCCAGCATCTGTCGTGAGCTACGGGAAGCTGGTCTCCGGTCTCACCGCATCTTCCCCTGCCGCATGGCAGAACTTAACCCAGGCGGTAAATTACAGAACTTTTTTGAATGCCGATTATGTTCCGAAACCCGGTGATTTCACTCCGGCCACAGGAAAAGAGGATTATAGCTCGGAAGTAATAATCGCTTCGCCGCCTCCGCCGGGTGGTCTAGCACTCACAGTTGGTTTTGCCGGAGGCCATGTTCCAGACCAGGAGTCGGCCAGGCTTGAAACCATTTCGAAACCCCGCCCACACGGTAGCGGATTTGGATTTATCGTTGTGGAAGGCGGCGCTGGCGCAATCGGCTTGGATAATGCCTACCTCAAAAACGTAATCGTCAGGAATGCCCATGTTATGTATTCCGGTGGGCCAACCAAACTCGAAAATGTCTATTTCGTGAACTGCACGTTTACATTTCCGGTCTTAAGAGCGCAGCCACAGCAACGAGAACGGCAACTAAGTGATGCCATTCTGGAAGCTG
This sequence comes from Candidatus Eiseniibacteriota bacterium, assembly GCA_035500795.1. Lineage (GTDB taxonomy): Bacteria > Acidobacteriota > Terriglobia > Terriglobales > Acidobacteriaceae > Sulfotelmatobacter. Next base: position 4,225 of record DATJWZ010000365.1, on the reverse strand, counting down.
TTTCCGTGAATTTTTCTAATCCGCTGGTTTGACCGACGTGAAATGACTTTCAAATCTTTCTTCCTTGAAACGCTGTCAATTTTCCTCGGAGACGTGTTCGCAGTCGGATTTGTAGCTTTGATAGGCTATGTGTTTTGGTATCTCTTGAAGTATCCGGGATTCAGCGTCGGAGCAAGTTGGTCCTTTGAAGGATGGAATGTAAAACAGATGGGCAGATTCCCCAATGAGTCTGATTCTGGGCCGATGAAATTCACGCCCAATATTAGTGTCACCTCTTACGACCCGAACGTGAAGAAACTAATCCATGCCGTGTGGGTCCGAGAGGGGGCTGACGTGTTTAATCCCGGAGAAATCTTGGGGAGTCGTGACCTGTTTCAAGACGGTGTATTGCCGGAGTTGCGAACTACAGGTGGAGATTTGCTAAGGTTTTCCGGGCCAGTGATTACCTGCAAGGCTTCGGAATTCCACAAAGTCGTCAACACTCCGATATTCATTGAAACCAGTGACGGCATTTATTACAAAGCGACCAGCGTCGGGAATAATCCCACGGGCATACTTAAATTTCGATATCAATGCAGAAATGCCTTCCATCGAGTCCGTCTACAGCTTTTCAGCTTGAAAAGCTACATACGAAAACGATTCTAACTTGCAAAATTCATACGTCGCTAGCTGGTAGACGATGGTTTTTGCCAGTGATAGTCTAGATACATATTTCCATACTTAACTTGGGACGCATTTCTTTCATACGCCACCCTTGTTCTGGCAACGTAAGCGTAAGCTGGAGGCCGTCTTGACGGGTGGATTACGTTAACAAAGCAGTTTCGGTGGCGGGGGTGAGGTTCCAGGGCAGGAGATCGTCGATGCGGTTGATGGGGTGGTCGGCGATGCGCGTGAGCACCTCGCGCAAGTAGGCTTCGGGATCGATTTCGTTTAACTTAGCGGTGCCGATGAGGCTGTAAATTGCGGCGGCACGTTCTCCACCGGCATCGGAGCCCGCGAACAAGTAGTTTTTGCGGCCCAGGGCAACCACACGCAGCGCTCGTTCGGCGGCGTTGTTGTCGATCTCGATTCGGCCATCGTCCAGGTAGCGCACGAGCGCTTCCCAGCGGCCCAGCGCGTAGCGAACCGCCAGCGCCGTGTCGGATTTTCTGGATAGTTTACATAGCGTGGCTTCCAGCCATTGTTTCAACGATTCCAGCAGCGGCCGCGCCTGCTCGTTGCGGACCGCGCCCCGCTGTTCGGGCGACCGTCCGCGAATTTCCTTTTCGATGGCATACAGTGCGCCGATACGCTCCAGTGCTTCTGCTGCGACTGGCGATTTGTGCGCGACGTGCAAATCGTAAAACTTTCTGCGCACGTGCGCCCAGCAGGCCGCTTCCCGGATGCGTCCGGCTTCGTAGAGCTGCTCGAAGCCGGCATAGCCATCCGCCTGCAGCGTCCCCGCGAACTTGCTCAAGTGCGCTTGTGGATGTTCGCCTTTACGATCCGGCGTGTAAGCGAACCACACCGCCGCGGGCGTTACGTCTCCCGCAGGACGATCGTCGCGAACGTAAGTCCACAGCCGTCCGGTTTTTGTTTTGCCGTTGCCTGGCGCCAGCACCGGAACCGGGGTGTCATCGGCGTGCAGCTTCGTCGCGCTCATCACGTGGCAACGCAGCGCTTCCACCAGCGGCGCGAGTAACGCGCTCGTGACTCCCACCCAGTCCGCCAAGGTAGAGCGTTCCAACTCCACGCCTTCGCGCGCGTAAATTTCCGACTGGCGATACAGCGGCAAGTGGTCGCAGTATTTCGAGACCAGCACATGCGCCAGCAGCCCCGGCCCGGCAACGCCGCGCGCGATAGGGCGGCTCGGCGCTTCCGCTTGCACGATGCGTTCGCAGCACGCGCAGGCCAGTTTCGGACGAACGTGACGAATCACTTTGAAGTGTGACGGCACGTATTCCAGGATTTCCGAAACATCTTCGTCGAGATGCTTCAACTCGCCGCCGCAGTCCGGGCAAGCGTTCTGCTTCGGCGGATACTTTTTCACTTCGCGCGGCAGATGCTCTGGCAGCGTCCGCCGCGCGGGTTTCGTCGTATTCGTAGCCGGCGCAGGAGACGCAGGCGTCGGCGAAGACACCGTTTTCTCCGCTCGCACCGTTTCCAACTCGTCCAGCCGCAACTCCAACTGCTCGATCTCGCGATCCAGCTTTTCTGATTTGCGCCCGAACTGTATTCGCCGCAGCCTGGCGATCAACAGCTTCAAGTGTTCGATCTCCGCATCGCGCGAAGTCAGTTGCTCGCGTTGGGAAAAGATCTCCGCACGCTGCGAGAAAATGAGAGCTTTCAGTTCGTGGGGATGCAGTGCGTCGAGATCGGGAAGAGGATGGTTGGCAGCAGCCATTGCCGCGAATCTAGCAGAGTTTCTTTACAGCAAAATAAAAACGCACCAGAAAAACAAAACTATTTCGCTCACACCGCCATCTGCGGCGCGTAACTGCGCACTGGCCGCCGCCAATCGATGCCTTCCAGCAGCATCGACAACTGCGCCGGCGTCAGCGAAACGGTTCCGTTCGCCGCTTGCGGCCAAGTGAACTTCCCGCGCTCCAGTCTCTTCGCGAACAAGCACAACCCGTCACCGTCCCACCACAACAGCTTGATTAGATCCCCGCGCTTCCCGCGAAACACGAACACCTGGCCAGAGAACGGATTTTCCTTCAACGCCGTCTGCACCATTCCGCTCAGCCCCACGAATCCCCGCCGCATGTCCGTCACTCCGGCAACGATCCATATCCGCGTCCCCGCCACTAGCCCGATCATCCCAGCAACTGCTCCAGCACCGCACGCAACGCTTCCGCATCCACACGCCCCGTGATGCGAAGTTGTCCCTTCGGAAGTTCGACGTGGATCGTGCCCGCTGCTTCCGTGTTTCCCTGTGCAGTTCGCCGATGGCCCGCTCGATGCGCTTTGCTTAACCGCGTTCCCGTCACATGCACCGGCAGCAAGTTCACCGCCTCTTGCCCTTCGCCCAATAACCCCTGCCGATACTGACGCCGCCACGCAAACACCTGGTTGGCATTCACTCCGTGCGCCCGCGCCACCTTCGCCACCGACGCGTCTGGCTGCAACGTCTCCTCGACGATCCGCCGCTTCTCCCCCAACGCCCGCCGTTTGCGCACCTCTCTCTTAACGACTATCCGTTCCGAAGTGTCCACTTATTCCCCAAGTGGGCACTTCCCGATGTGCCCACAAAGGACCATCTTCTTCACTCGCCCACACTTCGTCCAGATGTACAGACCGTACGCTTACGAAAAATATCCATTAGAGATGTACCAAAAATGTGCCTTAGTCATTAAGCGCGTGGACTCGTTTCTTGAAGGAATGAATTTGGAGCGCGGTGAGAAGTTGAATTTGCTTTTTTACGTGGCAATGTATTCCGTCTGCACCGCACTGAAATCTGTAAAGCCAAAGCGAACGACGATTGGGAGTCTAGATGTTACGTTGTTAACCGACGAACTCCTTGAAGAAGTCTTCCAAGTGGTTTTGTCCCAGTACAAACACCTCGGAGGAGGCGACAAGGTTGCAAAGGGTCCTCAACTGGCACAGGAACTCAAAGCTAGCCTAATTCAAGAATTCGGCCAGAAAAAGAAACCGCCCAAGCCTAATTTGACCTAACGGATCAATTGGAACACGCACTAAAGGAATCAAGGGAATTGATCCCTGGACCGTCTCCGTTTTTCGAATCATGGTCCTTCATGATCCTGATGTTCTGTTATTGGGTAGATACCCGAGATTCTGAAAAACAGAGCAAGCGTATTCCAGTGGCGAGGGTGCGGGACTCGTTTACCACACCGAATATTTGTCGCGTAGGTCTTTGAAACACCCAATAACGCTCTGATGGTGGGTACTGTCACCGATGCTAGGCGACGCTGAATCTTTCGGCGATACAGCTCTTCGGTTAGCCATGCTGGCTGATCTGAGGGTTGCCAAGCTCGTAGTGCTGCGGCGTGTTTTCGCTGACTCTCCCCTCGCGTCGCCTCGGCTTCAGGGCTGTGCGAAACCAATCGGCCTTTTCGCGCTGCTTTGACTACCTCATTTGTGCAAACTTCAACTTTGCCTGAAGCGCAGCGTTCATAACCCTCCGTAACCCTAGTTCCACATGTTTTACATAGACGCGGCGGTTGTGGAAGCGAACGAGAAGGATGCAATGCGTTGCGCACTTTCTGCAATTTCTTGCAGATTTATT
>DATJWZ010000364.1:0-8105 GCA_035500795.1 Candidatus Eiseniibacteriota bacterium | reverse complement strand
TTTAGCCGCTGATTGATCTTCGACAGCTCACTGACCCACCGTCTCCGCTCGCAGTGGTCCAACTGCATGATCTGGTCATAGGGCCAGTGAAGATAGTAGGCAACGAAGGCTACCTCCCCGTACAACTCCTCCGAGGGGTAGCCAATCATTCCCCCAGATGATTCGTCTCCACTTCAAACTTGCCTTCGCAGTGTGGACACGTGACCGCGGCTCGGCTGTGGCCATTTTCGTTGATGCGCCTCCAGAAATCCTGCAGGTATGCAAGGTCCGCCGAGAACAATCCTTCGATCACCTTGGGGTTGATGTGTGTTACATCACCCAATTTGGTAATGACTCTCGAGAGCAGAATCACCACTAGATATCCAGGGTTGTTCTGCACGCGCGGATCTTTCATCGGCGCTATCTCGTCGAACGCCGTGGCCAGTCGCATCACTCCTTCACGATGCACAGTACCTTCGGAGTCGACATAACCGCGAGGCAAGGTAAACGGAAATTCGGTCTGCATCTTCATGACGCCAACGAAATTCCTTCATGTGTGATTTCGAGCGACTCGATCGCCACTTCATTATTGATGGCGTTGAAGCTCGGGCCAGCCCACTTGCTCGGCCATCCCTGCACGAAATTCCAGCGCAGCTTGTCGTTCCCCGCTTCGTCCACCAGAACGATCGAGCCCGGCTGCCGCTCAGTCTTCCCGTCGATCACCTTCTTCCGCCAATCCCACAGCGAGTGATCATCGGTGATGCCCCACTTGAGCGTGATGTTTGAGTACTTCACCTGGCCGGGAAGCTTCCGGTGGGTGTACACCTTCTCGTTCCCTTCCCGATAGTCAATGGGGTCTGAGGTGGCATCCAGACCACCGACTTCGCGGAAGCCCGCTTTCTGAATGCCGTTGATTTCGACCCTGAAGTTATATCCACGAAATGGATCTTGCCTGTCGCCTGTTGCCATGACTCTAAAGTTCCTCCTTAAGATTTATTGCTGGGCCGCCATCGGGCCCACCAAACTTACTCCGCCTCGTCCCTGAATCAGCCGCACCACCACGAACTCGAGCGGCACTCCGGGCGCGAGTCCGATTTCAGTAACGATCTCTCCGTTTTCCCGGACCGCCGCCGAATTGGTTTCGGCGTTGCACTTCACATAAAACGCTTCCTCCGGAGTGCGCCCTTTCAATGCCCCCTGTCGAAACAGTTCAGTGAAGTAGGATTTGAGCTCTCGCTCGATCCGCGCCCAGAGACTCGTTACATTCGGTTCGAAAGCAACTTGCTGTGCCTGCGTTTCAATTCGCCGAACCGCCGTCAAGAAAAGTCTTCGGACATTCACATAGGTCCATGCATTGTGGCCGCTCAATGTCCGCGCGCCATATACCCGAATGCCGCGGCCAGGAAACGCGCGCAGACAATTCACGCGTTTTGGATTCAGATCGGTCTGATCCTTCTGCGTAATCTCCCGCTCTAGGCCCCAGATGTCTTCGATCACTTCGTTCGCCGGCGCCTTGTGCACACCTACGAGCCGATCCGTTCGTGCATAAATTCCCGCGATATGTCCGCATGGCGGTGCAAGCACCGTCGATCGGCCGTCGAAGCTCCGCACCCGGACCCATGGGTAGTAGATCGCACCATTTTTGCCATCAATCTCCGACCACTGCTCCCAGACGTCTTGATTGCTGTCGCCTTGTCGTGAGTCGAGGATCGCGAACCGGTCTCCTGTACTTTCGCAGTGATCGACGACCATCTGCTGCAACTGCATTGCGACCTTTCGATCTTCAACCTTAACTAGCTCCGGAACGCACACCAAATCCACCGTGTTCATAGCGGAAAGCGCATAATCCGCGTGATCGGCCACCCCATTAAAAGCAGTCTCCAGCGCCTCTACAGATAACTCCGGCAGAAAAACCACATAACACCGGCGGCCTCCATTCGCGAAGAAGCCGCGCACTGCATGTGCCAGATAGCCGTGTGACTCAGGGTCGCCGATGTGGGTCAGGAAATGCGACCAGAGCGACAACCTCATCGGCTCGTAGAATCTTCGCGGATCTTTCGTCGCAGGAGCCTTGCCCCGCAAGCCGAGGAACACCGGAACCCCTGTCATGAAAGGAGGTGTCTTGGGCAGACGGAAATCCGGCTCCAGGTAAACACCGGGAGCGAAGCGCTCTGCGTATTTTTCGTCCCACTGCTGCATTTTCACAACTCGATTAGCAGGGCATGCCGCTCATGTCGGTGTGCCCTGCCGCTGAGGATTCTTACTGACTTTTCGGTCCTGCCCACTGCGAAATGCGGAAGATGACGAATTCGGCAGGTCGCACAATTGAGACGCCGATCTCTGTCGTCACCTTGCCCAGGTCTCTTTCCTCTGGTGGATTGAGAGTGTCATCGCACTTCACGTAAAACGCTTCTTGCGGTGTGCTGCCGAACAGAGCTCCGTCGCGCCAGACGTTCGTGAGGAAATCGCTGATGTTGCGTACGATCTTCGCCCACAGCGCGCGGTCGTTGGGCTCGAACACCACCCACTGCGTGCCCCGATCGATCGACTCACGCAGGAAGATCAACACGCGGCGCACGTTGATGTACTTCAAGTCAGCGTTCGCGTCGCCTCCGATGGTGCGCGCGCCCCACACCCTGATGTTGTCGTTGATGAATCGAATGCAGTTCACACCATAGGGATTGAGTCCGTCCTGTACGTTCTTGCTGATCTGGTGCTCGATATCGAGAGCGCCGCGCACGACTTCGTTTGCCGGAGCTTTGTGTACTCCACGCTCATGATCGACGCGAGAGTAAATCCCCGCCATATGCCCGCACGGACCGACGAATTTCTCCCCATTACTGTTCGGATCCTTGAGTTGAGCCGGCATATCAAAAACCTGTACCCACGGAAAGTACAGTGCGCCGTAATCGGTATTACGATCTGGCACCTTGATATTCGTTTCCGTCAGATCGGGTCCTCGCTGGCCTTGACCCGGCGACGGCAGCTCCGGAGCATCGATGATTGCAAACCTGCTCATCAACTTCTCGCAGTGATCGATGAGGTTGTTCTGTACGATCAGATTGGTCGTCGCTTTCTTGCCTGGATCCGGATCGGGATCGCCAACCGGCGCTGCCACCAGCGAAATCTCATCGATCGCTTCCAGTGGCTCCCAATTCTCCGGATTCTTTACGTCCTCGATCGTGGCATACCGCATGACGTACGCCCTCGTCCCGCCGTTATTGAAGAAACCAAACACAGCGTGCGCCAGCCGGTTCTGATTTGCATCAAGGCTAAAGTCAAGGAAGTTACTCTTGAAATCCTCGAAGCTCGTGCACAACACTGGCGTTCCGATTTCCGCCAGCGGTCCCATCGCCGCCCGCGCGCTTCCCCGCAGGAACTCTTTCTGAGCTGCCTTGAAATCCTCCGGTTTCGTGCCCGGCACCACTCTCGGTGGTCGTGCATTAGCGTCCCACACTTTGGCGAAGGCATCTTGCGCCGCCTGCCATTTCTTCTGTTCCTCCGGAGCAGCGTCTTTGGCCTGCCCATAAGGAAAGGTCCAGGTGAAAACGCGCGGGTTCGGCCGGTCCGCTTGTTTGTCGCTGCCATCCGCTGCTTTGAACTTGCCAGCCTCGTCGGTTTCCTGGCGCGTCGGATCGAAATCCGGATTCTCTTCGATCATCTGAAATGTGTTCGGTACAACACCGATGAAGGCGGCGGTACTGGTGCTGACACCCGCGATGGGTTTAACTGCAGACGGTACTTCTTCGACATATACTCCGGGCGACAAATACTCTGGCATGTGTATGCTCCTTATTCAGAAAATCTGTGAACCAAAATCTCCGTGGTGGTGTAACTTCCAAAATTGCGGTTATCCGTGATCCCTGTATGCCCTGACTGCTGGAGCCCTCAACGTTTGGGCCGTCGGTCGCGGCGAAAACGCATTCTTGCCGCTTGCCCCGTGGTTGCCGTTACATTCGTGGCGCCGGTAACGGCGGCAGTCTTCTTCGTGGTCCTGTCTACCGTCCGCGACGGCGTCGGAGTTGCCACGCTTGAATCGATGCTCGGGTCGGCAACAACTGAGACCTTTTCTTCGTCGAGATCGGCCAAACCTTCGCCTTCTCCAGTTCGCCTACGAACTTTCTTGAGTAGGTCTGCCGGCTTATCGGAAGTTTCACTCATAACGCTCATCCTCCTTGGTCCGCGGCGAACTGCCCGGCCTTATGAATTTGCTTTGGTCAACGAAAAATTCAGTGTCCCGCTTCCCCCAGCCGCCTTCACGGACACCTTCTGCACCGCGGGCCGATAGCCTTGCGCAAAAGCTTGTATGGAACGCTCCCCGGGTTCGACTCCTGACAGTGCATAGTGACCTTTCGCATCGCTGAAACTCCGCTCACCGCTGCCCTTCACTCGAACCTGAGCCATCGCGACTGCCCCTTTTTGTCCTGCGCCCGTGATCTTTCCTTCGACTACTGTCGGTTGGAGAGCAAGGTCGACAAACGCGACCTTTACACGGCCGGTGTTATCCCTGGTAACGCTGACCGCCGCCTCCGCAGTACCGTACCGCCTGCCCATACTGGGTAACATCGCGGACAATTGATAGTCACCGTCGGGCAGGTCCATGAAATAGAAGCTGCCATCAAGTCGGCTCCTCCTTCGGTCTAACCGTTCGAGCATCCCACCCCACTGCGCGCCATATTGAAGGGCTTTGAGCGCAAGCTTCTTCTGAAAGACCACAGGCATTGCGGTGATCGTCACCGTAGCTCCCTGCAGCGCCTTCCCGGTTCGCGCGTCGATGACTCGCCCGGCCGCCGCCAGCTGCCGACGCGTGATCTCCCACTGCTGGTTCACGGTCTGATCTCCCCGGTCGATATCTTCATTTGCTTGTCCCCGACCAGCGGTTCGGTTTCCATGTCATCTGCTGCTGGCACGCTGAGTGTGACGGTGTAATGCAGCGCTGCCTTCGGTGTTCCGCCAAGCGCTTGCCACATCTCGCTTGGACTCTGCAGCCGCCCTGGATGGAGCGAAGGGCCGGGTACCGGCGGATCTGTCTCCGCCAACTTGCCCTGCAAAACTGCTTCAGGGATCACGCGGTGACGAAGCAGGACTCGCATGACCTCACTCAGCACGGCGTGTTCATTGATCGCAGCATCCTTGCTGTCAGAACTGAGCCACACAGTTACCAGGTAAGAACAATCAATGCGGACCGGCGGCCGTTTCCGAATAGGATTGCCGTTGTTGCGATCGATGGTCCACGTGACGTCACGAAGGTCCAGATTTTCCCGGACGTCATAAAGAAAGAGGTTGACCGTCGCGGACGAAATTGCCGCCGAAAACTTGCTGTCCGGCGTCGCAAACGTAATCGTCAATTGCTGCGCCAACGACACGGGTAGTTCCCGCTTCAGTAAGTCCGCCAGCGTCTTGTCGAGATCGTCGATCATTTCTTCGTCCAAAGAACCGCCTGCTGCAAATGTTCACCAGTTATCCCGAGACTTCTTTTACGACGAGCGGATCACCTTTTAGAGCTCGATACCGATCCAATGCAACTGGCATAGCCGCGTACGGTTCGAACGAGGGCGGATCGAGAGTCGCGTAGTAGTAGCCCGTTCCACCGGCAATTAAGTCTCCCCAGACTCCGACCTCAATCTTCACATTAAGCTTGCGCAAATCGACGGGTGAGCCGTACAGCCGGTTGATCTGGTCGGCCATCTGTCCCGCGCCGCTTCCAGATTGCAGCTCTACCGTCGCATCTTTGAATGTGCCGTCATCGTCATACTTCACCCGTATCCTGCCGAGGGACGTGTAATCCAAGAACCCTTCCTCTACCTTGTCAACCTGGGACCGAATGTAGGCTGAAACGATTTGCTTCTGGAATTCGTCCATTTTCGGAGTTGGCTGCGACATGTACTGTTGCATTGGTCCAGTGATAGCTTCGCGTTCCTTGTCGCTCGTGGTGTTTCGCCATGCATCTTGCATTTGTGCTTTACCAGTTACAAAGTTTTTTATAAATTGATCAATCTGTGCAGTAATCGCGTCGCCCATGCGGGTTCGGGTCTGGACTATGAAGTCTCTGATCAGTAGCTGTCCAGCCACGTCTTTCGCACGCTGGACTTCTTTGTAGATTGCAGACACTAACGATGCGGCCTGACCGATCCCCGGCAATTCCTCTTCCAGAATTGGCTTGAGAGCCTTTTCATATCCCAGTTTGACAACCTCCCCAAGTTGGTCGAGGAATACATCTTTGAAATCAGGCTCCGCTTTCTTGTTTGGAGGAAACCCCATCTCGGTTTGGAAATTTAGGAGAGCATCCATGAACTGGTCACGCGGCTCTTTCAGTTTGTCGCTGAAGGTGCTGTAAAAACCGTCGATAATGGCGCTCGTTCCCGTTACGATGCTGACCCCTTCGTCGTCGGAAAAGCTAATGGTTTGGGTTTTCGCAGGCGCAGTTTGAATTCGTCCCGCCGATCGACTAACGTCAGCGCAGGATGCCTCACCGGCATCTTGGTCCTGCCGCACCACAGCTCGAGCAACGTTCTCAGCTTCCTGCTCGTAAGCGTCATCGGGACTGCCAACAGCCAGCTTTTTCTGGGTCGGGCCTCCGCCCTGCTGCACGACATGAGTAAGCTCATGTGCCAATAGTTCTTGGCCTTCGTGGGAGCCGGGCTGATACATCCCGTTCCGGAAGAAAATGTCTGAACCAGTCGTAAAAGCTAACGCATCCACAGCATGATTGAGCTCATCGGCTCTTGCATCGGCGTGAATTCGCACTTCCTCAAAATTCGTGCCGAACGCTTTCTCCATTTTTCTGCGTACGCTGCCGTCCAGAGATTGGCCGCCGCCGCGAGCACGATCGATCGCTCCTTCCACTTCTGGTGCAACTTCGGCTTCTCCGTCGGCTTTTCGCGCCAAACCGAGCACCCGCTGAACATAGCGATTACCACGTGTGCGTTGAAGACGGAGAATCGATTGCTGGAGCAGTGTTGCCTGACCCGTCGGACCTTGGGACGACGCCGCTTCTCTCAGACGAGTCGGCCGCATCACGGCAAGTAGGGGATCAGCGGGACATGGATTCGCATTCGCGATCCCCTCATCCTTCTCCGGACCGCCGCGCGAGCTGTCCCACTTGGCGGGCGTCGCCACGCGATGTGTATCATCGTTCCGAAGTTGCTGGTACTCAGCCATAATGCGATTCCCTTTGCCTGCGACTCTATCTCCCGAGATCCAAAGGGGCGGGACACGGCTACACAGCCCTGCGCGCCCGCCCGATTCGATTTATGCGGCTGCGGTGTCCGACGAAAGATCGATTCCCAAACTCGCCAGTTGCTCCGTCATGAAATCCTGCGGCGGATTGCTGGCGAATAGATCCTTCAACGCTTCAACTCCCGCTGCTGCAAGACAGCCAATGCAGGCGCCGATATAGAACGAGACGGTCACCGCGGCTGCACCCGCTACAGCGGCTTCGTCGATACCCGTAATTGCGCCAACAGCCAGCAGTGCCGCCAACGTTGTGTCAGCTTCGCCTCCCGCCGCTTCCCACGCCTGGTGCAGATTCTCAATGAACTCCTTGGCCTCGCTTAGACCGTCGACGCTCGGCACCGGTAGTCCCGCACTGCGCATGCAATCTCCAAAACTCATGGCATCCTCCTTGATCGATGTCTGAAATCTGATGATGGCTGAGTCAAACAAAAGACATTTGACTTGATCAGCCGTTAATGAATCCTGGAGGGCGGTCTACCAGCTCAGCTCCGCCCCCGCTTCTGAGACCTTCAGGCTGCAGCTGTGTCCGACGCGTTAAACCCTGCATCGGCAAGAGCCCCTTGCAATGCCGACGTATCAGAGCCGTCCATGGACAGCAGCACGTCACGCAGGCTGCTCCCCGCGGCATTCACCGCGCAGCCCACGACGGCGCCAATTATGGCTCCGACAGTTATCGCGGCCACGGCTTCGGCGATCGCCTCAGCTACTTCCGTGCTGATCCCAATCGCTACCAGGGCATCCGCCACCGTTGCACCTTGGATCAGCTTGCTGGCGAACGCAAGCGCTGTCTTCGCATCGGGCAGCGAGTTCGCCAGGTCCGGCGGCAAGTTCTTGCCTGTGATGCAATCCGTGAAATCATCAACAAATCCCATAAGCCCTCCATTTGACCT
>DATJWZ010000363.1:0-4297 GCA_035500795.1 Candidatus Eiseniibacteriota bacterium | reverse complement strand
AGCAGGCGCGAGAGCGCATGAACCTTGAGATGCTCCGCCATGGTCGGCCCGGTGCGAGACAATCCCTGCTGAAACAGCAGTGTGTTCTGATGAACAAAACCCAAGGGGACAAACTCGGTGAAGCCTCCGGTTTCCGACTGGATCTCACTCAGCAAGCGCATTTGTCGTACCCAGTGCTCCGGCGTCTCCGAGTGGCCATACATCATCGTAGAGGTCGTGCGGATTCCGCATCGGTGTGCAGCACGAATCACTTCGATCCATTGAGCGGTCGACAGTTTATTTGCCGAGAGAATATGACGGACTTCATCATCGAGGATCTCGGCTGCCGTGCCCGGCAAGGTCCCAAGACCGTTATCGCGCAGCATCGCCAGATAGTCGGCTAGAGGCATTCCCGTGAGTTCGACACCGTACACAATTTCCATCGGAGAGAAAGCATGGATATGCATCTGCGGCACGGCCTTCTTCACCGCCCGCAGAATGTCCCGGTAATAAAACGGCAGAAGATTGCGCGGCAGCCCTCCCTGAATGCAGACTTCGGTTGCTCCGAGCTGCCAGGCTTCAACTGCTTTTTGTGCGACCTGATCCAGAGTTAAGAAATAAGTGTCGTGCTCACGCGGGCCCCGGCTAAATGCGCAGAACTTGCATCCCACGAAGCAGATGTTTGTGAAATTGATGTTGCGGTTTACGACGTACGTCACGATATTGCCCGCCAGTTCCGACCGTAGCATGTTGGCTGCAACCAGCAGGCCAAGTAGGTCATCTCCGTCGGCGTGCGCCAGCTCGTAAGATTCTTCGAGCGATACACCCGCACCGTTTTGCGTTTCGAGAATTCTCTCGAGGGATCGCCGGACAGAAGGATTCAAACGAGGGTTAATTTCATCCCAGTCTAGAACCGGGAAAGATTCAAGCTCGGATCGACCAACTTCGCGGAGCATGCGTTCCTCCGGACGTGCTTACGAGCTGCAGTCCTTACCACATTTGGTTGCGAACCGCGGCAGGACGTTGCAACCAACATTCCCGTACAGTGTAGCGGAAGTTCGGTTGAAGAGGTCTATCGGAATAGATCGGATGCCTTCGGCCGCAGCAGGTCTCGCACTGTACCAGTTGCCCTCTGATAGCTGAACCCTCGAACGATGCAAGCCGGAGCTCGATTGAGCTTTCCGCACACTAGCCCTGCAGCGCATGCCAATTCGTCCGCAACTGCTTCCACGCTCGCTTTTAGCTTGTATCCGTGCGAGTCGCGTTTCCCGCGGTCGTCTCGCAGCGGATCCATCCCAGCAATGCCAATGGCAAACTCGGTCAGCCCTTCGCGCCATGGGCGTCCAAAGCTGTCGGTGATGATTACAGGAACTGAAATTCCCGTTTTCCTCTTCACCGCGCGACGCAGACTCGCGGCGGAGCGATCCGGATCTTTCGGGAGCAGCAAAGCTGTATTTCCGCCATCCACGTTTGACACGTCAACGCCACCGTTAGCGCACAGAAATCCATGCGGTGTCTCGGTGATCAGCACTCCGTTCTGCCGGCGAATCACCGACCGGCTCTCGCGCAAGGCCAATTCAATGACGCGCGCATCAAGTTTGTATTGCGTTGCCCACGCGGTCGATTCTGCGGTGGGCTCTATGGTGCTGAGATCGACGAGTTGCCCTTCCGCTTTGGAGATGATCTTGTGCTTCACCACGAGGATGTCGCCGGACTGAAACCGTTGCCGTGCACGGCGCATGGCGGCAAGCAGAGCATCTGCAATGGAGGCGCCCGGCACGATTTCTTCCGCAAGCCTTATGGCAATAAGCCGGATGTCGTGATTTTCTTTCGTGCTCGGCATGATTGGCGTGGATGCGGGCGTTCTGTTTATATCCCATCCGCCCGCCAAGCGAATACGGCGTCCTTCAAGTTCCAGCTGCGCGCCAGACGCTGTGCCCGCGTCTCTCCCGGCGGCAACGAAAGGAGCTGCCGCAGATCCGCCGGATTGTCCACGTCCACCGCAATTCCTGGCAAATTCAGCACGACGCATGGCTTTCCGGTTGCCTGCGCGGCGGCATGGTGCGGTTTGAAGCTGTCGTTCCCAAACTTAAGTGGAAAGAGATCTGCCGGGTTTCGGTACGCTGCATTGGTGCCACGGCGGTCCCAGGCAGGAACAAGCAAACTTCCCGGACCGGGGGCATGCTTGAAGATTTCTTCCAGTTCCCAGACCTCAATGAGCGGGACGTCCCCGGGAATGACGAGCGTGCTTTCCTCACCACGCTCAATGCACACGCGAGTGGCCATCTCAATTGCCGCGGTTTCCCCAGGATTATCCGGATCAGGAATGACTTCGAACTTGTACTCGGCTGCCAACTCGTTGGCGTACTCGTCGCTGCTGACGATTCCCACCTTCGGGCAGTTCTTCCATTCATGCAGCGTGGTCAGCACATCGGTCAGCATCGCTCGTGCCAACTCAGTGCGCGCGGGTTGATCGAGAATCGACGCCAGCCGCTGCTTCGCAAAAGCAGTGTTCTTGATCGGGATCAGGATCACGGTTGCGAATCCAGGCGGCGGAAGGAGGTGTCAGGCTCTGCGCGCTGAATCTCCGGCGAGATACACGACAGAACTTCCCGAGCAAGCGCCGCCTTGTCATCAGCGCTACGCATGATGGTCTGCGTGCAATGCACCCGCAATCCGTTCTTGCCAAGAGATTCCGCAGCAGCTGCATCGCGGTTGTCACACACCAGGACGTCGAGGAAATCTTCATACGCCTGTGCGATGCCGGCAATTGAACAAGGCAGCCCTTGCGCCTGCATCAGAATTCCGGCCGGCCCGGCCACTGGAGCATTCCCCACAATCGGACTAATCGCCGCAATCTTTCCTCGCGCTCGTGTCAGCGCGTCGCGTATTCCCGGCACTGCGAGGATCGGCCCAATACTCGTCACCGGATTGCTGGGAGCTATCAACACGGCGTCTGCGTTTACGATGGCATCCACTGTGCCCGGCGCAGGTTCAGCATCCGAAGCACCCGCGAATCTCACTGCCTTCACCGGATCCTGATACCAGCGCTGCACAAAATATTCTTCGAAGCTGAGTTCCCCGACCGGAGTATCAACTCGCGTCTCAACGCGTGAGTTGCTCATGGGGAGAATCCGCGCCTTTACCCCGAGCTTCTGCGAAATGATCGCCGTTGCGTCCAAGAGCGTTTTGCCTTCGGCCAAGAGTCGCGAGCGCAAAAGATGCATGGCAAGGTCGCGATCTCCGGTGTGGAACCACGTTGGCTCGCCAAGCTGTCCCATAGCTTGCAGGCAGAGGAATGTATCGCCTTTCACGCCCCAGCCACGCTCGCGGCTCAGCATGCCCGAGAGCACATACGTGATCGAGTCAATGTCGGGTGAAACGTAAAGCCCCCACCACATGAGGTCATCGCCGGTGTTTACCACCAATGTAATTTCTTCGGCAGGCATGACCTGTCGCAGGCCATCGACGAACTTGGCACCGCCCGTGCCGCCGCTCAGGACGCAGATCATGCCGCCCTCCGCACCAGGCCGTCTTCGCCTATCGCATTGTTTAGCTTCTGTGACAAGAGACTAGATTTCGCCGTCGCGGACGAAACGAACTCCGGATAGACCGGCAGTCGCTGCCGCAACTCGCATCCCTTTGATTCAGTGCGCAATCGAAGCTGCTCCAGATGCGGCCACGGCTTTTCGGGATTGATGAAGTCAGGTGTCAGTGGCGAAACTCCTCCCCAATCGTTAATGCCGGCCTCGATCAACTCTTCATAGTACGGCGCGGAAAGATTCGGCGGCGCCTGAATATTCACATCCGGCATTAACAAGCGAGCTACCGCTACGGCACGCAGCATCTCGCCTTGTGATGGCTCCGGCCAATGCGCCATTGGGATCGTCGGCTTCACACGGAAGTTCTGTACGATTACTTCCTGGATATGCCCATACCGCTGGTGTAACCCACGGATTGCCAGGAGCGTGTCGACGCGGTCTTCCAAGGATTCGCCAATGCCAATCAGGACTCCGGTAGTGAACGGAACCTTCTGCTTACCGGCATCGTCAATCGTTTTCAACCGTTTTGCCGGAAGCTTATCGGGTGCATTGTCGTGTGCCGCGCCGGACTTCAATAGATCGGCGTTCGTAGTTTCCAGCATCAGCCCCATGCTTGGCGAAACTGCACCCAATCGTTCAATCCATTCCGTGCTCAAAAGCCCCGGGTTGGGATGCGGCAACAGACTCGTTTCGCGCAGCACCAGTTCGCACATCGCCTCCAGATAATGCAGCGTCGATTTGTAACCAAGATGACGAAGCGTCTCGCGCATCTCGGG
>DATJWZ010000362.1:0-16146 GCA_035500795.1 Candidatus Eiseniibacteriota bacterium | reverse complement strand
AAAGGCCCATAAGGAGGCTTGTACCGAAGTCCCGGCTGCAAGAAGTCCTTCACGACCGTCGCGCCCTTCGCATCGTGATACGTGACCTGGCCGATCGCATTAAAGAATTCTGCAAGACTGAAATGGAAATGCGCCATCACCAAAATACTGAGCAGGATCGTTCCCGCCATCAGCAGAATCGCTTTGACGATCTGCACCCATGTGGTCGCCAGCATCCCGCCAAAAACAACGTAGACGATCATCAATATGCCGACGGCGATAACTGACTGGTTGTACGTCACCATACTTCCAAGCAGCAGTTTCACCAGCGCGCCCGCCCCTACCATCTGCGCGATCATATAAAACGTGCTCACCGTCAGCGTGCTCAGCGACGCCATCGCCCGCACCGGACGCGGCTTCAATCGGTACGCCAGCACATCGGCCATAGTGTACTTGCCTGCATTCCGCAGCGGCTCGGCGATCACCAGCAGCACAGTCAAATACGCCACCAGCCATCCCACCGAGAAAAGAAATCCGTCATATCCCTGAAATGCAATGATGCCCGCGATGCCGAGAAATGACGCAGCACTCATGTAGTCACCGGCCACGGCAATGCCGTTCTGCCATCCTTTGATCTGCCGGCTCGCGGCGAAGTAGGCTGCCGCTCCCGCCGAGCGCCGCGAGGCCCAATAGGTAATGCCCAGCGTGATCGCGATAAACACCAGAAACATCACAAGGGAAATATTCATGGCCTACTTGCCTCCCTTGCCGTTTTCCGCCTTTTCGAGAATGTCTTTCGAGAGCCGGTCGAAATTGTTCGCCGCCTTCACGTACAGCCCAGCGATCAGCCACGCCACAAAGAACTGCGACAACGCGAACAGGTATGCGAGATTGACATGTCCGATCTTCGTGGACATGAGTTGCGGCGCATATCCGACCAGCACCGGCAGCGCAAAGTAGTACACGACGAAGAAGACGAATGCGGGAACGATGAACATCTTTTTGGTCGCCATCAAATCCTTGAATTCTCGACTCTCGGCAACCCGGTCCCAGACTGTTGGCCCCGGCCCAGTGGAATACTCACCGGGACTAGAAGTCTCCAGATTTTTAACGGCATCTGCCATAGAATCCCCCATGCAATCCCCTTGTTGTTGGCTGAAAAATTGAACTGACCCGAACCACGGCTGACGGACAGCTTACTCCTGCCTGTCAAGCCGTAGTGTTAATTGTGTCTGGACAAACTAGAAAGCTTATCGAGCGGTGGACGCCTTCGTCCGTACGGGCAGCACAAAAAAGGCGTCCCGCTAGGGACGCCGTGTTTCTCGAAACTACCTTAGACTTTCGCAGCCCTTGCCAGTTTTTCTCCCGTGGCCGCCAAGTCTGCCAGCGATGGCACCGACTCCGGCTCTGTCTTCTTCCTTTCAGGGAGCGGAGCGCCGGTCTTAAAGGCCTCCACCAGCATCTCGATCGCAAGGTCGGTATTCGGGCGAATAAAGATCGTCGCTGCCAGCATTCCGTTTCGTACCCACGCCTGGCCGGTCTTTGGCATGCCGTCACATCCGGTAATCGGGACCTTCATCCATCGCGCCCGATCCGTCTCGGCCAATTCGCTGAACGCTTTCCGTGCGCCCATCGCCATGCTGTCATCCTGAGCCCCCACCAGATCGATGTGGCTATGCAGAGAGGTCTGCAAACGTAGCCATGAGCTGACTGTCTTGTGCGAACTTTCTTCCGTCCAGTTCGCCCGCATGGTCTTCAACTGGATGTTCGCCGGCTTGGTCCGCATCATTCCTGTCGACCGCTGCTTCGCCGCCGAGCTGTTATTCGGGCCCTCGATGTACAGCATCGAACCGCCGCGCGGCAAGAGCGCCGCAAATTGCTTTCCTTGAATCTCACCAATCTCTTCGTGGTCCGCGCTCACAAGAAATACCGGAACTTTGTATTGCCGGCGCAAATCCAGGATGTAATCGGCCTCATGATTCAGCACCACCCACCCGATCCCGGCCGCAGCCGCAGCCCGCGCCACCTGCGGAAACGCAGTTCCTCCCGCCGGCTCGAACATAATCGCGTCCGGTTTCGGTGCCGACCCGTCTTGAATGTATTGCAATAATTGCTGGCTCTGCGTTAACGGATCATTATTCGCATGGATGATTTTGACGTCTACGCCGAACTGCCGCGCCGCCTTCTCTGCTGCCGCCGCCTGCTCTTGCTGATAGTCGTTGTCGTTTGTAGTAAGAGAGACGAGAAAACTAAGCCGCTTCATGACGTACTCCCCTCGTTCGAATCATAGGCCCATACCAGCCGGTAACCAACGTGACTGCGGTAACCACGAAGCCCTGTGGCCCTCTGTGTTCCCTGTGGTAAAAGATTTCGTGTTTAGCTCTCGCATGCAAATGCAGGGTGAAAGAAAAAAGCGTCCCGAGAGGGGACGCCAAGGAGCAAGTCTGAAAAATTTCTAAGCGCCCGCCGAGGCGGCTTTCGCTTCTCCAATGAATGTCCTCAACTTCGCATCCAGAATTTCCCGGTTTTCGCCCGCCAGATCCACAAACCGGAACGGCTGCATCCACCCTTGCGTAGCCCACATCGGAAACAGCATCTGCGCCTTGCTGCGGATCGTTGCCTTCTCCAGATGGAAGATCAATTCCACTTCCAACTTCTCATCCAGAGGCTTCTCAAGATGGATGACACCGCCTGAGATCGACAACTGATGCAGCGCCGCTCGCAACGACCTTTTATTCGGCAGGCGCACTAGCACCAGTACCGAACCGCGCAGTTTCACGCGAAACGGCCTTTCAATCTGCTTGCTCGTGATGGTTTTGCTCTCTGCCGGCTTGCTCTCGGCCGAAGGCAACAACCGCGCCGATGATCCGTACTCGTCTTCCATGGGCTGTTGCGTAGAGTATGGCAGCGGGCAAAGGCGAAATGAAGTTACGGAAGAACAAGACCGAATAACAAATGAGAATAGAATTCAGGATCTTAGAGAGCACCAGGGTAGTTTGTCATTCCGAAGCCAAGCGAGGAATCTGCTGTCGTGAGCGCCACCACGTACGTATGGCTGATGGGGGGTAGCCAAACTTATGGCCTTAAAACGAAAGCGTCCCCGCGGGACGCCTTCATCGGTCGAAATCCAATCGTTTTAATTACTACTTCCGCCCCAACGGCGCTTCCGCGCCATGTTCGAACATGTTGTAGGGCCAGGATTTCTTCTGCACCGTTACCTGCGCCGACGCTGCTGCTGCGGCGGCGGGAGCTTTCGCCGCGACCGGATCGTTTTTCGCCGCAACGTTCCAGTCCTCAGGCGGATTCGCAATGCCCCAAACGTTGCCGGCATTGTATAGAGCAACTCCGATCAGGAATCCATCGTTCCCAAGCGGCAGGCAATTCGCCACACGCCCCGTCACGCTGCCTCCCGTCGGTAGCTCGCTGAACATAATTGGAGTCTCTAACTGGATCGCGCGCGGACTGCGGAATCCGCATCCCTGCGCGCTCACCACCAGCAGCATGCAATGCTCGGCAAACGGACGCATCCGGTCCAGGCTGGTTACGCTGACAGGAATCTCCACTCGCAGCCGCGTGCTGCGTCGGATCGCCTTCGGACTGTGTACGTCCATCATGAATCTGCAGCCTTCATTACTCTCTCGGCCGCGCTTGGAGAAAGGTGAGTTCATTGTGGCAGATTCCACTGAGATGGAATGGTGACAATAGTAACCATCCATGTGGAGACACATGGTGTGGAGCGGGCGCCCCCGCCCGCTAACTGCCGAAAGCGCATCAGGAAGTTTGAGCCCAACAAAGTTGTGAGTCCCAGGATGCAAACTCACGAACCCCGCGACGAGACCCGGTCGTAAGCAGCGCCGTGGAAGAGCGGCCCTTTGAGGGCCGCGTAAATCTCGTTAAAGGACAGGGGCTTCAGCCCCGGTGGTCGCTATTCAGCGTGCTCGCAGCCCATGACTTTCCTGTTGCTTTCCTACATGACCGAGGTATACTCCCCGTTGGAAACCAACATATCAATGAAGCAGAAAGACATCCAACAAGGCACTCTCGCCCTAATGGTCCTCAAGACCCTCGATGTACTCGGACCGCTTCACGGATATGGCATAGCTCGCAGAATCGAGCAGATCAGCGGCGACCAGCTCGCCTTGAATCAGGGAACTCTTTATCCCTTGCTGCTCAGGCTCGAGCAAGAGGGCGCCATTGCCTCAGAGTGGGGCCCATCCGAAAATAACCGGCGTGCCCGCTTCTACCGGCTGACGCGCGCCGGACGGAAGCAACTCCAGTCTGAACTGCAGGACTGGCAGCAAACTACCGACATCATTTCGCGCTTCCTCGCGATCACTCCGGAGACCCGGTCATGAACTTTCTAAGACGGCTCGCAGCACGCCTTAGCAACCTGCTGGCTCGGCAGACCGACCAGCAGCGCCTCGTTGAAGAGATGGAAGAACATGTCCCGCGGCAAACGGAAGACAATCTCCGATCCGGTATGACCCCCACCGAAGCTCGCCGCCAGGCGCTCATCAAATTCGGCGCAGTCGAAGCAATTCGCGAGCAGTATCACGCAGAGAAGAGCCTGCCGCTAATTGAAAGCATTGTCAGCGACATACGTTATTCGCTCCGTATTCTGCGGAAGAACTGGGGATTCACCGCTATCGCAGCGACATCATTGGCCTTGGCCATCGGAGCCAACACCACCATCTTCTCGATCACAAAGCGCGTTCTCCTCGACCGCCTCCATGTACCTCACCCAGAGCAGCTTCGCCTTCTTCATTGGCATGGAGACAAGCACACCGCATTCACAAAATTGTGGGGCATCTCCGATGACGAGTCGGAGGGGTTCGGCGCTCCAACGTTTCCCTATCCTGTTTTTGAGCAGCTCCGGCAGGACAACCGCGTGTTCCAGGATCTCTTCGCCTTCAAGGACGTGGGAAGGATGAATGCGACGATTAATGGCAACGCCCAGATCGTTCAAGGGGAACTCGTTAGCGGGAACTTCTTCGACCAAATGCAGGTTCAACCGCAACTTGGCCGACCAATCGTAGCCTCAGATGACGTCGTTACGGCACCACCGGTTGCCTTGATCAGTCCAGGCCTTTGGCACCGGGCGTTCGCGTCCTCACCTCTCGTCCTGGGACGCTCGATCAAAGTCAATATGGTTCCGGTCACAATCATCGGCGTCGCACCTCCCGGATTCACGGGAGCCAAAAGTGTCCAGTCGGCCCCCGACTTGTTCCTCCCTCTGAGTTCCCAGCCCCTGGTTGCACCGCGAGGCAAGAATGGCTCCCTGCTTGGCTCATCCAGCCCCCAAATGTGCTGGCTCAACATCATGGGACGCACAAAGGCCGGCATCTCCGAGGCCACCGCGCAAGCCGCTCTTGACGTGTCGCTGGCGGCCGTGGTGCGTTCGTCTTTGCATCCAGATGGCAACACTACCGTCCCACACATCAACCTGCTCGACGGCAGCCGCGGATTGTTTCTCTCGAAAGGCATGTTCGCCAAACCCGTTGGGCTGCTTACAGCAATTGCCGCTCTGGTGCTTCTGCTGGCCTGCTCCAACATTGCCAGCATGTTGCTCGCGCGATCTGCTGCCCGGCATCGGGAGATCGCTGTCCGCCTCGCCCTCGGCGCGGGGCGCATTCGCGTCTTAAGAGGTGTACTGACGGAAAGCCTGCTGCTTTCAGGTTTGGGCGGAGCCCTCGGGATCGGTGTGGCTTTCATCGGGTGTCATACGTTCCCCGCGCTGGTGGCGAATTCTTGGGAAGTGGATCAGTTCCAGATTGCACTCGAGCCCACCGTACTCGCATTCACGGCCGGTATCACCATCCTCAGTGGCGTCCTCTTCGGCATGGTGCCCGCATGGATCGCAACTCGTAACCAGGTCAGCGCCTCTTTGAAGTCCGCTGTCCCAACAAGCTCGCGTCGCCGCAGCGGACTTACCGGCAAGACGATTGTTGCCTTCCAGGTTATGTTGTCCACTCTGCTGGTCGCTGGCGCCCTTCTCTTTGTCCGCACGCTCTTCAGTCTTGCGCACGTCGATCCCGGATTTCGGACAGATGGTCTTGTGCTTTTTGCGATTCAGCAGCCGGAGTCACGCTACCCCTCGCCGAAAGATCTCGAACTCCATCACCGAATTGAAGAACGATTGCGCGCGGTGCCCGGCGTGAAAGAAGTCACGGTTTCAGAAGTTGCCTACATCTCCGGCAGCAGTGAGAACGCGCCTTTTCTGCCCGAAGGAGAAAAAATCGACCCTGAAAAAGAACAAGCCGCCTGGAACAACTCCGTTGGCGCTCGATTCTTCCAGACCATGGGTATTCCGATTATCGCTGGTCGCGACTTCAACGAGCACGATACGGCAACCTCGCCCAAGGTCGGCATCCTCAATGAAAGCCTGGCGCGCAAGGCCTTCCCGGGCCAGAATCCTATCGGCAAACACTTCCTCGCCAACTTCGAGCCGAACGAAGGAAAACCCGGCGACTTCATTGAAGTGGTAGGCGTTTGCGGCGACACACGCTACTGGTCCCTCAAGCAGCAATCGCTCCCCATGTTCTACCAACCCTATCTGCAGGTGTCGAACCTTGATTTCGGCGCCACCTACGAACTTCGAACCAGCCTTCGTCCCGAGTCGATTGCTCCCTCGCTTCGGGCCGCTGTGCAGTCGATTGATCCCGATCTCCCGTTGCAGGAAATCCGCACGCAACAAGAACAGATCGACGCATCCATGCAAACGGAACGCATCATTGCCGCCCTGACTGCATCTTTCGGCGTGCTCGCTCTGATTCTCGCCTGCGTCGGAGTCTATGGCGTCATGGCCTACTCCGTCGCGCAACGCACAAGTGAGATTGGAATCCGGATGGCTCTCGGCTCGCTGCCGCGACAAGTGCTCACGATGGTCTTAAGCGAGGCAGGATGGATTTCGTTCGCAGGAATCGCCTGCGGCCTCTGCGCCACTGTTCTGTTAACCCGACTAGTGAAATCCCTCCTCTATGCCACGCAACCCAATGACCCGTTTGTTCTATCCGGATCTGCTTTAATCCTCGGCGCAGTGGGACTAGCGGCCAGCTGGATTCCCGCAACCCGCGCCGCATCGGTAGAACCTATGCAGGCTCTAAGACATGAGTGAATAAATCGTGCTTGAAGAAAGGTCTAGAGTACAAGGCACTCCCAGGGGATTGTCATCCTGAGCGAGTCGAAGGATCCCATCCCCATGAAGGCGCCAGAAAGGTCTCGGGAGTTCGCAGCGACTCTGGGTTTGCCAACGACCAATGACTAACGACCAACGGCCGCACATGGCATCCAATCACCGCGCGCATTCCGCCTGGCCTGTGCGATCCCCGCAGCCAATCCCTTTCCCACGGCCCGTCCGTATCCGGCCCGATCCATGGCCTTCATCGTCGCCGCAGCAATCCCGCCAGGTGTAGCCGCTTCCTGCAACAATTCATCGAGACTCAACCCACTCTCGCGCCAATACAAAATCCCATCGGCCAACGCATGAGACGCCGCAACTAATGCCGTCTTTTCATCGAGGCCCGCCCGGTGTGCTTCTTTCGCCAGGGCGGCCAACGCATGATACCCATGTGTAGAGGAGTGCGTCGCCGTAATGGCATCCATCTGACTTTCCGGAATCTCGAACGTTGGACCTACTTGCGCAAACAATGCCTGCACCTGGCGTCGTTCGCGCGCCGATACACTTCGATCGAAACTTACCGGATTCAGTCCCTTTCCAATCCGGCACACTGGACTCGGCATCACCCGCACCCACCTTACTGACGGCAGCCAGCGACGTAAGTTTGCGAGCGGAATCCCGGCTGCAAGACTTATCCACAAATTCGGAGGTTTCGCATCAGATGCCGCAACCTCGGCGAGCATCTCCTTCACCGAACCGGGACGCACCGCAACAATCACCATCTGCGCGGACTCGACCGCCAATCTCAGGTCCCGCGCAATTTCCACTCCGGATTCTCGCCGCAATACCCGCACTTTGTCAGTGTGCCGGTCATAAACCGCAATGGCTCTCCGATCGCCCGCCAACCGCATCCCGGCGCAAAACGCCCCGGTGATCCGTCCTCCTCCGAGAAACAGAATCGATTTGTTCTTTGATTTATCGGCCTTGTACATACGATTTCGTACTTAGCATCCTGCAAGACTATTCGGAGGACATACATACCGCCCCGCCACGTGGAGCACCGTGGAAGAGCGGCCCTTCAGGGCCGCGTTACGTGCTCCCAAAGAAAAAAGCGGCTTTAGCCCCGGCGGTCAGTCCGCCGTCCCTCCGCCATCCACAATCAATGCCGCCCCCGTCATGAAAGACGATTCGTCCGACGCCAGGAACAGCACAGCCTTCGCAATCTCCTCCGGTGTGCCCACTCGTCCCAACGGACGCTTCGCGGCCCCTGCCATGTACTCATCCACCTTCATCCCGCGCATCTTCGCATCCGCAGGAAGCATCGGAGTCTCCACATCACCGGGGCACACGCAGTTTACTCGTATACCTTGCGCCCCGTGATCGATCGCCATCGCCTTGGTCATTAGCACGACGCCGCCCTTCGACGCGCAATACGCCACCGCGTGATCGCCGCCCACAATGCCCCATCCGGATGCATTGTTCACGATTACGCCGCGGCCCTGCCGGATCATCACAGGCAGCACGAACTTTGACATCAGGAACGTGCCCTTGAGGTTCACATCGATCTGCTCGTCCCACTCCTTCTCCGAACACTCGATCGCCGTTTGTGGATAAAACACGCCCGCATTGTTGAACAGGATGTCGACACGCCCAAAAACATTCATCGTCTCTTCCACTGCTTTTCGGCAATCGGATGCTGAACTCACATCCGCGCGCAGGAAGAGACCTTCATCGGCGGTCTCCTTGATTCGCGCCAGCACTGCCTTGCCTCTCTTAAGGTTTCTGCCCGTGATGGCCACGGCCGCGCCCTCTCTGGCAAAGAGCGCAGCAGTAGCCTCGCCAATTCCAGAGGTACCGCCGGTAATCAAAGCAACTTTGTCGCTGAGTCGCATAGGATTGTCTTGTCAAACTAATCCGCGTTCATCGGCGTAAATCCGCGGAGAAGAAGTTTAGCGGCTAGCCAGCCCGCCGGCAGTCTCGCCGCCATCAAGCGTAAATACGTGTCCCGTAGCAAATGCCGCATCGTCCGACGCCAAATACGCAAACAGTCCCGCTATCTCCTCCGGCGACGCGTGTCTCTTCATCGGTATCTTCCCGTTGACCTCCGCCAGCATCGCGTCGGAATATTCTGCCCGCTGCATCGGCGTAAGAACGTATCCGGGCGCAACGGCGCATACTCTGACCTTGGGCGCTAACTCCAGAGCCATCGACTTGGTAAGCTCAATTACTCCCGCCTTGGTGGCGTTATAGTCGGCATAATATGGATAGCCCATGACGCCATTCGTCGATGCGGTCTGAAGAATGACGCCGCTACCTCGTTCCCACATGTGCCTTGCCGCCGTCTGCGCCACATAGAATACGCCCGTAAGATTTACAGCGATGACGCGGTCCCACTCCTCAGGAGTGATTTCAAGGAACTTATGCCGGATGCTGATGCCGGCATTGTTGATCACGACGTCAACGCCATCCATCAACCGTATCGCCTCTGCAAACGCCGCCTCCACCTGCATCAAATCAGTCACGTCAGCAATGATGGCTTCTCCCAATGCAGGCAGCTCATGCTTGAGCCGCTTGCAAGCTGCGTCATCGCGATCGAGTACACACACACGTGATCCCTCTTCCAAAAACCGCGCAGCAGTCGCAGCACCAATGCCGGATGCGCCGCCGGTGACCAACACACGTTTATCTTTCAGTCCACGCATGGAATCTCCTCAACACAAGCCGTGAGCAGTGAGCTACGAGCAATGAGTAAAACAGGCTCGCTCGCAGCTCATTGCTCATCGCCCACTGCTCGCTAACACCCCTTCGCCCTCACCGCAACCGTATGCGGCACACCGCGCAACTGTTTCATCAGCTCCGCATCACACGGACGATTGATGTCATAGATCGCGTATCCCATCGTGCCCCGCGTATTGAGCGACTGGCGCTCGATGTTAATGTCGCGGTCGGCCAGAATGTCGTTGATCGCTCGCAAAATGCCCGGCACATTCTGATGGATGTGCATCAGGCGGTACGATCCTTCTTCGTAATCGACATGGCATGAAGGAAAGTTCACGCTCAAAGTGGAGTCGCCAGTATTCACGTAGTCGAGCAGCTTGGCCGACACAAACGATCCAATATTATGCTGCGCCTCTTCGGTTGAGCCGCCAATGTGTGGCGTGAGGATCACATTCGGCAACCCTTGAAGCGCGCTCTTGAAGGCCGCACCCGACTCAGGCTCTGAAGGGAACACATCGATCGCACATCCGGCGATCTTGCCAGACTTCAGATGCGCGGCCAGCGCTTCGTGATCCACCACGAACCCGCGGCTCAGGTTCAGAAAGCACGCGCCGTCTTTCATCGCGTCGAATTCTTCCTTGCCAAACAGGTCGCGATTCTCTTTCTTTCCATCGACGTGAAGAGTGACGACGTCTGCTTCCTGCAGCAATTCACGAAATCCTATGGGGCGAGCGTTGCCACGCGCCAGCACGTGTGCGCTGTCATAAAAGATGACGCGCATGCCCATGGCCTCGGCGAGATCAGACAGCTGCGAGCCAATCTTGCCGTATCCCACAATGCCAAGCGTGAGTCCTCGCACCTCATGCGCGCCCGCCGCTGATTTATTCCATTCGCCGCGGTGCATTTCGGTGGACGCCTGAAATGTACGACGCAGCAGCAGAATGATCTCTCCTACCACAAGCTCGGCAACCGAACGCGAGTTGGAATGCGGATCGTTGAAGACCGCGATGCCGCGCTCATTCGCAGCTTTCTGATCGATTTTGTCCACGCCGATGCAGAATGCGCCCACAGTGACGAGTTGGGATGCGGCTTCCAGGACAGCTTGCGACACGCGTGTCTTGGAACGTATGCCAAGGATCGACACGCTGCGAATCTTCTCGATCAACTCGCGCTCGTCAAGCGCAGGCTTCAGCGACTCGACTTCATATCCCGCGTCGCGAAACACCTGCACCGCGACCGCGCTGATGTTCTCCAGCAACAATACCTTCAAGCATCCTCCCAGAATGTAAGGGGTCAGACAGAGATTATAGCTGCGAGTCCTGGGTCACGAGTCGTGAGCCACGAACTGGCCGAAAATGTTCCTGCGGGAACATATCTACGGTTTGTAAAAGTGTTCCTGCAGGAACACTTTTAGTACGTTAATGTACATACAAAAAAGTACAAAACAGATAATTGCTCTAAATAGAGCAACTTGCGGGCTGCCGAAATATCCACCGCCTGGGCCTCGAAACGGGAAAATGAGCTTCTCGAGGTGTATCGTTTTGAGATGGACGATGACGCCTGATGGCGCTGATTTTGCTTTCCTTTTCCATCGTTTTCTCGGTCTGAAGCACGGTGAGATTCCCTCCAGATGTGGTACTCATGTTGAGCTTATAGGGATTCTTCGACTACGCAGATGGGTTCGCTTCGCTCCCTCAACTGCTTCGCTCGGAATGACAGAGGAAATTGGCTGCTGGTCAACCACTCAGAACCGGATAAAAGTTCCGGCGAAGGCTTCTCCCTGAGACGTAGCGCCGCCGCCGACGTGGATCAGACATCCACCGCCGCAGACGAAGGCAACGTTCGGAGAGGCGAGAACTGGCAGCCACTCGGCCTGGATTTTGAATCCGAGATGACGACTGACATAGAAGCGAATGCCTCCCCCGAGACCGAAGGAGAACCGGGTGAAGCTGATCGCCGACGTAGGGGACGAAAGATGCGTGCCGCCGATACTACCCAGAACGTACGGTTTGGCCCATTTGGGCCATTCTTCGATAAACGGTTCGTGGCTGAAATCGCCATGGAACTGATTGAGGACTACGCGCTGTTGCGGCGGAGCGGGCGTGATCTCCTCGGTATGCACGTATGAATCCTGGCGAGCCCAGCGGAACTCGACGACGTCCTCTTCACGATTGGGCAGCAAGCGAAAGCCGAAGGAGAAGCCGAAGCTGGGACTGGCGTCGAGGACAACGCGAGGGTTCGTCCCGCTGACTTGAGGTTCGACAGGAAAACTCATGCTGGTGCGGTATCCGGCGAATGGCGTGAAATCGAAACGCAGGGGCTTGGGCTCGGATTCCTGACCGTAGACAACGGCGGAACACACGACTAACAGCATCGCCAGAAGAGAAGGTAGCCCTTTGATCTGCATGGCTGATACCTGTTATTACTGCGTGGACGCTTCGGTGCCCGGAAGCACACCGTCACTCTGCATTTGTTTGACGATTAGGGTAACAAGTCCATTGATGGCCTTGTGAAGCTTTTTGGGATCAAAGGTGTCGGTGACGGCGGTCCAAACCAAGATTCCATCCGGTTGGGAGATGAGGTAAAGGTTGGTCTCGATGCGAACTTTCTTCTCCTCGCGCAGGTAGTCAGGAGCGTAGACCATTGGATAAACCGTATTGTAGTAGCCGTAGAAGGTGCCGTAATACGGATACGGCGTGAACATTGGGCCGCCCGGAATGTAGGTGACTTTGTTCTCAATCTTCAGCAGTCGTGACACAACAACGGCTTCGATGTTGTTACTGCGGATTTGGTCCCTGAGGTAATTGAGATCGAGCTGCGTCCCTTCGGGGCGGAGAAGAATTGTGTTCCCGGGAACCGCGCTCAAACCGGCTGCTTCGAGTCGAGTCGCCAGGGCATCTTCGAAGTCGGCGCGGACGGATGTCTTCTGGCTGAGTCCGAGGGCAAGCACGTGATGAAACCTTGTGGTGGGAGCCTGCGGATTATGCCAGCTCATCACGACCTTGCTGGACTTGGCAGAGCCGAAGGGGCCAGACAACAGGAGAGATATCACCAGAATGCGTGCGTGGCGTTTTCGCCTTTCGAGAGCCATCATTAATTCTTGCGATTCGTGATCGGAACTGTCAGCTGTTAGGGCTGACAGTTTATGAAGCAGACCGCGGCTGTTGAGCGGTAGGGATCCCTTCGACTCTGCGCTCAGGATGATAAACACAGGGGCTGGAGCCCCATCTTTAAGGGTTCCGGATCGCGGTCCTGAAGGGCCGCTCTTTCACCTTCCACCCACCTTCCGCTGCTGCAGCAACGGGTGTCCACACATCGTTCTTGCCGCTGCCGGCGACAGCGGATTCCTCCTTCTTCGCTTCGCGAATCGTCGGAATGACAATCCGACCTACAGCGGATGGCCTTTGAAGAAGTAGATCAGTTCGATGATCAGGATTACGACGACCATCAGTTCGAGGACGAACGCACGGGACTGGTTGAACTGGTCGATCATGAAGCGGTAGAGGTCTTCGGCGGTGTGGAGCTTTTCCTGGACCAGGTCTTTGTAGTCGGGGACCCCGACTTTTTGGGCGCAGAGTTTGTAGAGGCGCGCGGAGAACATATCGCTCAGGAACTTGATGGCGTTGTCGGCGCGTTCGGTAAGTTCGCTGACGTCGAGAAGAACAGTGTGCAGCTTGGATGCGGCGCGCGCGGTGCGCCAGCGCGACCACAATCCCGTACCCCCAACTTCGAGGAAGTCATACACGTTTTCGAGTTCGCGGGTAAGGAACTCGTCGTAGTGACGGAATTCGAGGAGCTGCGAGTTGGCGTACTCGAGCAGCTGGACGGCGGTTTCGGCTCCGGCCTGCGTGTCATAGATGAATGCGGCGTTCCATCCGATGACGGCGAGGTCAGTCGGGTAATAGGAGATCCGAGACTGCAGGATTTCGGTGCGTTCGCCTTCGGAGAGAGTCGCGGTCTCTCCGCGGACGACTTGCGAGATGTGGCCGCGCTGCGTGGCGAGGAGTTCTTCGGCGGTGGGTGATCCGTCGATCTCGCGCACGTGGAAGATGAAGTAATCCTCCTGGAGCCAGTTCTCTTCTTTATAAGGCTTGATCAGAGCGGGAGCGGCGCGTTCCAGGCGCTGTTTGACGACGTGGCTCGCCAGCTTCTCGAAGGTGTTGTCGGAGGTCCAGCGGGCGGAGAGCTCGACGAGCTTCTCCCAGTCACCGGCGAAGGGCAACTCGAACAGAAGGCTGACGACCCCGTAGTCGTAATACTTGATCTCTCCGGCAAGGCGCTCTCCTGAGTCAAGGACTAGCGGCTCGAGACGGTCGACCGCGGGAGGTCGCTGATAGCGGACGTATCCGGGAGCCTGGCTGCTCTTGAAGGTGGCCTGGGCGTGCCGGGCCTGGAGAAGCTGTCGGATGACGTCGAGACGGATCTCTTCGCAGATGTCGTACTGGATCAGGACGAGGACCGATCCGTGCAGAGGGCAGATCGGAGCAGCTTGCGCGGTCTCCTGCACCGCAACAGACAGGTCGTGAGCAACGTCGGGGGTGACGATAGTGGTGAGATCGCGGTCCATTTAAGTTCTCGGTTGTCAGTTCTCGGTTCTCAGTTGTCGGGTTGCGGCTGGTGACTTACGTGGCGGACAACCGGAGCGCGGAGACTTTCAAGCTCTGGTATCTATTATCTCAGGAGGGTTGGGGGTTGGGTAGGCGGGGTAAGCTATTGATACCATGTGGCTTAAGGCGCTGGGTTCAGGTTAGCGGACGATTCGGTCTGCCCTCCGAGGACGTTTCTTCCGCTCCTACGAAGCTGGTCAGGTTGTTGAGCTTGCGTCCCACGACTTGGGTTGTGGGCTGAATTCCTTCTCCGCTTTTCGGCTGACTAGCCGAAGGCGACTGTCTCCAGACAAACCGTAATTATCTCTTCCGCGTAAAGGCCCAGGCTAGGATTCCGGCGGCGGCTAGGGCTCCCGCACCCTTGGCGGCACGGTTCATGGAGGCATGAATTTCGGCTTCCCGCTCGCGGATCAGGTGGGATTCCGGGTATGGATCATCTTTATCCAGAGCTGATGGCTGAAGAGCCATTTGGAGCACCTCAGCCAAGTGCAAGGCGCGGCGGTTGGTGTTTTGGGCGATTTGCTCGCGGCAGCTGAAGCCGTCGGCGACGATGAGCCAGTCTGGCGGAGCCTGGCGGACGGCGGGGAGAAGTTCGAGTTCTCCAACGGCTTGCGAGACTTCGTAATGTTCGCCGGCATGGAATCCGAACGATCCCGCCATCCCGCAACATCCCGGCGCCGGAGCGGTGAAGTCGACGCCGAGGCGGCGCAAGAGCGACTCTTCGGCGGTCATCTTCATGAGCGACTTGTGGTGACAGTGGCCGTGGATCAGGGCTTTGCGGTTTAGTTGGGGAAGAGTCGCGTTCGGGGCAATCTTCTGTTCGAGGAATTCGCTGAGCAGGAATGTCTGACGGCTCAGGGCTTGGGCGCGGTGATCGTGAGGGAATAGGTTGATGAGTTCGTCGCGGAAGACGGCGACGCAACTGGGTTCGAGGCCGACGACCGGGATTCCGGCTTCGATCTCGGGCTCGAGTGTGTCGAGAATTTCGAGAAGCAGTCGCTCGGCGCGGTCAAGCATGCCGAAGTCGTAGAGGGGGCGTCCGCAGCAGAGGTTGGCGCGTGGAACGAGTACGCGAAAGCCGGCGGTTTCTAGGACTTCGACGGCGGCGCGAGCGGTGGACGGGAGGAAGTAGTTGTTGAAGGTGTCGGCCCAGAGAAGGACCTCGTGGGCATTGACGTCAGGGGCTAAAGCCCCTTGATCTTCTTGCGCGTGACGCGGCGCTGAAGCGCCGCTCTTCCACGGAGATGCAGTCGCCCGAGATGGCCTATCCGTTCCATTGGTGCGGAAGAACCATTGTTTGAAGGTTTCGGGGGCGAAGGCTGGGATGCGGCGCTGGGCGGGGATTCCGGCGATCAACTTTGCTAGGTCGCTCAGGAATGGGAGTTGCGTTGTGAGGTTGACCAGTCCCGGCGCGTTTGACGCGAGGCTCGCCCAGAAATCAATGTTGCCGAAGGCGTAGGCGTTGAGCGGGCGAACGCGGCCTTCGTAATAGTGCGAGAGGAATTCGGCTTTGTAGGTCGCGACGTCAACGCTGACGGGACAATCGCTTTTACATCC
This sequence comes from Candidatus Eiseniibacteriota bacterium, assembly GCA_035500795.1. Taxonomy (GTDB): domain Bacteria; phylum Acidobacteriota; class Terriglobia; order Terriglobales; family Acidobacteriaceae; genus Sulfotelmatobacter. The sequence continues at coordinate 168 of DATJWZ010000362.1, read as the reverse complement.
TTTGCAGGCCAGACAGAGATCGAGGGATTTTTTTACTTCTTCGCTTTGCCAGCCGTCGCGGATGATGGCGTCGCCGCGGTCGGGATTCTGAGTCATCTCCCAGAGAAGATGGGCGCGGCCGCGGGTAGAGTGCTCTTCTTCATGCGTGGCGCGCCAACTGGGGCACAT
>DATJWZ010000361.1:0-2558 GCA_035500795.1 Candidatus Eiseniibacteriota bacterium | reverse complement strand
GTGACTACAATTTTGTATTTACGTTTTTCCTGGGCTAGGGTTGTGGTGGCGGCGGCAGCGGTGAGGGGGATGGCTTTTAGGAGGTCGCGTCGGTTCATTCTGAGTCCCTGGGTTTGGTCGAGGAGAGTGTATCGCGCCACGGGGGCTAAGGCCCCTTCTATTTGGAGGCTTGAACGCGGCGCTGAAGCGCCGCTCTTCCACGGAGGCGCCTGCGATCGAGATGAGGTTGTCGGAGAGGGATAAGACAGCGGATTCCACCTTCGTCGCTGTGCGACTCGTCGGAATGACAGAGACATTGTTAGATCTGAAACTCTGGAGACAGCGCCCAGAGTTGAGGTCACAAGTCAAAAGTCCCTACTCCTGGCGCAAACTGCGCGGCAGAAATGGGCGTCCATTCGTGGTTGGTTTCCTCACTGCGATCATCGGCGTATAGTGCGGGCTGTGTGAATCAGGGCTCACTGCGCTCGGACGCGGGGGGGTGGTGCCCGCGCCACAGTAGTACGACACATCTATGCGAAGACGAGAGTTCATTCAGATGACGGCGGTCGCGGGAGTTGCGGCTGCGGGGAGTTCTGCGTTTGCGGAGCTTCCCGTTGATGCTGAGGATTCGTTTTCTTCAAGACAGGAAAAGCGTCGGAAGGAGCTTTGGGGAGTGCTGGGGGATTTGCCTTGGAATCACAAGCCCGGGCCGCCGCGGGTTATCGGGACGGAGGATCACGATACTTACACGCTTGAGCGGCTGGTGCTTGATTTGAATGGAGTCGAGGCGGTGCCTGCCATTTTGCTGCTTCCGAAGAAGCGTCGAGAGAAGGCTCCGGGGCTGCTTTACATCCATTGGCATGGCGGGATGTACGACTTGGGGAAGGAGCAGCTGCTTCGTGGCGTGGATGCGCAGCCCGCGTATGCTCCGGTTGTCGCGGAGAAAGGGATTGTCACGCTGGCGATTGACAGCTGGTGTTTTGGCGAGCGCAAGCATGAGCATGACGGTGGCGAGGGTGAGCAGACAGCGTTCAAGCTGATGCTGTGGCGGGGGCAGGTGCTGTACGGGATGATGATGTTTGATGAGTTCCGGGCGATGGATTATCTGGCGGGGCGTCCGGAGGTGGATGCGTCGAGGATCGGGGCGTTCGGAATGTCGATGGGATCCACGAAGGCGTGGTGGCTGGCGGCGCTCGATCCGCGAGTGAAGGTATGCATGGATGTCTGCTGTCTCACGGATTATGAAGAGCTGATCCGTGAGCATGGGTTGAAGGGGCACGGGATTTATTACTACGTCCCGTCGCTGCTGAAACATTTTCAGACGGCGGAGATTAATGAACTGATCGTGCCGCGGGCGCATTTGAGCGTGAATGGGAAGAGGGATCCGCTGACTCCGGCGGCGGGAGTGGAGAAGATCCGCGATTATTTGATGCCACTGTATGCGAAGTACGGGAAGGAGTCGGATTGCCGGGTTGAGTTGTTTGATTGCGCTCATGTGGAGTTGCCGGAGATGCGCGGGATTATTTTGGAGTGGATGGATCGGTTGGTGGGGTGAGACTCCACAGGGCTAGGGCTTTTTCTATCCTTGGATTCACGGCGCTGAAGCGCTCTCTTTGATGGTTGTGCTGGCGATTCGGATTGCGTTGACATTTGGTGAGAGGGTAGGACAACGGATTCCTCTTTCGTCGCTGCGCGACTGGTCGGAATGACAAGGGTCTTGCGATTTCAATTCAAAATCAAAATCCCCACTTCTGCCGCAAACTGCGCGGCAGAAATGGGGCACCCATAGCGGATCAGATTTTCGAGTGAAGACATGGTGGATCGGGAGATTTTGAAATCGGTGGCGGAGCAGATGATGACATCTTTGGAGGTCAGCGTTGGGGGGAAGATGTCGCGAGTCACGCGGACTGGATCGCGGAAGTTTCGGACGGTGCGGTTTGTGATGGATGGAGTGGAGTATCAGGGGATTGAGCAGAATCCGGAGAAGCCGAGCCGGTGGGGAAAGTTGGCGCGGGAAGGGCATCGGGTGGTGCAGTTTCGGGATTTGGGGTCTGGGAAGTATGTGGCGGCGGTGGTAGATGGGAAGGTTACGGAGTATGGACACCGGGGCTAAAGCCCCTTTTTCTATGCCTTGAGGCGGCGCTGAAGCGGCGCTCTTCCACGGTGGCGCCGGCGATTCGGGTTGCGTCCGGCGATTCAGGTTGCGCTGAGATTTGGGAAGAAGGACGGGATAGCAGATTCCTCCTGCGTCGCTGACGCGACTGGTCGGAATGACAAGGCTTTTGTGGGATTTAAGTTTAAAGTTTATTTTTTCATTTAGAGTCAAAATCAAAATCCCCACTTCCCGCGCAAACACCCGCGCGAGAAATGGGGCACCCATCACGGTTTTCTCTTATTTTTCGGCTAAAAGATCAGTAATTTCTTTTTCGAATACCGGGGCTTCCGTTGCGCCTATGTGCTTTTTGCGGATTTGGCCTTGGCGGTCGATCAGGAAGGCGATGGGGAGGCCGAGGACTCCGCCGTATTGCTCGCCGATTTTTGCGTTGCCCATGACGACCGGGTAATTCATTTTGAATTGC
>DATJWZ010000360.1:0-15331 GCA_035500795.1 Candidatus Eiseniibacteriota bacterium | reverse complement strand
CCGAACTCGAAAATGGAACTGCCATCGGCGAAGCGGATTTCCAGTTCTTTGCCGCGCACCGGCTCTCCGGTCGTGGCAGCTTTTTGCAGGGGCAGCTCCTCGCCGGTCAGCTCGCGCCCGTTCTCGAGAATCACGATGTTTGGCCGCTGATCCGCGAACGCCGACATCGACGTATTCGTTCCGTACGGCATACGCAGCAGTTCATACGCGGCCCGGTTGCTTACGACGTGTTCGCACTTGCTGTCCTGCGCAATGAATGCAGCCGCGGGCATGGCGTCGAGAATCGCCGAAAGATTTTCCGCCTGCGCTTTGGCTTCGGCGCGGGCGTCCCGCAGTTCCGCCTCCTTACTCTGCATTTCGCTGACGTCGAGAAACGCTCCGACCGCGCCGCGCGACTGCCCCGCAGCATCGAGCAAGGGAACTGCGTGGCCGAGGAGATAAACAATCCTGCCATCCGGGAAGCGCACTTCGAACTTCCTGGCGCCCACCGCCTTGCCGGTTGACGCCGCCCGTTGCACGGGAAGTTCTTCCGGCGCCAACACTCGTCCGTCTTCCCGCCACTGGAAGTTGAAACGCTCGCGCACTTCCGGATCCGACAGCGATACATTCACGTCTTCTGGGAGGCCAAACACTTCACGCGCCACGCGTCCGGCTGTCATGGTTCGGCCTTCGCGGTCGCGGCTGAAAAATGTGATTGCCGGAATCGCATCCACTACGGTCGCGAGATTCTCCGCGTATGCCTTCGCTTCGGCGCGTGCCCGCCGCAGTTCCTCCTCGGTCTGTTTGAGCGCCGTGATGTCGAAACCCGCTCCACTCATGCGGATCGGCTTGCCGTTCTTGTTGTAATAAGCGCGTCCGCGCGAGGCGATCCAATGCATGCTCCCGTCAGGCCACACAGAGCGCATCTCGGTGCTGTAATGATCCCCAGTCTCGAGCGCGATCTTGACCGCCTGATCGACTCTCTCGCGGTCCTCGGGATAGATCGCCTCGACGAATCGCTCGTAGCTCATCTTGTAATCAGGAGGCAGGCCAAACATTTCGAGACACTCCGGCGACCACACGAGTTCTTCGGTCTCGATGTTCCAGTCCCACACGCCGAAGCGCGCGGAATCCAGTTGGCGCGGGAAGCCCTTTGTGGACTGATGATTCTCTGTTGAGTTTTTTCCCGGTTGCATAAGTTGGGACGCAGCACCATTCTCGTCCCCTTTCGCCTTGTCCGAGCTACACGCGGCATGCCCGGTTGGCGCGTGCGCCCAAGCACACGAAAGCACAAACGTGATGGAAGTTTAACCGCACGCTTTCTGGAGGGAACTACAGTTTTCTATGTATGCCTTGGTTGGTTAACGACTCTGCGCGTGGGCGAAACAGAACAAGGAGGCTAGCAGAGAATTCACTGCTAACCCCCAGTCCTTAATCCCTGGCTCTGACCCTGCCTAGAAGTTGAACTTAATTGCCAACTGCACTTCCCGTGGACCAACGGATGTGTAGCTGATCTGTCCGAAGCTCGGATCGTCCACTGACGTGTCGGGCGTTCCAAAGACAGGATGGTTGAACGCGTTCTGCGCTTCGATGCGGAACTCCAGGTTCATCTCCTCGCGGATCGCGAACTGCTTCGCAACCGACAAATCGGTTGTGAACGACCACGGACTCCGCAGACCGCCGTAAGCGCGGGGTGCGTCGCCCAGCGTGAAGTCCGGCGTGCGCTGGAAGACATTCGTGTCGGCGAAATACTGGTCGACAATGTCGTGCGACGCTTTCGTCGGTTTCCCAACCAGATTTGGACGCTGTCCACCATAGGTGGGAATCGCAACACCGTCGGCCAAGGTGAATGCAAGAGGACGTCCATCGGCAATCCGCCAGATTCCGTTCGTCTTCCATCCGCCAATAATCGCGTCGGCCCATCGCGGCATGTTAGCGCCCAGAGCCCGGTTGCGCCCAAAGGGCAGATCGTAGCTGTAGCTCAACTGAACAACATGCGGAATGTCGAAGGTTGAGAGGCTCCGCTCAGCCCATGGCTTGTTCGGATCCTGCAGGCTGGTGAAGCTACCCAGCCAGGTTACGTTGTCGTCCGCCTGCGACGAATCGTCAATCGACTTCGACCACGTGTATGTCGCCAGGAACTGCAGGCCATTGGAGAATCGTTTCTCGGCGACCAGTTGCAACCCGTGATAGATCGAGCTGGCGATCATCTGCGCGTCAGCCGAGACGCTCGTGAACTGCGGATACGGCTCCAACAGTTGCGAGTACTGAACCTGCGGACTCGACAGAGTGCTGTTCGGATCGGAAATCACCGAAGCGAATGGATTGTCGACATAGCTGTTCACGCACGCAATGGAGAAATTCGCGCATGGATTGTTGGGATCAGGGCTGTCGATCGGCAGGTTCTCAACAAACGATCCAAGGTGCATGAAACCGTAGCTGGTTCCGCTGAAAGGAAGATGCGTTCCTTTCTTCCCGATGTATTCCGCGTTGATCACCACGTTCCAGGGCAATTGCCGCTCGACGCCAAGGCTCCAACTCTGTTCTTGCGGCGTGCGGTTTTGCGCGTACGTGCGCAATGGGCCGTTCGCGCCGAATCCCACATCGTTCATGAGGCCGAGCGAACTTCCAGCAGGCTGAATCAGCCCGTTCGGGAACGGATTGTTCAGGTGCAGGTACGGGGTTGCACCGTCGTTCTGGAATGTGCTGATCACGTTGGTGTACTGGTTGAATCCCGCATTCCCAAACGGGACGACGCCCGTGACGCCCGAACGCGACTGACCGTAGTAAATCCCGTATCCGCCGCGGAGTACCATCTTGGGGGCAAACTGGAAGGCAAATCCGAAGCGCGGCTGGATGTCATGCCAGTCGGTCACATAGGTCTTGCGATCGCTCGGAGTGGCAAAGACCTCGCCACCTTTCAATTGCAACGTAGCCGGCTGGCCCGTAACAGGATCAGTGTAAGGAAGGCTGCCGCCCGCCAGTGGACTGGTCACCTCTGTGTTGAACCAGTTCTGCCGGTTATAGCGATCGGTGCGCGGCAGCGTTACGTCGTAGCGCAGGCCGAGGTTCAAGGTCAGTTTCGGATTCACCTTCCAGTTGTCGAGGGCGAAGAATCCGTATTGATAATTTGTTGTGGCCGGGCGCGTCTGAATCTCGTAATACGAGTTGTTCATCTGGCCCATCATGAAGCTGGCCATCGAGTCGCCGCCGCAGGCATCGATTCCGGTGTCGCCGTTGCCTGGGCAGGCGCCCGTTCCGGTTGTGTCGAAATTGAAATAGCCCAAAGGCGCGTTGGTCTGGATGTAGTTGATCTGGTGGATGCGGCCGTCGAAACCGAACTTGATTTCATGCGGTCCGTGGACTTTGTCGAGCGTGGCGGAGAGTTGTCCCGTGTCCTGACCAAGGCGGTAGTTGCCATACGGGTCTGTTCCGATACTCGCAAATCCGGCGCTGAAGTATTGACTGATGAACATAGGCGGAACGCCGTTGAAACCGTTGCTTTGCAGGTATGCCGGGAATCCGAGCGTGGAGAGGGGATCGTTTACGCCCTGTGGGTTGTAAGCGTCAATGTGCCATGCACCACGGGTGAAGCCCAACGTCAGGTTCAGCAACAGGGTTTGCGAGATCGTGTGCGTGTCGTTGATCGCGAACAGGTGCGCCGTCGTTCTGTTCGGCCCACCCTCGCACGGATCGGTGAAGTTCTTGAAGCAGTTGAACGAGCTACCGTGACTCCACTGCTGCGAGTACTTCACGCTCATCAAGTTCTTTTCGGTCCAGCGGTGGTCCACCTTGATATCGAACTGATCGTTGAAGCTTTGATTGGCTCCCGAAGCAATGAAGTTGTCGTAGATATCGTTGCCCGCGATGTTGGGCTCAGGGAAGTAGCCCATCATCTTCTGCGCAACCGGATCGATCAAATTGCCGGCAACGCCGGCCTGTATTGCGTTCGGTACCTTCGGATTCCCAGGGCTGGCATACTTTGCAAGATTGTTGAAGGGAATGAAGGAGTTCGGATTGTTCCGAATTGCGACGCCATCGTTTGCGTCATAAATGCGCTGGTACGGATCCCAGAGTTGACCGGCGCCAGCACTGCAGAGTCCGGCGCTGTTGAACGTGCCTCCATTGGCCGCGCAGACTTCGCCGAAATCACCGGCCCGCATGGCGTCGGTGGGAACGCCGGCTTGCGCGGTACCCAGACCATGCTGACGGAGCCCGTCATAGTCGAAGAAGAAGAAAGTTCTGTTCTTGATAATCGGGCCGCCAATGGTGCCGCCGTAATTATTGCGGCGCAACTCCGGAATGGGAACGCCGTAGTGATTGTTGAACCAGTTATTGGAATCGAGCGACTGATCGCGCACAAAGTCGTACACGCTGCCGTGGAACTTGTTCGTCCCGGAGCGCGTAATCATGTTCACCACTGAGCCGCCGGAGAACCCGTACTCTGCGCTGAAATTCGTCTGCTCAACCTTGAATTCTTCCACCGCTTCGGGGGATGGAAGGTAGGTCGCGGCAGTGATGCCGCCGTTGGGCTCAGAGTTCGTGACTGACGCCCCATCGGCCAAAATGTCGGATGTTGAGCCGCGGCTACCATTCGAGACGAAATTCGTGCCCGTGCAACCTGCGCTGCACTGGTCATCCATCTCGGTTACTCCCGGAGCGAGCGAGGTGAGCGCAACGACACTGCGGTCGATCAGCGGAAGATCGTTGATGAACTTGCGATTGACCACCTGTCCGGTTTCGGCGTCTTCGGTTTGAATGGCCTGGGCGTGTCCCTCGACCTCAACCGTCTGGGTGGCCCCGGCTACTTTCAAAATCAGATTCGTCGTGACGTTCTGATTGATGTTGACCTGGAAGACCTCGCTCAGGACTTTTTCGAAACCCTTCACCTCCGCGGAAACCCGGTAGGTTCCCGGCGGAATGGAGCGAAACAGATAGCGGCCGTTATTGTCGGAAGTCGCTGTGAACGAAAATCCCTTTTGCTGATCGGTGAGTACCACGCTGGCGCTCGGCACCAGGGCTCCCGTCGCGTCGGACAATTCGCCACTGACTGTGCCGAAGTAAGCCTGCGCGTAAACCAGCGACGGCAGGATGAGAGCTACTGAGATACAGGAAACGACGAAAACCACGCGCGAGAAACTGCGAGCAAGAAGAGCGAACCGCATCGGACCCTCCTTTTCACCTGATAAAACAGGCTGGGACAAATTTGGCAAGCTAACGGTAGACGACGGCATCCTACACAAACTCGCGCAATCGCGCTAGTGCCAAGCGTGCGCAAGAAACGATTTAATAGGATTAATTTCTTGAAGGTGAACGCCGGTTAGTGCTAGGCGGATCTACCTTGTCATTCCGACGACGCGCGCAGCGAGGATGGAGGAATCCGCTGTTTGCCGGCAGTGTCGATGCTGCGTTCGAAGAGCAGATTCCTCCGTCGTCGCTATGCGACTCGTCGGAATGACAAGGGCATAGGGTAAGGGTTGTCATTCCGAACCGCGCAGCGGCGAGGAATCTGCTGTCCTCACCACGCGCATAGGCGCCGGCTGTCCCCAACCTTCAGCCAAATCCTCCCACGTCGGATTGCGTTCCTCGATCAAAATGATCTTCTTTTCTCTTCGCCATTTCTTTAATTCAGTCTCCCGCGCGATGGCATCACCGACGTTGTGAAAGGTCTGGTAGTAGACGAGCCGGTGTACGCGATAACGCCGCGTAAACTCTCCGCCTTCTCCAGCGCGATGCCGAAGAACGCGGCTCATAAGAAATCCAGTAACACCGACGTAGAGCACGCGGCTTTTGCTCGCCATGATGTAGACGTAATAGGTGCGTTGCTTCGCCATCTGGTTACTTCGGGCCTTTGTCATTCCGACCCCGAGCGCTAGCGAGGGCGGAGGAATCTGCTGTTCGCATGCAGCATCAACACTGCCGACGACAACAGATTCCTCCAGCCTCGCTACGCGAGTCGTCGGAATGACAAACTTTAGGGAAAAGCGGGAACGATGTCTGTGCCGGATGTCACAACGTCCGCCTGTGCAAAACTGGCCACGCTCAGTCGGTGTTTGTATAGCCTTCTTACCAACTCTTTGTCATTCCGACCCCGAGCGTTAGCGAGGGCCGAGGAATCTGCTGTCTGCATGCAGCGTCAACACTGCCGGCGACAGCAGATTCCTCCAGCCTCGCTGCGCGAGTCGTCGGAATGACAAAACCTTACTGCAAGAGCAGGCTTGACGCGCCCCAAAATGCAAGAAAGGGCGCAGGTACGGCCCTAGGTGCCTTGGTGTGCACGCGAGCGGTTCGTACAATGAACAGGAAGTTGCAGGAGGCCTTTCATGCCCGAACTGCGGCAGAATTTTATGACGAAGGAATGGGTGGTGATTGCTACGGAACGGGCGAAACGTCCCGATCAGATGGTGATGCACCGCGAACTGAAACCGGCCGTCTCGTTTTCGGAAAAGTGTCCGTTCTGCCCGGGGCACGAGAGCCAGACACCGCCTGAGATTCTGCGCTTACATGATGGCGAGGGATGGAAGGCGCGCGTGATTCCGAACAAGTTCGCGGCACTCTCGCCGGACGTCAAGCCCGAGCGCAATATCCGGCGATCGCTGCGTTCGATGGGCGGCTTCGGCGAACATGACGTGATCGTGGAAACGCCTGATCACTCGCTGGCCATGGCAAACATGCCTGATTCGCATGTCGCCGATATCCTGCGCGTCTACAAGACGCGCTATGACCAGCTCAGCCTCGACCCGCGCATCGCGCAGGTCACTATTTTCAAGAATCATGGCGTTGATGCGGGTACCAGCCTGGAGCATCCGCACTCGCAGATGATTGCCACGCCCGTCATTTCGTACCAGGTGCGGCAGCGCTTTCAGGAAGCCATGCAGCATTACGACGATTTCGGCTGCTGCATCTATTGCCAGACCATCGATGAGGAACTGAATGACCAGAAGCGTATCGTTGTGACGAGCGAGCATTTTGTCGCGATGGAACTGTTCGCGTCGCCCGCGCCATTCTGTACTCATATTTATCCGCGGCGCCACATGGCGAGCTTCGGCGACATCAGCAGCAGCGAGATCGCGGAACTGGGCCGCGTCCTGCGCACCGTTCTGGCGAAACTCTACATCGGCCTCGACAATCCGGACTTTAATTTCACTATCCGCACGGCTCCAGCCGAATGCGTTGGGGTGCGTTACTTTCACTGGTACATGAGCGTGATTCCGCGCCTGACGCGCACTGCCGGCTTTGAACTGGGGTCGGGAATGTTCATCAATACCGTGATTCCGGAGGAAGCCGCCGAATTCCTGCGCAATGTGAAAGTGGAAACAGCCGTCGGCGTGAGCTAACCTCTGTTCACTCCTGGAGGCTTTGTCATTCCGACGAGTCGCGTAGCGACGAAGGAGGAATCTGCTGCTTGCATGCAGCACCGATACTGCCGGCAGACAGCGGGTTCCTCCGTCCGCGCTCCGCGCGTCGTCGGAGTGACAAAGTTCTGGGTTACTTGGCGGTGAGAAGAAACTCGCGTTAGATCCAGAAGTCGTGTTCGTTGGGTGCCGTATTGCTGTGGCCGGCTCCCGCGGCCTTCCCCAGGCTGGGTTCGACGCGATTGCGTCCGGCTCGTTTGGCCTGATACATGGCGGCATCGGAGGCGTGCAGGACTTTTTCCGTGTCAGCTGCCGCTGCTCCTGTGGCCACACCCAGGCTCAGCGTGACCTTCACATGCGATCCTCCGGCCATGATGCTGCAGGATGACACGTGCGTGCGCACGCGCTCGGCGAGTTCCCATGTTTCGCCGAGGTCGCAGCCGGGAGCGATAATCAAAAATTCTTCTCCACCGTAACGTCCTACAGAATCATAGGGGCGAACCATGGCCGCAATCCCGCTGGCAATGATTCGCAGCACGTCGTCTCCGGCAGCGTGCCCGCGGCTATCGTTGATGGCTTTGAAGTGATCGACGTCCACCATGATCACGCCCACAGACTGGCGATCACGCGCGCCGCGCAGCAATTCACGCTGCAGGGTTTCGAGAATGATTTTGTGGTTCCACAGTCCGGTGAGACTGTCGTGCGAGGCTTCGCGGCGCAGGGCGTCCTCAGTTCGCAGAAGCCGATTCTGCGTAACCAGCAGGCGCGCGCTGGAACAGATGAAAGAGAGTCCGACCGCAAGAGCAGCCAGCCCTTCATGTTCGCGAGCAATGCGGAGCGACATGACCAAGACTGCCATGGGATAGATCAGATAAAAGAGCTCAACGTAAATGCGTTTCTCGCGTGGGCGGGATTCCAGCGAGAGTTCGGGGGCTTCGGCCTGCTTCCAGACGTGAGCGATGCTCATGGGCATCAGCAGGAGCACGCTCCACAAAAGGTCGAACCATTGCCCGGTTTTGAGACCCTGTCCGGGCCCATAGTAATAAAGAGCGTCGACGCAGCCGGAAAGTGCGAGGAAAACTCCCATCGGCCCGAAGAGCATGCGGATATCGCGCGAGCGGGTCACGACCGCACGCAGAACGAAAGCTCCCGCAACCAGGCCGTAGCCCACGAAATACGGAGCCCAGACTCCGTGCACCAGCTCGTTTGACTCCGATTTCGGCAAGTAGAAGAAATAGACGTAGGCCGTGATGCAGACCAGGATGCCCTGAACGAAATCGAGCGCAACCAGGGTGTCGAGGCGTCCGGTTTCGTGTTCCGGATCGAGCACCAGGGCCATCGCCAGCGGCGCGAACCAGAAGCAGAAAAGGAGATTCGTGATCCACGCGACTGCTGGAAGGTGGCTAAGATCGTTGTACACGCTCAGCGCCTGCGCCAACATCAGGCAAACGTAAGCGCTCATAGTCAACTGCCAGAAGGCCCGAGCCATGCCTTCGGAGCGGCCCCGGGCCAGTGTCAGCTCGCAGAGCAGCAGACCACCCATTGCGAACTGGATCGTGTCGGACAGAAGAGGAGTGTACGAGCGGCCTGGGATGCCGAAGATGACGGCAGCGTGCAGGAACCACAGCACACCGCCACTAATCACGATTGTCCGCGTGCGAGACACTTCGACCCTTTCCTTACGCTGCAAATTTCGACTGATAACTCGTGTAAAGGGACGGAACGAATCCGGACATCGCGACTCAAAGCGATCATTCCGGCCTCACCCATATCGGGGGACCTGACTAAAAAGACCCTCTAGTATCGATGAAGTGCCTGTGGATTTCATCTTCCGACGGTAACCGAAGGCAGGTTACCGACAGATGAGGGCACTTTAGTCCCAGTCGCTCAGAACCCGTCCCAGGATCTCGACGGCGCGGCTCACCGCTTCGAGTTCTTCCACCGTGAGGCGATGGAGATGGGCAGCGAGATACTCAATCCGGCGCTCACGCCCTTTTTGCAGGATCGTCTTCCCCTTCTCGGTGGCGCGAATGTGCATACGGCGCGCGTCCGTGGAGTCGGAGGCGATCTCGACGAGCCTGTCACCCGCGAGCCCGGCCACCATGCGGCTCATCGTGGGCGGCTTGACCTGCTCGGCGGCGGCCAGTTCGCCGAGCGTCTTCGGGCCTCCGAAGACGAGCACGGAGAGCGCCGAGAGCCGTGCGGGGCCTTGGCCAGTAGCGACGTCCTGTTTGCGTAGTCGCCGGAGTAGATGGATGGCAGCCGAATGCAGGCGGTCGGCGACTTGCAGGGCTCCTGGCTTCTGGCTTATCGCTTGGGCAAGTCGGCTTCCGGCTTCCGGTTCTCGGCTTCCGGATGCTGCTGCATCCTTCGCATCGTTTCTTAGGCTGCGTTTTTTCGTTGACATCTCCTTTGGAATATAGTTAGCTATGCTAACTAATTTCGGGATAGAGGTCAAGATCATGAGTGGACCGGGAATCACCAAGCTAGGGCAAATCCAAATTCGCACGCACGATGTGGAGCGCGCGACCGATTTCTACGAGAAGGTCCTTGGGCTGAAGCTGTTGTTCAAGGCCCCTCCAGGGCTGGCTTTCTTCGATTGCAACGGAGTACGGCTGATGCTGGATCGTCCAGAGAAGCCGGAGTTCGATCACGCGAGCTCTATTTTCTACTTCGCCGTGCCTGATATCAAAGCGGCGCATGCAGGGATGAAAGAGAAGGGCGTGCGCTTCGAAGATGAGCCACACATGATCGCTCGCATGCCGGATCACGATCTGTGGATGACCTTCTTTCGCGATACGGAAGACAATCTATTGGCGCTGATGAGCGAAGTGAAAAGATAGGCTTCGGGCCTCAGGTTACGGCGCTGCACACTTGTGATCGTCGTCTTAGTCCTCGCGCATCGCGTTTGGGCGGAAGTACGGAGTTCGGGGCTCAGTTCCTTGCCAAGCGGCTCACGAAGCGGCAGAATCCCAAGCACCATGAGCCGTAAACACATTCATCCATCGCATGAGGCAGGCAAGGCCGAAATTGCAGTCGAAGAATCCGGCCATGTACGTACTGTCGAGCACCGTCGCGGTCTGCTTCCCGAAAAGTACTTCCGCTGGCGGAGCGGCGAGATCACGCGCCTCGAAGCATTCTGCGACGTGGTGTTTGGGTTCGCTCTGACATTGTTGGTCGTGTCGTTGGAAGTGCCCCGGAACTATGCCGAACTGATGGCGGCGATGCGTGGATTCGTACCCTTCGCCGTCTGCTTTGCGCAACTGGTGATGATCTGGCGCGCGCACTATATCTTTTCCCGCCGATATGGGCTCGAAGACGGATACACGGTATTCCTCAACGTGGTGCTCCTGTTTGTGGTGTTGTTCTATGTCTATCCGCTGAAGTTCGTTTTCACAATGTTGTTTCTCGAACTTACGGGAACGGCGTTACCCGGAGCGCTCAACCTGGCGCAGGCATCCGTCGTTATGCGGATTTATGCGGCTGGTTTCGCCGCAGTGTTCACCCTCTTCATGCTGATGTACGGTCATGCGTATCGGTTACGACATAAGCTCGAACTCAGTGCCATTGAATCGCTCGAGACACGTAATGCGCTGCAAGAAAATATTCTGCTCGTGGCGATCGGAGCAATCTCATTCTTTGTGGCGTTTGGCAGCCCGGGCTGGTCGGGTTGGATATACGTGCTGATCGGCCCTGCCTTGACGTTACACGGGACTATTTTCGGAAAGCGCGTGCGGCTGCTGGCAGAGAAGGGCTGAAACACCGCTTCCGGTTTGGGACACCCCCTAAACCTTTGCCACTCCGAGGCTATCCGCCAGGGCCGTCATTCGTCATGTACTGCTCCAGCGAGTCGAGTTCGTGACTGAGGTCGTCGACTCGCCACTCCAGCAGGTTTCGGATCGAAAGAATGCCCAACAACTTGCCGTTGTTGTCGGCAACGGGCAGATGACGGAAGTGGCGTTCGAGCATGGTGCTCAATGCCTCTCCGGCGCCGGTATCGCGAGTTGCCATTTCGACCGGGGTCGTCATCAATTCACGTACGGAGGTCGTTTGCGGGTCAAGCCGGCTGAGCGACATCTTGCGAAGGACATCGCGTTCGGTAAAGATTCCCGCGACGCGGTAGTCGCTGTCGACTACAGCGACTGCGCCCACGTGGTGATCGAGCATTTTGTTGATAGCTTCGGCGACGGTCGCGTCGACGCTTACGGCAGCAATTTCGCGGTCACAAAGTTCCAGCACGCTCATACAGCCTCCTGACACATGCTCGGAAGAGGGGGAATGTTTCAGGCATTATGATCGCAGCGGGGCCGTTGTCAAGAGAAATTACGTGTCGTGCCTATCGGCTCCGCATGCGCTGAGCCGCCGACTTTGCATCGTTCTTTGACTCCGGTTCGGTTGTAGCCTAGAATTTTTGTAGGTGTTATTGCTCTTCTGTACAGCGTAGCCGGGAGGTTGAGGAGATTTTCATGGAAGGCAAAATCGGAATCCCCGAGATCCTTATCATTGTGGCTATAGCTCTGCTGTTGTTTGGGCCTAGCAAGTTTGCCGCTCTCGGCAAGAGCTTGGGAGAAGGGATCCGAAACTTCAAATCGTCAATGAAAGAAGGCGAGGAGAAGAAAGAAGAAGAGAAGAAGTCGTAAGTGCCGCGGCAAATGTCCTGAAGCGTTTCCTGCCTGATCTACACGAATTTCCTTTCCCGTAACATTCGATACACCAACGCCACGGGTAATCCGACAACATTGCTGTAATCCCCTTCGATGCGAGGGATCCAGCGGGACGCGATGCCCTGGATGGCGTAGGCTCCGGCCTTGTCCATGGGCTCGCCGGTGGCGACGTATTCGCGGATATCCGTGTCGGACAGTTCGGTGAAGGTCACGAGCGTGGTTTCGCAAGCCGTGGTCAGTGCGGCGTTGTCAGCTCTCTGGCCCTCTTTCTCAGCCGTGTGTGGCGGGCCAGCCAAGCATACGCCTGTGATCACGTCATGCGTGCGTCCAGAGAGCAGGCGCAGCATACGGGCTGCGTCTTCGGCGTCAACGGGTTTCGCGAGCATTATGGCATTCACAACCACAGTGGTGTCGGCACCGAGTACCAGATCTTTCTGGCGAGTCTTCCACACTGCGAGAGCCTTCTCGCGGGCAAGGCGTTCGACACAGGCGATGGGAGACTCCCCCGGCAGCGGAGTTTCGTCGATGTCGGCAGGCTGCACGGTGAATTGAATTCCGGCATTGCGAAGAAGGTCCTGCCGACGCGGGGAGGCGGAAGCGAGCACGAGCATGCGGATTCGATTCTATCGGAATGATGCGCTGAATTATGCGTGGATCAATTCGATGCGGTTGCCGAACGGATCGAAGATATGGCAGCGCTGCACGCCGGGGATTGATTGGTCATCTTTGGTTTCCACTCCGGCCTTCTTGAGACGCGCAATGAGTTCGTCATAATCGCGGCAGCGCAATGCTGGATGCGCTTTGCGCGCACTACGGAAGTCGGGCTCGATCCCGAGATGGATTTGCACCGCGCCGCTCGAGAACCAGCATCCGCCGCGCTTTTTGAGTTCGTAGGGCTTGTCGATTTCGGTCATGCCAAGCAATCCGGAGTAGAAGGCGCGCGCTTGTTCCTCCATTCCAACGGGCATAGCGAGTTGCACGTGATCGATGGCGGTAAAAGGAGAATTCACATCAGGCCTCAGCGGCTGCCGACCATGCCTTTCACCGAGTCGATCAGCTTTGCCGAGTCGTAGCCTATGCCGTCTTTGAAGACGGTCTCTACATTTTCGATGTCTTCGATCTTCTTTGACGGATCGCCTTTGATCACGACGAGGTCGGCCTGTTTGCCGGCGGCGATGGTGCCCACGCGGTCGAGGTCTCCGAGATACTGCGCACCGTTGTAGGTGGCGATGTGAATGGCTTCCACCGGGGTGAATCCGGCCTCGACGAGCAGTTCGACTTCGCGCTGATCGCCGAATCCGGCGATGACGCCACCCATGCCGGTGGGATCGAGTCCGGCGAGAAGAAGTCCGCCAGCTTGGGAGAAGGCGTGTTCGAATTCCAATTCTTTCTCGAAAGCGGCTGGAAGAGGAGACACGTCAGTTCCAAATCTGCGCTTAAGAAAGGCAGAGTCGTTATAAAGAAGCCGGTAGCGAAGCCACGCGGTGCGGGCGTCGGGAGTGAGAGAGTCGAGCACACGCTTCTGCACGGTGGGTCGTCCAGTAAATGATCCCATCTCGAAGACTGGCAGCGTGGACGTGAGTGCGACATGATGCTGAACCAGATATTGAATCGTGTCGTGCATGGGGCCGGAGTTGGCGTCGAGCTTGGCGAGGGCGACTGGATCCTCGCCTTCCTCGGGACATTGGTCAGGTTTCTTGCCGGCGAGGAATTCGGTGTCGACGAAGAATCCGTGCTCGAGATCGTCGATGCCAAGGTCGGCGGCCTCCCGGAAATTCACGGAGCAGAGGTGGCCGGTGACTTTGGCTCCGCGCTTGTGGGCGGCGTCAATTGCGGCTTTGAGTTCGGCGCGCGTGATGTGCATGTAGGCTTTGAAATTGTCGACGCCCTGATCGAGCCAGAAGTTGACGGTCTTGGTCGCGTCATCTGGCCCAGTGAGCTCGTGCATCTGGAGAGCCCACGAACCTACTCCTTCGAGATATGGCCCAGTCACGTGCATTTTCGGGCCGGGAGATTTCCCGGCGTCGATCGATTTCTTCAATTCGAGGTCAGTGTAAGGCTCGAGCGATCCGGTGGTGCGGATCGTGGTGACTCCACCTGCGAGGTAAAGACGCGGGAAGCTGTAGGCCATCTCGCCGAAGATGGCATTGCCCATGGGGTAGAACATGTGGTCGTGCATGCCGACCAGCCCGGGGATGACGGTGTAGCCGTGGAGATCGAGGATCTTGGCGTCTGAAGGCACTTTGGACGAGGAGGCATCGGTGACAGCATCGATCTTTCCTTTGTTAACAACAATCGTTTGATCCTCGCGCGCTGGCGAGCCGGTGCCGTCGATGACGCGGACGTGCGTGAGTGCGACGACGGGAGCGTCGACGGTGACGAATTGTTTGACGTCGGGGGAGAGGGTTTGCGCCGCGGCAAGTGAAGTAAGCGCGAATACGATGGCGAAGATCTTCTTGTACACGGGATCTCCTATTGGATGATCTTTGAGGTTCAGGCGTGCCATCCGGCACGCGCAACCGCTCTTGCTTCCCCGGCGCTGAAGTGCCGGGCTATTCTCAGGTGCCCCTACGGGGCAATGCGGCGGCTGCGCCAGGTGTTCTCAGAACCACGTGCATGCTCGATATTTTCGGTATTCGTCGCCGAAGGCAGCTTCCAACACCGAGGATTCTTTTCTGGTGCGCCAGATCTGCAGCGGGATGATTGCCAGGAAAATCAGGAGCCAGATTGGACGGCCGATGGTCAGGATCAGCCCAATGATGGTGCAGGAGCCGAACACGTAGATCGGATTGCGAATCTTCGAGTAGAGGCCGGTGGTTACCAGCTTCTTCGCTTGCGCTGTGACGGCCAGCGACTTGCCGAGTTGGAAGCGGGCCGTCGTCCAGAGGATGAATCCGATGGCCAGAAGGCAAAGTCCGAAGATCTGTTCGGGTCCCCATACGGAAGGCGGATGTTCACGGACGATGGCACCAACGGCCACGCCCACGACGATGGTGAGCAAGATGTTGACGGCGATCATGATTGGATTCCGGGAGAGAAGAGTAAATCAGGAAGGTTGCGATGACAAGGAAGCTGTCTGCGGATCGGTTAGTGGATTGTGCGGTCGCAACCACTCGATGACTCCACTTAGGATGAAGAGGACGCTGCCGGAGGCGTTTGGAAGCCTCAACGCCTGCTAGAATCAATACTTACCGCTCTCTCTCTCATGGACTCCCAGCACATACGGAATTTTGCGATTATCGCGCATATCGACCACGGCAAGTCGACGCTGGCCGACCGTCTGCTCGAGCTGACCGGCTCGCTGACGGCGCGCGAGATGCAGGCGCAGGTGCT
>DATJWZ010000359.1:0-23258 GCA_035500795.1 Candidatus Eiseniibacteriota bacterium | reverse complement strand
TCAGGAGGTGTCTTGCCCTCGTTGCCGTAGCAAAAGGGACAAAAGCCGCCCTTGATTTTCATGTTTTCGCGGACGAAATCGGTTGGGCGCTTCGCCCGGTCCGTGGAAATAATCACCCATCGCCCAACGATGGGGTCTTTTCTAAGCTCAGGCACTATAGAATCCCCTCGACAGAACTGCGCAAACTTTATATTTTACGCCGCTAAGGAAGCATTGCGAAAGACTTCGATCTGCGGGCGGGAGTTACGACTGTCATAGTACACGCTCACCACGTCGAACCTCCATTGACAGCTAGGCAAGCGGCGCAGGTAGTCTCGCGCCACCTGCGCGATTTCCCGCCTTTTGTGGCGATCGACTGCGGCTTCTGCGGTTTTCACATCCTTGGTTGTCCTCGTCTTAACTTCCATGAAACAAAGCACATCCTTGTCCCAACCGATCAAGTCAATTTCTCCACGGCACCGCGGCGAGCGAAAATTTCTGGCAACCATGACGTACCCGATTTTGCGCAAGTGAAAGTACGCATCCTCTTCCCCGTGCGCGCCAATACGCAAGTGATTGGGCAACGTGTCTGAAGAGAGAACCCGGGTGGCGCAGCAATCCAAAATTTTCAGAATAGCTTGGGTAAAGCGACAGGAAATCATCGGGAACACTGAGACCTTACGATCTCCGCTGCCTCGAGGCAGTGATGCGCCGCACAATTTCCGGAAAATTACTGACGAGTTCTGATTCGGGAATTCTTGTAATTTGTAATTTCAATCACCTAACTTTGCTCGCTTCCATCCATAACCCTTGCAGGGAACACCTGATGGTCGCTATGCGCTTCGGCGCTTAACCTAAAAAGGAAGAATACATAGGACGAATTAAGTACGAGGAAGGAAAACTGCGCAACTGGCAGTGGATGTCACAACGAGCGTGAAAGCGGAGAACGAAAGTTCTGAGATCGTTGTTTCGCAAATCTGATTTCCGGAGCCCGAATGAGAATTGCTCAAGTAGCGCCACTCTATGAAAGCGTTCCGCCCAGGCTTTACGGGGGTACAGAACGAGTCGTCTCATGGCTGACCGAAGAGTTAGTGCGAGAAGGCCATGATGTCACTCTATTTGCGAGCGGCGACTCGCTCACCAATGCACGATTAGTACCGATGTGCGCACGCGCTCTCCGTCTTGATCCAAGATGCATCGACCCGTTGGCTCATCACATGAACCTGATCGAGCGCGTACTGCAAGCCAAAGATGACTTCGACATTATTCACTTCCATATCGACTACCTGCACTTTTGCATGAGCCGGCGGGAACGGTTGCCACAGGTCACGACACTGCACGGACGACTTGATATTCCGGATCTCGTTCCCTTGTATCGAGAATTTTACGAAATGCCCGTTGTCTCGATTTCGGACTCGCAGCGTGCTCCATTGCCCTGGCTGAACTGGCACGGCACGGTACACCACGGCTTGCCGGAACAAAGACTTCGGCCAGGCCTGGAACCTGGCGAGTATTTGGCTTTTCTGGGCAGAGTGTCGCCCGAGAAGGGGCTGGACAAAGCGATTGAAATCGCCCTTCGGGCTGAAATTCCTCTTAAGATTGCGGCAAAAGTGGATCGCACAGACAAAGAGTATTTCGAGTCCGAGATCAAACCGCTGCTAAACAACGATCTGATTGAATTTGTGGGCGAGATCAGCGACCTGGAGAAGAACGAGTTCTTCAGCCAAGCCCTTGCCTTTCTGTTTCCAATCAACTGGTCTGAGCCGTTTGGAATTGTCTTGATAGAATCGCTCGCCTGCGGCGTTCCTGTGATCGCATTTCCACGCGGATCAGTTCCAGAGATAGTCGAGGATGGTGTCTCGGGTTTTCTAGTAAATAGCGTCGAGGAAGCTGTGGCTGCCATCAAAAACATAGACGTAATCGACCGCAGGAAATGTCGCGAGGCTTTTGAACTCCGCTTCTCGGCCAAGCGGATGGCGCAAGACTATCTCAACATTTATCAGCGGATTGCCAAACCAGAAGCAGAGACCATTGCCCTAACCGACGGAGATCTCCGGTGGATGAAATTGGAACCACCCAGCAGTACTACATAGCAGCGGGATCGTCCCCTTCAGACGATCGTGCACGGGTCCTGAAGTATGGAAAATGTTTCGCCGTGTTTAACCGGTACGGCGACATTGAACCTCTCGGCCTGGGCGAGCACGGAATCTTCTTCCGCGGGACGAGGCACTTGTCCGAGTGGATGCTGGCGCTGTGGGATGCGCGGCCGCTGCTGTTGAGTTCGACCGTGAAATCCGACAATTTTGCCTTCCTCGCGGACATGGCCAATGTTGATGTCAGCGACGGTCAGCAGGTGATTGTGCATCGCGGCACCTTGCACATCATCCGTTCGCGGTTTCTGTGGCATGACGTGGCGTACGAGCAAGTGCGCATGGTGAACTATGCGCTGGAACCTTTGAGGGTGCCACTCAGGCTCTCATTTGCCGCCGATTTCATCGATCTCTTCGAAGTGCGCGGGATGCGCCGTGAGCGGCGGGGCCGGCGTCTTGAAGATGAAATCAAAACGAACTCAATCCTCATGACCTATGAGGGTCTTGATGGGGAACAGCGCCGGACCCGTATTGAGTGCGATCCAGAGCCGATCAAAGTCACTTCCTCGGAATTGTATTTCGAAGCGGATCTTCGCCCGGGTAAGGCTACCGATTTCCAGTTTTCCATCGCCTGCAATCCCGAGCTTCCGCATTCCGTGCTTGGATATAACCGTGCCATGGCGGGTGCCGAGGCTGAACTGAAGGCGGTCGCATCAAAGGTCTGTGAAATCTCCAGTTCCAATGACCGTTTGAGCCGCTGGATCCGGCGCTCCAAGGCGGATGTCGAGATGATGACCATGGGGAATCCAGAGACGAATTATCCCTACGCGGGCGTCCCGTGGTTCAGCACCGTGTTCGGTCGCGATGGCATCATCACTGCGCTGCAGATGATCTGGATTGCGCCGCAAATTGGGAAGGGAGTTCTCCAGTATCTCGCGGCGACACAAGCCACCGAAATCGACGACAAGAACGAAGCGCAGCCGGGGAAGATCATCCATGAGACCCGGCGTGGCGAGATGGCCAATCTTGGCGAAGTCCCATTCGGTCGATATTACGGCAGCATCGACAGCACTCCGTTATTCCTCATGTTAGCGGGGACGTACCTTGATTTCACAGGCGACATTGAGCTCCTGAAGCATTTGCGACCGCACATCGAACTCGCGCGGGAATGGATCGACCGCTACGGTGACGTCGATGGGGATGGATTCGTCGAATACGCGCCGCACGGCGACAAGGGCCTGATCCAGCAGGGGTGGAAAGACTCGAATGACTCCGTGTTTCATGCCGATGGCCAGATTGCCGAAGCGCCGATTGCGTTGTGCGAAGTGCAAGGATATGTCTACGCGGCGAAAATGGCAGCCGCACGAATCTACGCCGCATGGGGGGACGAGAAACGAAAGACTGAGCTTGAGAACGAAGCAGCGGAACTGCAGGAGCGCTTCGAGCAGGCTTTCTGGTGCGATGAGATCTCTACCTATGCGATCGCGCTCGATGGGCACAAGAAGCCATGCCGGGTGCGCACCTCCAATCCCGGTCACTGTCTTTACACGGGGATTGCGAGTGCCGAGCATGCGAACCTGGTGGCACACACTCTGGTCAGTCATGACTTTTTCAGCGGGTGGGGCATTCGTACGGTCGGCTGTCACGAGTCGCGTTACAATCCGCTTTCCTATCACAACGGTTCGGTGTGGCCGCATGACAACGCCATCATTGCTGCAGGAATGGCGCGCTACGGTTTCCGGGAATTTGCCGGGCGCGTGCTGATGAGCCTGCTGGATTTGAGCAGCGCCGTCGAACTTCAACGACTCCCCGAACTGATTTGCGGAGTTGAACGGCGAAATGGACAGGGACCCACTCTTTATCCTGTCGCCTGTTCTCCGCAAGCATGGGCCGCCGGTTCGGTATTCATGCTATTGCAGGGGTGCCTGGGAATCTCAATCGACGCGCAAAAGAGAAGAGTAGTGTTCGACCGGCCTTATTTGCCGCAAGGAATCCCGCAACTTACGATCAACGATCTTCGCATTGAGGATTGCAGGATTGGATTGTTCCTTGAACGCGATTCCGGGCCGGTACGAGTACAGGTTAACGAGAAGCATGGAGAAGTCGCGGTGGTGGTGAAGTAAGAACCTAACATCAAAAGCATTAACCACAAAGGACACGAAGGCCCAAAAGGAAAGCCCAGCTCGAGAGCTGGGCCAAGAACAGTTCGCAAACAGCTACGCGCTCTTGCCTACTTCGGCGATGCACTCTTCCAGCACATCCACCGCAATATCGGCTTCTTCCTTCGTTACGACCAGTGGCGGACACAGGCGGACAGTGCTCGGTCCGCAGCCAAGGAACAGAATGCCTTTTTCGAAGGCCATCTCGACGATGCGATCGCGTTCGACGTTCGCATACTCCTTGGTGACCTTATCGCGGACGATGTCGACGCCGATCATCAGGCCGCGGCCGCGCACATCGCCGACCAGCTTCCGTTTCGAAGGCCAGTCCGCCATACGCGAGAGTATGTGGTTGCCGACGCGCTCGGAGTTCTCGAGCAGGCGCTCTTTCTCAATCACGTCGAGCGTGGCTAAAGCAGCGGCGATCGAGACCGGGTTTCCGCCGAAGGTGGACGCGTGGGACCCAGGGACCCAGTCCATCACTTCGGCTTTCGTCATCGTGATACCTAGCGGCATACCAGACGCGATGCCCTTCGCCATGCAGACCATGTCAGGCTCGACGCCGGTATGCTCGACGGCAAACCACTTGCCGGTGCGGGCAATGCCGCTTTGGACTTCGTCGACGACCAGCATGATGCCGTGACGATCGCAGATGCGGCGCAGCTCCTGCATGAAGACCGTGGGAGCGACAACGTATCCGCCTTCGCCCTGAATTGGTTCCACGAAAATTGCTGCGACTTCTTCGGGAGCCAAGGTGGTCTTGAAGAGTTTTTCTTCGATGAAGCGGGCGCAGCCAAGAGCGAAGGCTTCGCCTTCCTGCTGTCCGCCAACGCATCCGCGATAGATGTCGGGATAGCGGACATGGGTCACTCCGGGAACAAGCGGAGAGAAACGGCGCTTCTGCTGCGGCTTGGAAGCAGTCAGAGAGAGAGCGCCCATGGTGCGTCCGTGGAACGCGCCGAAGAATGCGATGACTTGCTGCCGCTTGGTGTGATAGCGAGCGAGCTTCAGCGCGCACTCAATGGCTTCCGCGCCGGAGTTGCCGTAGTAAATCTTGTGCGGGCCTTTCATGGGCGCGATTTTCGTCAGGCGTGCAGCGAGGTCCACCATGTTTTCGTAATAGAAATCTGTTCCCGACATGTGGATGAGTTCGCCTGCCTGCTTTTGAATGGCGGCGACGACATGGGGATGGCAATGGCCGGTTGACGTCACGGCAATGCCGGCGGAGAAATCGAAGAATTCGTTGCCGTCAACGTCGGTGACAATGATTCCCTTGCCGCTCTTGGCGACCATGGGATAGGAGCGGGTGTAGGACGGCGAAATGTATTTCTCATCGCCTTCGAGGACGCGCTTGGCGTTGGGGCCCGGCAGGGCGGTGATGATTTTGGGACCGATTGTCGCGGTCATAGTCTTGGTCGGCATGGTCTTGGTACTCATGGGAATTTCCTCCGTAAGACTGCAGCCAATGGTTATTGGCTAGTTCGGCAGTGAGTGGGACCTCGGGTGCAGCTCTGGTTGAAGCGTGCGTGAGGCGAAGTGAGCCGAGGCGCTTTCTGGCGGAGGAAGAACTAGTCGCTACCGAAGAGAGAAGGACGAAGCCGCGATGGCAAATTGGCCCGATAGCGCCGTGGACACACCAGGCAGTGCAGCCAGCACTCGGGCAAATGCGAGTTGGAATTCTTCAGCAGCATCGCAGTCGAACGACATCTAATTGATTATATCCGGGAATATAGAGGTGGCGGAACCCCTTTGTGGTAACGGAAGTTTTGGCGGCCGAACGCCTGACTCACGTGCTAAAGCCCATTATTTCTGCACGCTTTCGGCACGGCTAAAGCCGTGCCCTGATACGAACCGTTCCGCGCGCCTGGATCCGTACGCCGATACGAACCCGCCACTCGCAGGCAGAACCTGCCGACGAAGGTTGGTATCCAAAAATCTTGAGTTCTTAGGGGCTATGGTCTTCGCCACTTTCTCAATTGCTTCCAAGCCTGTACCAATTCCTGGATCGCGCGGGCTGGAGGAAATGTAGAAGAGTTGATGATGGCGCACTGACGGTAGGCTCTTTGATAGAACTCCCGCACGCCGTGCTCACTGAGGAGTGAGAGATTGCGGGACATCTCGTCCAAGTCTTTGCGGGTCCAGATCTCTTCCTTTCTTCCGGGATCTGGCCGCCGCGCCATAGCGGAAAGCAGTGTATCATTTTCGCTTTTTGTTCGCTATAACGAGTCTTGGAGATTGACGCGTCTTCACTCGTATCGCAGCGCCTCCATCGGATCCACATGAGCGGCCCGTTGCGCGGGAAGGTAACAGGCCATCAATGCAACCAAGACCAGCAACAGCGACACGGCTGCGAACGTGAGAGGATCGCTGGCTGAGACCATGAATAACTGAGTTGCCATGACACGGGTCAGAGCGAAGGCTCCAAACATTCCAATGACGATCCCAGTTACGACCAACCGCAACCCCCCGCCGAGGATGAGGCGAAGCACATCGGTCCTTTGGGCCCCCAGCGCCAGGCGAACGCCGATTTCATGGGTGCGTTGACCGACCACATAAGAAACAACGCCGTAGATGCCGACGCTCGCGAGGATGACTGCAAGAGTCGCGAAAGCTGCCAGCAGAATCATCACGAATCGATGACTTCCAATCGAGCGGGAGACTACCCGCTCCATGGTCTCTTCGCCGTAAATCACCTGCTGATTGCTCATTCCCTCGGCCACGCGGCGGATGGATCCGAATGACGCCGCGGGATCCCCAGCCACCCGAATGACAAAGGCCGTCGAACTTACGGCCTTGATATAGTCGTCGGGCATTTGCACCTCGGGAAGATAGAGTTCGGCTCTCAACTGCTGCGTGTCGTCGGTGTCGAGGCCCCACTGCTTAACGTGGCGGACGACGCCGACAATTTCGGCTAATCGGTCGCCGGTTTTCAGATAGATGCGTTTTCCAATCGCATCTTGACCGGGGAAAAACTTTTTCGCAAAGACCTCGTCGACGACAGCCACCATTGGCGAGTGCTCATCGTCCTGCTCGGTGAAAAAACGACCGGCCAGCAGCGGAGTTTTCATGATCTTGAGATAGTCCGCATCGACGATGTAATCGATGGCCCAATTCATGTCGTTGTCGTTGGCCGGCCTGGACTGGCCTTCGAGCCAGAACAATTGTTCGTCGTCGTAGTCGAGAGGCGCGGCCCCTGAAGTCTGGGACACTGCCTCGACCCCCGGGATCGCGCTCAGCCTGCGGCTCAATTCGCGAAAGTGAGCGCGAATTCCATCGGCATTTGCGGTCACTACCTGTGGCGGGGGTGTAAGGCCGAAAGACATGACATGATGCGGATCGAAGCCAGGATCGACTTGCCAGAGCATCAGAAGGCTGCGAACCATCAGTCCGGCCCCGGACAACAAGACCAGGGCCATCGCCATCTCTGCTACGACGAATGCACCTTGCGCCCGGTACCGTGTGCCACTGCCGCTCCGGCCACCTTCCTTGAGGGTCTCGTTGCTTGCCGTGCGGGACATTTTCAGCGCGGGCGTCAGTCCGAAGAGAATTCCTGACATCAGAGCCACCGCCACGGTAAAGATCAGAACATGCGTATCGAGCCCGATCTGCTCCGATCGGGGCAACGTGCTGGGCAGTGTGGCGAGAGCAGCGCGCGTGCCCCAGCTCGCTAACAGCAAGCCAATCGCTCCGCCGACGAGGCCGAGCAGCACGCTTTCCGAAAGGAGTTGACCGACCACCCGCGCCTGAGTTGCACCCAAGGCAGCGCGAATCGCAAATTCGCGTGCGCGGACCGCAGACCGCGCCAACATCAGGTTGGCTACATTCAAACAGGCGATCAGCAATACAAAACCCACTGCGGCCAGCAGGACCAGCAACAGAGGCCGTACGTCGCCGACCATCTGTTGCTTCAGAGGAACAAGGTTTGCGCTGATGCCTTTATCCGTATCCGGAAAAGCAGCCGCCAAGTTTCGTGACAGCGCGTCCATATCGGCGCGCGCCTGCTGCACGGTTACTCCGGGCTTGAGACGAGCGATGCCGTGGAAGCCCAGCCCCGCGCCGCGGTTCATCAGCAATGGATTGTTCCATTGGCCCGCGGGCACGAAAATCTCGCCATCCCGAAAGCTGGGAAGCCTGAGATGGAAGCTCGCGGGAATGATTCCGACGACGGTATAGTCCTTTGGTCCAAGAGTGATGCTCTTGCCGAGAATGTCGGGAGAGGAACTGAGTTTTCTGCGCCAGAGGTCCTCGCCAATCAGGACAACAGGCGCCGCGCCGGGCTTGTCTTCTCCCGCCAGGAAGAGTCTGCCCGTGACGGGCTTCACACCAAGGATCGAGAAGAAGTCCGAAGAAACAAGATCACCATCAATTTGCTCGGGCTCTCCCGCGCCGATCAGGCTGAAGGAAAAAACGCGCGAGACCGCCATGGAGGAGAAAGAACGATTGTCTTTCTGCCAGTCGAAAAAATTCGGGTACGAGATCGAGCCATTTTTAAAATTAGGCTTGTTCTCTCCCAATGCGACTAACTGATCGGAGTGCGGGAAGGGCAGTGGATTCAGTAGTACGCCATTCACGATGGAGAAGACGGCCGTATTCGCGCCAATGCCGAGCGCAAGAGTAATCACGGCAACCGCTGTAAAGCCCGGCGACTTCAACGCCATCCGCACGCCATAGCGAAGATCCTGGAAGAGAGTTTCCATCGTTCCTCGTTCTGCACGAACAAAATCAGGTTTATCCCAAACAATTCGTGAGCACACCGGTCGCCAACATTCATACGGTAGATCGCCTGAGCTTTGTTGTATTTATCGACCGCTGACATTCGGGAATTGTCCAGTGTTAGTCGAAAATGTCCGAAACCGGACAGGAAGCTGGTCCTTCGAAATCCATTGGCAGGCGATATCATTGAATGAGGAGCATTGGAATCATGAAGCCAAAGAATACGATCTGCCTCTGGTTCGACAAAGACGCGCATGACGCGGCCCGCTTTTATGCGGCGACTTTTCCGGATAGCAAAGTAACTGCTGTTCACAAAGCTCCCGCCGACTATCCGAGCGGAAAGAAGGACGATGTGCTCACTGTGGAGTTCACAGTGGTAGGCATTCCCTGTCTCGGCCTGAATGGCGGCCCGGCGTTTAAGCATACCGAGGCCTTTTCCTTCCAGATCGCGACGGAGAATCAGGAAGAGACGGATCGGTACTGGAACGCAATCATCGGGAATGGCGGTATGGAGAGCGCGTGCGGCTGGTGTAAGGACCGATGGGGTCTCTCGTGGCAGATCACACCGCGGGCGCTGACCGATGCGCTCGCCGCGGGCGGCAGCGAGGCGAAGCGTGCCTTTGAGGCAATGATGACGATGAAAAAGATTGACGTCGCCGCGATCGAGGCGGCACGGCGGGGTTGAGGTCAGCGCCGAACTCCGCCTTTCGCGCGCGGCATGCGGGAGTGGAGCAGCCAAGAGCCGAAATCTGGTTTTGACTTAGCAGTGACTGACCCGTAGCATTACTGGCCAACGGGGATTCGGGGTTCACTTGCTCGATCAAAACATTTCTCATTATCGGATCGTCGAAAAACTGGGCGGCGGCGGCATGGGGGTCGTCTACAAGGCGGAAGACACGCGCCTTGGCCGCTTCGTCGCGCTCAAGTTTCTGCCCGAGGACCTCGCGCAGGATCGTCAGGCGCTGGAGCGTTTCCGCCGCGAAGCGAAGGCAGCTTCCGCTCTTAATCATCCGAACATCTGCACCATTTATGACATTGGGGAAGAGGCTAACCGCACATTTCTGGTAATGGAATTTCTGGACGGGGCCACTCTCAAGCACCTGATTGCGGGCCGTCCGATGGAACTCGAGACCATTCTGTCGCTGGGGATCGAGATCGCTGACGCTCTTGATGCGGCACACGCGGGCGGGATTGTTCACCGCGATATCAAGCCCGCAAACATCTTTGTGACCAAGCGTGGACATGCCAAGATCCTTGACTTTGGTTTAGCGAAGGTAAAGTCGGATTCGCGGTCGTCTTCCGAACCTGCCGACGTCACGGCGCCAACCTCGGTCGTGGTGGAAGAGCATTTGACCAGCCCCGGGTCCACGCTCGGCACCGTCGCCTATATGTCTCCGGAACAGGCGAAGGGAAAGGAACTCGATGCCCGTACAGACCTCTTTTCATTTGGGGTGGTTCTTTATGAGATGGCAACGGGCGCGTTGCCGTTCCGCGGAGATACGTCGGCCCTGATCTTCGATGCGATTCTGAATCGTGCGCCAGTCGCGCCAATCCGTCTGAATGCGGACTTGCCTGTGAAGTTCGAGGACATTCTCAATAAATCGCTGGAGAAAGATCGTAACCTGCGGTACCAGAGTGCCGCTGATATCCGTGCTGACCTGCAGCGACTGAAGCGCGATACGGAGAGCGGTCGAGCCATTGCCCAAAGCTCCGCGTCAATGCCGGCTGCGGTTGAAGTGCCACCTCCGGCAAGAATTTCTTCTGCATCGAGAATTCCTGTTCAACCCTCCGCTCCGTCGCGACCTGCGTTCAACCCACCTGCCGCTCCTGTCGCCGATACCAGACGCAAGATCAAGTGGAATCTGATCCTGCCAATCGCTGCGGGAGTTCTGGTCGTACTGGTGGGACTCGGGATGTATCTCCGTTCGAGGACGTCGGCAAAGCTCACTGAGAAAGACAGTGTGCTGCTCGCCGACTTCGTGAACACCACCGGAGATCCCGTGTTTGACGGCACACTGAAGCAGGCGCTCGCAGTTCAATTGGAACAGTCGCCATATCTCAATCTTGTTCCGGACTCGAAAATCCGTGACGCATTGCGATTAATGGGAAAGTCCGCAGATGAGCGCATCTCGAACGACGTAGCGCGGGAAATCTGCCAGCGGCAAGGCATCAAAGCACTGCTGACGGGGTCCATAGCAGGCCTGGGGAACCATTATGTCATCACGCTGGCTGCACTCAACGGCGCAACCGGTGACGCTCTGGACCGGGAGCAGGTGGAGGTCGACAACAAAGAACAGGTATTGAAGTCTCTGGATAAGGCTGCATCGAGTCTGCGGCAAAAGATGGGGGAATCGCTGGCTTCGGTGCAGCAGTTTGCCAAGCCTCTGGAGCAGGCCACGACTTCTTCTTTGGAAGCGCTACAGGCGTTCACCCAGGGACAGAACGAACACCAGAAGATGCGCGATGATGCGGCGATTCCATTTCTGAAAAAAGCGGTAGAGCTCGATCCGAACTTCGCCACGGCCTATGCAACTTGGGGAGTGTCTTGCTTCAATCTGGGCCGGGTCGCGGAAGGAATGGGTGCTCTCAAGAAAGCGTACGAACTCCGCGACCGGGCTAGCGATCGGGAACGGTTCTACATCGAAGCGCACTACTACGATGAAGTGGCCATCGATTTCGAGAAGGCGCTCGCGGTTTACACGCAGTGGGCGCAGACGTACCCGCGCGACACGGTGCCATTGGATGATGCCGCGCTTTCCTCTGCTGCTCTGGGAAGAAATGAGAAGGCCCTTGAGTTTGCGAGCCAGGCACATCGCCTTGATCCGCAAGACGTTTATGCCTACGACAACATGTCCGGCGCTTATGAAGCGTTGAACCGCTTCGATGAGGCAAAGAGCATCTCCGAGGAAGCGGTCGCCAAGAAGGCGGATGGCTCGGGAGTACACTTTGTGCTCCTGGACGTCGCTTACTATCGTGGCGATCACGCAGCCGTCCAGCACGAGCTCGATGTCATGAAGGACACGTCGTTCGGTCCTTTTATCATGTTCTTCAACGCCGCATGGAATACTGCTCTGGGGAAAGTGAAAACATCGAGTGAATTGTGGCAGCAAGCGCGGCAGGCCTTGATTGGGATAGGAGCCAAGGAAGTCGCAAGCCAAGTCATGACCGTCGAAGCCTATGAGGAGGCACAGCTAGGCTACGAGAGTGAAGCGAGGGAAAAAACCGCCCGGGCTATTGAGATATCCAATGATCCGGACACGCGCTGGGGGGCAGCGCTCGCATATGCCGTGCTAGGGGATACCGCGAAGTCTTCGTCGCTGCTGGAAAGCGCCGCGCGAGATGCTCCTGACAACGTCTTCATCAAGACGATGATCGGCGCCGAGGTACATGCGATGCAACAACTCGGCAGAAACCAGGGAGCCGATGCCGTGAGTACTCTCGAACCGATTCGGAATTATGAGTTCGGAACCGGGCCGCGCGCAGTGGGCGCCACTCCGGTATTTCTGCGCGGCTTGGCATATCTGAAACTGCACGACGGCGCTAAGGCGGCGACCGAGTTTCAACGGATTCTGGATCGTCGCGGAGCAGTTTCGTGGGGAATTGAATATCCTTTGGCGCAGCTGAATCTGGGTCGAGCGTACGCAATGCAGGGAGATGCAGCGAAGGCGCGCACCGCCTACCAGGATTTCTTCGGCTACTGGAAGGATGCCGACCCTGACGTTCCGGTTCTGAAGGCCGCGAAAGCGGAGTACGAGAAGCTGAAGTAAACAGGGGCTAGGGTCAGGGCTCGGGATTAGGGATTAACATCCAGTTCGACCGGTCCGGCTTTGACTGCTACCACTTCCATCTCACCCCATACACCAACTTCTATTGCCCTCCTTTTTAGAATCAAACCGTACCCGGAAGTCGTCTTATAGCTGTATTCTCCCCTGTAACCCTAATAGAAAAGATGCGCTCTGCTCAACACCCAGCACGGTGGATGGTGTTTCTCGCCTTCGGTCTCGTGTATCTCTTCTGGGGATCCACGTACCTCGCGATTGACATCGCGGTACAGACTATTCCACCGGCATTGATGTGTGGACTGCGATTCTCCGTCGCGGGCGTGATCATGCTGGCGGTCTGCGCGCTCACTGGTCACCGCATTCTTTACTCACCGAGGCAGATCGCGCTAGCGTCCGTTGTCGGGCTGTTGCTGTTGATGGGCGGTAATCTCACGCTCTCTTATGCGGAACTTACAGTCTCCTCTGGTTTGTCGGCACTCATCATCGCAATTACTCCACTGTGGTTTCTGGTTCTCGATTCTCTTTTGTTGGGTGATCACCATATCTCGCGGCGGGGCAAAGCGGGACTGGCACTGGGCATCGCCGGTCTCTTCGTGCTGGTGTGGCCTGAATTGCAAGCAGGCAGTCTCGGACGAAAAGAGTTCTGGGCTTCCATCAGCCTGATCGCTGGATCCTTCAGCTGGGCACTGGGATCAGTCCTCTCGAAACGTTGGCAGTCCGGGATGGATGTATTCGGCGCAACTGGCTGGCAAGTTACTGCAGCGGGAGTAGGCAATTTCATTTTCGCTTTGCTGAATGGAGACTTTTCTCACGTGACGTGGGCTCCACGAAGTCTTGCCGCTGTTGGATACCTCGTGGTGTGCGGCTCCTGGATTGGCTATACGGCCTACATCTGGCTTCTCGAACACGTGCCTACATCGAAAGTCTCAACCTACGCGTACGTAAATCCAGTTGTGGCTGTGTTTCTGGGCTGGCTGATTCTGCATGAAAGAGTTGATCGATTCATCCTTGCGGGAAGCGCGATCGTCGTGCTTTCAGTTGTGCTGGTCACCAGCGCGAAGGTGAAAGAGAAAGTTGTTGCAGAGAAACTACCCGCGGTAGAAGCCACAGGCGATTAGCTCAGGCAGCGTCACGCAGACCCAACGTACTAAAGGTTTAAGGTACAAAGTCTGTGGGCGAAAGTCTCACTCTCTAATCGCCTTCGTCGTCGTCATCGACGACCAAATCCACAACGTGCCCGCGAATCGCAAATGTTTGCTTCGAAGATCTGGATTCAAAACTTACTCGGACTGGCCCTCTCTGCCACTCAGGAAGAGAACAGGCCGAATCGGGCGCGGCGTCATCGGAGATTCCCTCTCCTATGATTTTCTTCAACACCGGCTTGCGGCGGCCTAACTGAGCCACTACTGCGTAGGTTTTCTTGCCATCATCAGCCAGACCGCAATATGCGACATAATCTCGATACCAGCTCGCAACCGAGTAGAGTGCATCGAAGTCAGGCAAGTTGAGAGCTGCGATCCTTCCGTTGGTGCGATCTACCAGTAGCCAGCCTCCGCGTTGCCACTGCCATCGCAGAATGGCATCCTCTGGCAAGCTATCATTCACGCGAAAAACTCGGCGCACCACGAACAGGCGATCGGTCACTTCGTGTGGTGGGCCCAGAACATATTCTTTCACTCGACCGTCCACGACCAGCGGACGAATCTTCATCGCCACCGCTTTGTCGTCTGTGCCGCTGCCCGCGGTCCATTGAACCGATATCCACTTTCCAAAGGTGATGGCGTGGACCTTCGGTGCCGCCACCGCTAAGGCGTGGAAGAAAGTCCCTAACATCAGGACTAACGCCAACAAAAATCGAAATTTGTGCTGCATGTCGCCAAGCTAAGTATGCTGCGGAGCAAATGCAAGATCAGCAATCACATTTCGCGCAAGGAGAGTACCGAAATGGGAATTCATAAAACTTTAGACTAATGATAGTGTTTTCATCTATTGACGCTCACACGAACATGCAAGAATGGCGGTAAAATCTTAAGTTGTAGTTTTCTACGGTCATAGTTCCAGCTTCGTCGTCTTCGGGTGTGAGGGCACGTCGCGGACAACTACTGGTGGCGAGGTAGCTTCTTATCAGCGTATGGGGGATTTGTTACCAAGACGTCGAGTTCCGCGGATTCTTGTTGTCGATGACCAGCCCAGCATCGCCGGGCTGATGAGCCAATTGTTGACGATCCGCGGATATAGTGTGGTCACCGCTTCAAGCGCCGAGCAAGCGGAAGCGGAGGTACGCCGCCAAGCCCCGGATCTCATCCTTTCCGATGTGATGATGCCGGGTAAATCCGGCTACGATCTTTGCCGCGCGATGAAGGAAAATGTGGCAACTCGCCTGATCCCTTTCGTGCTGATCACGGGCCTAAGTGATAGCAGCGATAAAGTTCGCGGTATTGAAGCCGGCGCGGACGACTTCCTCAACAAGCCCGTTCTCGCGGAGGAATTGATCGCTCGCGTGAAGTCGCTTTTGCGGCTCAAGGAATTCACAGACGAACTTGAAACGGCTGATTCCGTCCTGTGCACGCTCGGGCTGATTGTTGAAGGCCGAGATCCTTATACGGAAGGCCATTGCGAGCGGCTCTCCGTCCACGCTTCCGATCTGGGACGCCACCTTGGCATGGACGAAGATTCTATCCTTGCCCTCAAGCGTGGTGGGTATTTACACGATCTCGGCAAGATTGCGGTTCCTGACGATATCCTGAAAAAAGGTAGCGATCTCACTCCGGCGGAATGGGAAATCATGAAGCTTCATCCCATCACGGGCGAGAACATCTGCAAGCCTCTGCACTCTCTCAACCTGGTTCTTCCCATCATTCGACACCATCACGAGCATTCCGATGGCTCGGGCTATCCAGACGGGCTCGTCGCTTCGGAAATTCCGACGCTTCCCCGGGTACTGCAGGTAGTGGATGTCTACGATGCTCTACGGACAGCCCGCTCGTACAAGCCCGCGCTTTCACACGAGGCCGCAGCGCAGACGATGCGCGAAGAAGCTGCACGCGGACTTTGGGACGCTGAGCTCGTGGCAGAGTACTTCGAAATGCTCGAACTCAAGCGCCAAGTCGCGTAAGACTTCTCAATGCCGTTTTCCCGATTCAAAGTTTCAAATTCATAACCACAAAGGGCACAAAGGTACACGAAGGAAAACTGCGGATGCTTTCTCTTCGTGATGCTTCGCCTTAGAACCGAACAACAATCCCGGTTGAAATCCGCACGTTGTGCTGCGAGGTGTCGAATAAGTTCGTATGGACATAGTGTCCTTGAATGCGCCAAGCCAAAAGCTTTAGAAATTTGTAGTCGAGTCCGCCGCCGACGGCTGTCGCGAACGAAGTGTCGGAGCCGCCATTGTTGATGTGTACGTGACCTGCTCCGATCAGGACTTCAGCAAACGGCCGGATCTTTCCCACAGAAAATGACGCGCGGGGTCCAAACAGATAGTTGTGCTCCGTGAAATTTGCCGTGAAACTGAGCGAACAATTCGGAATCTGAACGGGACATGACGCCGGGAAGTCCTGGGATCCATAGTGGGAATCGAAGTCGGCCACGATGCCGATGATTGGAAGAAACTTGCCTTCTAGCGAGGCCTCCCACCCATTTGCATTCGTACGGTTGAGGCTCGACAGATTCGTGCTGTAGTACGAATAACCGAAAAACACATTGCCAGACGGAACCTGTGCAGATGAAATTCCGGCCAGAGGAAAAATGCAAACCAACCCAAGAAAGACAACAGCGATCTTGCGCATGACGACCCTCACTGAATGAGAAGCTTTTTGTTAGAAGCGAAAAACGATTCCAGTAGACAGCCGGAAATTGTTCTGGGTTGTACTGAAGAGGTGCGTGTGGATGTAATCAGCTTCAACCCTCAAAGCGAGCAGGCGCACCAGACGATAGTCAATCCCGCCGCCCAGCGCCTCGGCGAATGATGTGTTTGAAGTGCCAAAGAAATCGCCGTTGTGAATGTGTGCGACGCCGAACATGGCTTCAGCGAAAGGCGTGAACCGTCCGACTGAAACCGATACACGCGGGCCGAACAGGAGCTCCCATTGGTGTCCACTAACGCTGGCATTGAATGGTCCGTTGGGGGTAAGCGCGGTGAATGTCTCCGAGCCGTAATGGCTGCCGAAATCCGTTACGATGCCGAGATGCGGGAAGACTTTTCCTTCGAGCGAGGCTTCCCACCCGTTGAGGTTAGTACCACTCGAATTGCCGGTGAGCCCTGACCAATCCGATCTCTCGAATGAATAGCCTACGAAAATATTCCCGGACGTGGGTACTTGGGCGGAGGCGAATATGGCAGAAAAAACTACGAGAAACAAAAGGACCGCGATCTTGCGCATGTAAAACTTTCCTCCTTCTCAATTCGTAACCCAGAGAGAAGTGCAAAGTTGTTGGATGCGCGGCAAACAGTTTTAGGAGAGCAATCGGGAGAACAAATCAAGGGTGCGCAATCAGAATCGCCAGACTATACCGGTTGAAGCGCGGTAATCATTCTGAGTCGCGCTAGCGTAGTGGCTGTGCATGTAATCCCCCTGAAAGCGCCAGGAGAAGTTCTTGAACCATAGCTTGTAATCGACGCCGCCACCAACATCGATCACGAGTGGATTGTAGACAAAGCCGCTGGAGTTGAGGTGGCGGATCCCAGCCATCGCTTGAACGAAGGGCCGCCACTTGCCCATGTTGGTCGACAACCGCGGGCCTCCCATAGCGTTGTATTGCGTCACGCCCCGACGGTAAAAGCCGCTTCCATCGATGACCAGGCCCAGGCGCGGAAAGCGTGTAAATGGCAACGTTTCAAAGGATCCATTCCATCCCTTATAGCTTTGCTTGTTCACAACATTTGTAAGCTGTCCGTACGAAACTCCGACATATACGTTGCCATTCGGAAGAAGTCCGTTGAATTGTGCCGACATCGGGAGTGAAAACATCAGGAAAGCCACAAATGCCAGCACAGCAGCGGCGGTTTTCGACACGCAGTATCCCTCCCCGGCCATGCGGGCCGGCAAAAAAGCATTGTAATCAATGAAATCCGTTAGATGCAGTGTACCGGATACGGAAGATGTATCGTCCTCCAAAATTTGTTCGTACCGCTTTATGACAAATGTCATTTCCGCGGCTTAGGGCTTAAATTCCTTGACGAAAATTTACCGGATTTTCATGGTGCCAAAACCGATCGACTCACGTCTATGTACTATCGTGGACAATATGAATACCAACTATCAAATGTGGGAACAAATGGGGCCTCCAATCTCGTATCAATTATTGGAGAAGGAGTCGAAGTTGAAACTCAGTGTAGAAGCCCGCAACCGGGGCGATATTGTTGTTGTGCACTGCCAGGGACGCATCGTCTATCGCGACGAAGCGGCCGCGCTCTCGCGCGTCGTGAACGAAATCCTGCATGAAGGAAGCAGAGTGGTGCTCGACCTGGTGGGAGTCACCTCGATCGACAGCGCTGGCATCGGAGAGTTGGCGTCGTTGCACAGCCTGGCGCAGGAGCGGAACGCAGAACTCAAATGTGCTGGAGCCAGTGAACTGGTAAACACGTTGTTGGAATTGACCAACCTGGATTCGGTGCTTGATATGCACATATGCGTCGAAGATGCGCTCGAGTCGTTTCACGAGCGCATGTGCGCCGATTGCTGAACTGGAACTCCGAGAACAAGTTTCAGTGTCAGGCGAGAGGGGGAGCAAAGTAAATTTGCTCCCTTTTTATTTTCCACGCAGAGAACTACCTTTAATTCTCGCGCTGAAAGCGATACCTTCCTTTGCGCTCGGTGGCAACAGCTTCGGCCACTTTCAGGAAGGCGCGTGCGGCATGCGATAGATTCGCTCCCTTGCGATAAATCAGGCGCAGCTTGCGCTTTAACTGCAGCTCGCGCACGGGAATTCGAACCAGTTCGCCGCGGTTCAATTCAGTTTCCACGCTGATCTCCGGAACCAGGGCGACTCCGTTTCCGGTTGCAACAAATTGTTTGATCGCCTGCAAAGTTGGCAGTTCCAGATCCATGTGCAAAGGTGTCTTGTGCTGTTTGAATAACTGGATCACTTTCTCGCGATAGGGCGAATTGACAATATGCGCGACGAACGACTCAGCACCTAATTGCCGAATGCTGACCTGCCGCGCGGAAGCCAAAGGATGCCTCGCTGGCACGACAAAGACTAATTCATCGAGAAAAACCACAACAGAGTGCAGGTTAGCTTCCTGTGGTTCGTACGACAACACACCAAATTCCGCGGCGTATCTGAGAACGTCGTCAGGAATGTGGCTGCCGAGCGCGCGCTCCACAGTGATCTTGATCATGGGATGCAATCGGCGAAACTCAGCCAGCACCGGAAGGAGGTACAACACGGTGAATTCGTTGGCCGCGATGACCAGCTTGCCTTTTTGCAGTTCGCGCAATTCTGAGAGTGATTCCGCAGCTTCACCGCGGAGGTTGATCAGCTTTTCGGCGTACTCATACAGCACCTTGCCGGCATCGGTAAGCACGCCTTCGCGCGACGATCGGTCAAACAATGCCTCCCCGAGTTCATCTTCGAGTTTGCGGATCGTCTGGCTAACCGCGGACTGCGTTCGGAAAAGCTTGTCGGCAGCGCGCGAAAACCGCCGCTCCCGAGCCACTGCTAGAAATACCTCCAATTGAGAGAGCTCCATGGCTCCTTAACAAAGCTCAACAATGTATTAGCAATACTTATAATACAAGATATGCTAATGTTTTGTGAAGAAATATAAGTTTTGCTTCTATGACCGAAGCTCGTACGATAGAAAGAACATTGGAAGAACGCTCTTTCAGCCGGGGGAGTTCCCGGTCGAGCTGGCATTATCTCAGGGAAGGTATCTATGGGCACGGAGCATACGCGAGTTACGATTTTCGACACCACCCTTCGCGATGGCGAGCAGTCGCCAGGTTGCAGCATGAATCTTCCGGAGAAGCTCCGGCTGGCGCAGCAACTTGACCGCCTCGGTGTGGACGTCATCGAAGCCGGCTTCCCGATTGCCTCTGACGGCGACTTCGAATCAGTCGAGGCAATAGCAGAAACCGTGCGCCGTCCGATTATTGCGGGATTGGCCCGGGCGTGCCGTCCGGATATCGAGCGCGCATGGCAAGCGTTGAAAAACGCTGCCCGGCCGCGTATTCACGTATTCCTCGCGACGTCCGATATACATCTGCAATACAAGTTGCGTATCACGCGCGATCAGTGCGTTGCACAGGCGCGCGAGGCGATCCAACTGGCAAAGTCTCTGTGCGATGATGTGGAATTCTCGCCGGAAGACGCGACGCGTACCGACCCCGATTTCCTGTGCCGCGTTCTGGATGCAGTCGTCGAAGCTGGCGCAACGACGCTGAATATACCCGATACAGTGGGCTATACCGTTCCTTCCGAGTTCGGCGAGCTGATCTCGATGATTCGCCGTTGCGTGAAAGGAATCGAGAAGGTCACGATCTCGGCTCACTGCCACAACGATCTCGGGATGGCGGTTGCAAACGCGCTGGCAGCGGTTCATGCCGGTGCGCGCCAGGTGGAATGCACCATCAACGGCATCGGCGAGCGGGCAGGAAATGCATCACTCGAGGAAATCGTAATGGCGATGCGAGTGCGTCCCGACCGCTATCCATACGAGACGGCCATCGCGAGCGAACAGATTTTCGCCGCCAGCCAGATGCTGAGTGAGATTACCGGTGTTCCCGTACAGCCAA
This sequence comes from Candidatus Eiseniibacteriota bacterium, assembly GCA_035500795.1. Lineage (GTDB taxonomy): Bacteria > Acidobacteriota > Terriglobia > Terriglobales > Acidobacteriaceae > Sulfotelmatobacter. Next base: position 2,796 of record DATJWZ010000359.1, on the reverse strand, counting down.
ACAAGGCAATTACGGGCCGCAACGCCTTCGCACACGAAGCGGGCATCCACCAGGATGGCGTACTCAAGAATCCGCTTACGTACGAGATCATGACGCCGAAATCGGTGGGCGTGCCGGACTCGAAGCTGGTACTGGGCAAACACTCGGGTCGCCACGCGCTGAGTATGCGCTGCGAGCAGCTGGGATATTCGTTTGACCGCCGCGCTCTTGACGACGTCTATCGGCGCTTCGTGCGATTAGCCGACAAGATTAAGCATGTCGAGGATCATCATCTTCTCGAACTGATTCGCGATACGCATAAGCCTACAATGTCGGCAACGCCGCTGATCGAGCCGATTGTCGACGCAACTCAGGCTGCGGTGGTTAATGCGCCGTCTGAGCCCGACAAAGCGTTCGCGGCGACAGCGGACACGAATCCTTTTGGCGTACCGCTTCCGGCGCATGGGGAAACTCAGCACGAGCAAACCCAGCAGGAAGATTATCTGTGGGGAGTGTGAGGAATTTTGTAATTGGGTAATTTTGTAATTGAGTAATCTCAGAGCCGCCGTTTGGCGGCTTTGCCTTTTCTGCATAGAATTGCCCATTACTCAATTTCTCAATTACCCAATTACTAAATTCCTATGAAACTAAAAATCACAGTTCTCCCCGGCGATGGCATCGGCCCTGAGGTTATGGACCAGGCAGTCAGTGCTTTGCAGGCTGTTGCGGACGGCTTTGGACACGATCTTCAGCTTCAGCAGAAACACGTGGGCGGAGCGGCGCTCACCGCCGCAAACGATCCACTGCCTGCCGACACCATTCAGGCTTGTCTTTCGTCTTCGGCGGTTCTGCTGGGCGCAGTCGGGAGTCCTGTATTCGACAAGAATCCCGGCCACTTGCGCCCGGAAACAGGTCTGCTGCGGTTGCGCCGCGAACTCGGAGCGTATGCCAACTTGCGTCCGGCCGTGTTCTTCCCTGCCCTGGAGGACTCTTCTCCACTTCGTCCTGAGATTGTGCATGGCACCGACATCATGATCGTGCGCGAACTGCTCGGCGGCGCGTACTTCGGCCAGCCTCGCTCCATCGAGGGCGAGGCAGGATCTCGTGTCGCAATCAATACCATGCGTTACGCGGAGCATGAAGTTGAGCGTATCGCCCGCGTTGCATTCGATCTGGCGATGAAGCGGAAGAAGAAGGTTCTGTCCGTAGACAAGGCCAATGTCCTGGAGTGCTCGCGTTTGTGGCGAGATGTGGTGACCAGGATCGCCAAGGATTATCCGGAAGTGAAGCTTGGACATCAGTATGTCGATTCGGCGGCCATGCTGCTGGTGCAGCGCCCCACAGACTTCGACGTCGTACTGACCGAAAACATGTTCGGCGACATCTTGTCAGATCAGGCGGGAGGAGTTGTTGGATCTCTGGGACTGCTGGCTTCCGCGAGTATCGGCGGCCCCGTCGGACTCTACGAGCCAGTACATGGGTCGGCTCCAGACATTGCGGGCAAAGGCATTGCCAATCCACTTGGCGCGATTCTCTCTACGGCAATGATGTTGCGGCACTCATTCCATCTGGAGCGAGAGGCCGCGTGCATTGAGCAAGCCGTGTCAACTGTGTTGTCGGAAGGCGCACGAACCGCCGACTTGGCTAGCAAAACTCACGTTCCTGTAACGACTGCGGAAATGGGACAGCGTGTTGTCAGCGCGGTAAAAAAACTAGCAGCCGTTCACGCTGCCTAGAGGGAAGGACCTGGAGAGGATCTAAGGCAAACGGGGTGTTCGACGGGCTTCCGCAGCCATGCCGTCGACGCCATCATACTTCCCGGTCAGGTCGTACCAGCGCACCCGCAGCATCTCCTGAAACATGCGGGCTCCATCAATGAACGGATTGATGCGGGCACCGCCGCTGTGTCCCCAGTGCACTGGAACTTCTTCCACACTAAAGCCGAACTTGCGCGCCAGGAAAAGAATTTCCGGATCGAATCCCCACCGTTCAATTTTTTGCCACGCGAAAATGGCCTGAGCAGCAGCGCGTTTGAACGCTTTGAAGCCGCATTGCGTGTCGGCGAATTGAAGTCCCAACGTGACCCTGAGCAGCAGATTGAAGATGCGACCGAACAATTGGCGATGCAAGGGCTGACGCTGCGTTTGCAATTCCGCACGAAGCCATCTCGATCCAATCGCTATGTCAGCGCCGCGATCGAGAGCTGCAAATAGTTTCACCGATTCTTCGATCGGAGACGACAAGTCGGCATCGCTAAACAGCACAATACGCCCCCGAGCTTGCAGCATGCCGTTGCGAACGCTGAATCCTTTGCCGCGATTTCCCGGGTTCTCCACCAGGTGCAGAATGGGATCTTTCGCTACAAACGATTGCACAATGTCCGACGTTCTGTCTTTCGAACCGTCGTTGACGACGATGATTTCAGCTTCCCAACCCTGCGCGTGAACGAAGCTCAGCACCTTCTCGAGCGTGGCGCCGATGCGTGCTTCTTCGTTATAGGCAGGAATTACGATGCTATATATGGGCTCCAAATCAGTTCCTTTTCTATCGCTTTCGTACCAGAAAAAGCTCTGATGCCGGGAAACTCAGATTGGCTGCTTTTGATTGCAGGCTCTCGTCATTCTACTCGCTGCAGGAACGATTTAGTAAGGGAGATGGAAGCGTGGAAGGATAGGGCAGACTCAGAGAACCCAGCTTTGCAGTCGCCAATAGTGACCTTTTCGTGACGGATGCTCGCTACGCCGGCGGCATACCGTCGGCTTCATTGGCCCAGTACTTGTGATCCCGTAGGAAATATTTCTCATTCCAATAGTTCAT